>NZ_JBVJIJ010000037.1:0-94578 GCF_055586325.1 Dactylosporangium sp. NPDC051087 | reverse complement strand
TCGGTGCCGCGTTCCTGCCGGCGGCGGGCTTCCTCGAGCATCTTGTAGGTCTTGCCGACCCCGGGCGCGGCACCCAGATACACCCGCAACTCTCCACGCGCCATGTCGCACCGTGCCTTCTCCGTCCTCGGACGGGGTTGACCGGCCCGCCGCGAACCGCGGCGGGCCGGGTCGTGGTCAGTCGCGGACCGGGTGCCCCGCGTCGAGCGCGAGGTTCAGCTGCAGGACGTTGACCCCGGGCTCGCCGGCGAACCCGAGGACCCGCCCGGTGGTGTACCGGTCGATCAGCCGCTGCGTCTCCGCCAGGGACATGCCCCGGGCGGCGGCGACGCGGTGCGCCTGCAGGCGGGCGTAGGCCACGCTGATGTGCGGGTCGAGCCCGCTGCCGCTGGCGGTGACCGCGTCGGCCGGGACGTCGGGCCGGTCCGGCGCGCCACCGCGGACCGGGGTGATGACGCCCCTGCTGTAGTCCTCGCCGGGCCTGGCGAACTCGACCGTGACGCCCTCGTAGGTGGCGACGAACGGCCCGGCGCCGCCGGTCTCGTTGAGGCTCACCACGCGGGTCACCGGGCCCGTCGCGCCGTCCCGGTGGAACACGGCGAGGACCGCGCCGACCCCGCCGGCGGTGCAGTAGGGGCGGCCGCCGTCGACGCCCTCGAGGTCGCCGACCGCCTTGCTGCGGGCGCAGACCTGCGTGAGCAGGCTCAGCTTGCCGCCCTCACCGTGGGTGTCGACGACGTTCTCCGGGCCGAGGTTGCTCGCCGACGTCGACGTCGGGTCGTAGCCGTCGCCCGCGGCCGACGGCCGGGACTGGAAGTACCGCTCGAGCGGGCGACCGTCGGCGTCGGTGAACGACTGCCCGATGAGGCGGCTGCCCACGGTCCTGCCGTCCTGGGCGACGAGGGAACCGTCGGCCCGGCCCGACAGGCCCGGCAGCCGGCCGGCGCCGACCATGAGCAGCGGGTAGGCGATGCCGAGCAGCGCGGTCAGGACGAGCAGGGCGCGGAACGCGGCGAGGTGCTGGCCGAGCCAGGCTGGGAGGCGCATCAGGAGAACCCGATTCTTCACAGGACGAACTGGATGACGAGGTCGATGGCTTTGATGCCGATGAACGGCACGACGACGCCGCCGGCGCCGTAGACGAGCAGGTTGCGGCGCAGCATCGACGCGGCGGAGCCGGGCCGGTACCGGACCCCGCGCAGGGCGAGGGGGATCAGCGCGACGATGACGATGGCGTTGAAGATGACCGCGGACAGGATCGCCGAGGTCGGCGAGTGCAACCGCATGATGTTGAGCGTGTCGAGGCCGGGGTAGATCGCGGCGAACATGGCCGGGATGATCGCGAAGTACTTGGCGATGTCGTTGGCGATGGAGAACGTGGTCAGGGCGCCGCGGGTGATGAGCAGCTGTTTGCCGATCTCGACGATCTCGATGAGTTTCGTCGGGTCCGAGTCGAGGTCGACCATGTTCCCGGCCTCTTTGGCGGCGCTGGTACCGGTGTTCATGGCGACACCGACGTCGGCCTGGGCGAGCGCCGGGGCGTCGTTGGTGCCGTCACCGGTCATCGCGACGAGCTTCCCGCCGTCCTGCTCCCGTTTGATGAGGGCCATCTTGTCCTCGGGGGTGGCCTCGGCGAGGAAGTCGTCGACGCCGGCCTCCTTGGCGATGGCGGCCGCGGTGAGCGGGTTGTCACCGGTGATCATGACGGTGCGGATGCCCATGCGGCGCATCTCGTCGAAGCGTTCCCGCATGCCCTGCTTGACGACGTCCTTGAGGTGGATGACGCCGAGCGCGCGGGCCGGCCCGTCGCCGACGCGTTCGGCGACGACGAGCGGGGTGCCGCCGGCCCCGGAGATCGCGTCGACGATGTGCCCGACGTCGCCGGTGGGGTGGCCGCCGTGCTCGCGGACCCACTGCATGACGGCGGTCGCGGCGCCCTTGCGGATCTGCCGTCCCTCGACGTCGACCCCGGACATGCGGGTCTGCGCGGTGAACGGCACCCAGGTGGCGCCGGCCAGCTCGCCGGGGCTGCGCTCACGCAGCCCGTACGTGCTCTTGGCGTGCACCACGACGCTGCGGCCCTCCGGGGTCTCGTCCGCGAGGCTCGACAGCTGCGCGGCGTCGGCCAGCTCGCGGGCGGTGACCCCGTCGACGGTGAGGAACTCGCGGGCCTGCCGGTTGCCCAGGGTGATGGTGCCGGTCTTGTCCAGCAGCAGCGTGTTCACGTCGCCGGCGGCCTCCACCGCGCGGCCGGACATGGCCAGGACGTTGCGTTGCACGAGGCGGTCCATGCCGGCGATGCCGATCGCGGACAGCAGCGCCCCGATCGTCGTCGGGATGAGGCAGACCAGCAGCGACACGAGGACGACGCCGGTGACGCCGTCGCCGTTGAGGGCGAGGCTGTCGGGCGCGAACGCCTGCACGCCCTTGGAGTAGATCGCCAGGGGCTGCAGGGTGGCGACGGCGAGCAGGAAGACGATGGTCAGCGACGCGAGGAGGATGTTGAGGGCGATCTCGTTGGGGGTCTTCTGCCGGTTGGCGCCCTCGACGAGCGCGATCATCCGGTCGATGAACGACTCGCCGGGCTTCTGGGTGATCCTGACGACGATCCGGTCGGAGAGCACCTTCGTGCCGCCGGTGACCGCGGACCGGTCGCCGCCGGACTCGCGGATGACGGGTGCGGACTCGCCGGTGATGGCGGACTCGTCGACGGAGGCGATGCCTTCGATGACGTCGCCGTCGCCGGGGATGACCTGACCGGCCTCGACCACGACGACGTCGCCGAGCTGCAGCGCCGCGGCCGGCACCTGCTCCTCGACCCGGTCCGCGCCGACGAGACGCCGGGCCATGGTGTCGGTCCTGGCCCGGCGGAGGGTCTCGGCCTGGGCCTTGCCGCGGCCCTCGGCGACGGCCTCGGCGAGGTTGGCGAACACGACGGTCAGCCACAGCCAGACGGTGATCAGCCAGGCGAACAGGCTCGGGTGCGCGACGGCGAGGACGGTGGTGAAGACCGAGCCGATCTCGACGATGAACATGACCGGGTTGCGCCACAGCGTCGCCGGGTTGAGCTTGCGCAGCGCGTCCGGGGTGGACCTGCACAGCTGCCGGGGGTCCAGGAGGCCGCCGGTGACGCGGCGCGGGGCAGGGGCGGTCATGTCGCTTCCTTGTGGGGCGGTCAGGGTGCTCATCGGACGCCTTCCGCGAGCGGGCCGAGGGCGAGCGCCGGCAGGTAGGTGAGGGCGACCACGACGAGCGTCACCGCGACCACCATGCCGATGAAGAGGGGTTGGTACGTGCGGAGCGTCCCGGCCGAGTGCGGCACCGGGGTCTGCCGGGCGAGCGACCCGGCGAGGCCGAGGACGAGGATGATCGGCAGGAAGCGGCCGAGCAGCATGCACAGCCCGAGGGCCGTGTTGTAGAACGTGGTGTTGACGCTGATCCCGGCGAACGCGGAGCCGTTGTTGTTCGACGCCGACGTGAACGCGTACAGCACCTCCGACAGCCCGTGCGCGCCCGGGTTGGCCATCGAGGACCGGGCCGCCGCCGAGCCCATCGCGGTCGCGGTACCGACGAGCACGAGGGCCGGGGTCGTCAGCAGGTACAGCGACGCGAACTTGATCTCCCGGGCGCCGATCTTCTTGCCCAGGTACTCCGGGGTGCGCCCGACCATGAGACCGGCGACGAAGACGGTGATGACGGCGAGGATGAGCATGCCGTACAGGCCGGAACCGACACCGCCGGGCGCGACCTCGCCGAGCATCATGTTCAGCATGGTGATCATGCCGCCGAGCGACGTGTAGGAGTCGTGGAAGGAGTTGACCGCGCCGGTCGACGTCAGGGTGGTGACGGCGGCGAACGTCGCGGACTGGGAGACGCCGAACCGGGTCTCGGTGCCCTCCGTCGCGGCGCCGGCGGCGGTGGGGACCGTCCCGCCGTGCGCGAGCTGCAGGGCGTTGATCGCGATGACGCTGCCGATCGCGAGGATCGCCATGATGCCCGCGATGGCGAGGCCCTGCCGCCGGTCGCCGACCATCCGGCCGAAGACGCGCGGCAGGCTGAACGGGATGAGCAGGATCAGGAACAGCTGCAGCCAGTTGGTCCAGCCGGTCGGGTTCTCGAACGGGTGGGCGCTGTTGGCGTTGTAGAACCCGCCGCCGTTGGTGCCGAGCTCCTTGATGACCTCCTGGCTGGCGACCGGCCCGCCGGTGATGGTCTGGCCGGCGCCGGCCAGGGTGGTGACGTGGGTGCCGCCGCTGAGGTTCTGCACCACGCCACCGGCGATGAGCAGGATCGCCCCGAGCACCGCCACCGGCAGCAGGATCCGCAGGCAGATCCGCACGAGATCGACCCAGAAGTTGCCGAGCTGGTCGGTCTTCGAGCGGGCGAAACCCCGCACCAGCGCGACCGCGACGGCGATGCCGACGGCCGCCGAGGCGAAGTTCTGCACCGCGAGACCGGCCATCTGGACCAGGTGACCCATCGTCGACTCGCCGGAGTACGACTGCCAGTTGGTGTTCGTGACGAAACTGACCGCCGTGTTCCACGCCTGGTCCGGTGCGACCGGGTCGAAGCCGAGGCTGAGCCACAGATGGTTCTGGACCCGCTGGAACAGGTACAGCGCGAGGATCGACACGACCGAGAACGCCAGGACGCTGCGGGCGTACACGCCCCACGACTGCTCGCCGTCCGGGTTCACGCCGACGGCCCGGTGGACGAGGCGTTCGGCGCGGGTGTGCCGGGCCGAGGTCACCGCCCGGTACATGTGGTCGCCGAAGGGCCGGTACACCAGCACCAGGGCGAGGATCAGCGAGGCGGCGAAGACCGCGCCCGCCGCGGTGGGACTCATCAGAACTTCTCCGGGAAGAGCAGGGCCGTCACCAGAAATGCCGTGAGGGCGATGGCGAGGATGAGACCGACGAGGTTCTCGGCGTTCACAGCCGCTCCACCGCCCGCAGCGCGAGGCCGAGGACCGCGAACGCCGCGATCGTCAGCAGGACGAACCACAGGTCAGCCACGAGGGGATCTCCTTGTCGTTTCCGCGGCCGGGGCCGGCCGCAAACGAAGTGAATCCCCGCCGGTCTGACGTGCCCAGGGGCGTTGATGAAATCCATACGCACCTCACCCGGACCTTGACGGCTTCTTAACGCCCCGGGAGTATGGAGGGTTGACCCTGACGCAGCGTCAACCCTCCATACTCCCGGCATGGACACCCCAACGATTCACGTGCGGGGCCTGGAGAAGTCGTACCGGCGGCTGCACGTGCTGCGCGGCGTCGACCTCGAGGTGGCCCGGGGCAGCGTCTACGCGCTGCTCGGCTCGAACGGGGCCGGCAAGACCACGGTCGTGAAGATCCTCGCCACGCTCCTGAAGGCGGACGCGGGCACGGCCACGGTCAACGGCTTCGACGTCGCGACGCGGGCCGCCGCCGTCCGCGAGTCGATCAGCCTCACCGGGCAGTTCGCGGCGGTCGACGAGATCCTCAGCGGCCGCGAGAACCTCGTCCTGGTCGCGCGGCTCAGACATCTCAAGAACCCGCGCACGGTCGCCGACGACCTCCTGCGGCGCTTCTCGCTCACCGAGGCGGGCGGCCGCAGGGTCGGCACGTACTCCGGTGGCATGCGCCGCCGGCTGGACATCGCGATGAGCCTCATCGGCGACCCGCCGGTCGTCTTCCTCGACGAGCCGACGACCGGGCTCGACCCGGAGGGACGCCTCGAGGTGTGGCAGGCGGTCCGGCAGCTCGCCGAGAGCGGCACGACCGTGCTGCTCACGACGCAGTACCTCAACGAGGCGGAGCAGCTCGCCGACCGGATCGCGATCCTGCACGACGGCCGGATCATCGTGGAGGGCACGCTCGAGGACCTCAAGAAGCTCCTGCCGCCCGCCAAGGTCGAGTACGTCGAGAAGCAGCCGACCCTGGAGGACGTCTTCCTCACCCTGGTCGGTGCCCGGTGAACCGGCATTTCCCCGGCGACACCGCCGTGCTGCTGGGACGGTCGCTGCGGCACATCCTGCGCAGCCCGGACACCATCATCACGACCGTGGCGATGCCGGTCGCGCTCATGCTGATGTTCGTGTACGTCTTCGGCGGCGCCATCCAGACCGGCACCGACTCGTACGTGAACTACCTGCTGCCCGGCATCCTGCTCATCGCGATCGCCTCCGGCATCTCCTACACCGCGTACCGGCTGTTCCTGGACACGCGGGGCGGCATCTTCGAACGGTTCCAGTCGATGCCGATCGCGCGGTCCGCCGTGCTGTGGGCGCACGTGCTGACCTCGCTGGTCGCCAACCTGATCTCGGTCGCGATGGTCGTCCTCGTCGCGCTGCTGATGGGCTTCCGCTCCGGCGCCGGCGTGCTGGCCTGGCTGGCGGTGCTGGGCATCCTGGTCCTGTTCACCCTGGCGCTGACCTGGATCGCGGTGATCCCGGGCCTCACCGCGAAGTCCATCGAGGGCGCGAGCGCGTTCTCCTACCCGCTGATCTTCCTGCCGTTCATCAGCTCGGCCTTCGTGCCCACCGCGTCGATGCCCGGCCCGGTCCGGGCCTTCGCCGAGCACCAGCCGGCGACGTCCATCGTCGACGCGATCCGCGCGCTGCTCGCGTCGCAGCCGGTCGGCACCGGCATCTGGACCGCCCTCGGCTGGTGCGCCACGATCATCGTCGTGGCATACGTCCTCGCCGCCGTCACCTACCGCCGCAGGACCTCCTGAGCCGGCGCGGGCAGGATCCGCTCATGCTGACGATCGGTCAACTCGCGGCGTACGCGGGCGTCACGGTGCGCGCCGTGCGGCACTACCACCAGATCGGGCTCCTGCCCGAGCCCGGCCGCGACGACTCGGGCTACCGGCGGTACGGCGCGACGGCCGTCGTCGCCCTTATCAAGATCCGCACCTTGGCCGACGCCGGTGTGCCCCTCGCGCGGATCGGCGCGATGCTCGAGGCCGACCCGGCCACCTTCGCCGAGGCGGTCCGGCGCATCGACGCCGACCTGCGCGGCGAGATCGACCGCCTGCGGGCCAGCCGCGAACAGATCGCCCGGCTCACCGCCGGCGACGGCCTCGCACTGCCGCCGGAGGTCGCCGGCTACCTCCAGCGGCTGCGGGAGCTCGGCACGTCCGAACGGCTCGTGCAGACCGAGCGGGACGCCTGGATCCTGATGGCGGCCCGCTGGCCCGACGACATCGGCGGGTGGATGCCCGCGAAACTCGCGCAGCTGCACGACCCCCGCGTCGTGCGGCTCTACCGCCTCGCGTCGGAGCTGCTCGACAGCGACGCGACCGGCGACGACCCGCGCCTGGTGGAGGTCGCCGACATCATGGCCGCGATGGCCGAGGAGGCGGAGGCCGCCGGGGAGCGCTTCGGCGACGAGGCGCCGGACGACCTCCCGTTCGACCTGCTGGACGCCTTCGCCGTCGAGTCCGAGCCGCGCACCCGGCACCTGCTGGCCCTCATGCGCGAGCGCGGCTGGGCCCGCTGGACCAGGCTGGACCGGCTCGAGCAGCCGCACCCCCGTACCGAGGGATAATCCATCAAACCGGTTTGATGTATGCTTCCCGGTGTGGGGCGGGACAGGGGTGCCGGCACGGACCTTCCGGTGTTCGTCGAGGCGGCCGGCCATCCGGTGCGCTGGCGGCTGCTGGGTGAGCTGGCCCGCAGCGACCGGCAGGTGCAGGAGCTCACCGCGCTGCTGGGCGAGCAGCAGAGCCTCGTGTCCTATCACCTGGGCCGGCTGCGCAGGGCCGACCTCGTCCGCACCCGGCGCAGCGCCGCCGACGGCCGCGACATCTACTACCGGCTCGACCTCGCCCGCTGCGGTCGGCTGCTGGCCGCGACCGGCGCCGCGCTGCATCCCGGCCTGCGGTATGCGCCGCCGGCCCTGCCACGACCGGCCCCGGCGAGCGTGCTGTTCCTCTGCACCGGCAACAGCTCCCGCTCCCAGATGGCCGAGGCGCTCCTGCGCGACCGGTCGGGCGGCACCGTCGAGGCGTTCAGCGCCGGCAGCCGGCCCAAACCGGTCCACCCGGACGCGGTGGCCGTCATGGCCGAGCGCGGCGTCGACCTGCGCGCCGCCCGCCCCAAGCACCTCGACGAGTTCACCGGCCGGCGCTTCGACCGGGTCGTCACGCTGTGCGACCGGGTCCGCGAGGTCTGCCCCGAGTTCCCCGGCGCCCCGGAGGCCGCGCACTGGAGCATGCCCGACCCGGCCGCCGACCCGGACGGCCGCGCGGCGTTCGACCGCGCCGCCGGCGAGCTCGCCGAGCGGATCGACTTCCTGCTGCACACCTTGGCCGCCGAGGCCGCCGAGGCCGCCGAGGCCGCCGAGGCCGCCGAGGCCGCCCGGCCCCGGGCAGCCGGCGTCGCGTTGCGCGGCGGCGTCCTCGACGACCCGGCCGGCACCCCGTGAGCGCAGCGGTCGCCCGGCCGCAGGTGAGCCTGGGCACCGTGGTCAAGGAGTGGGGGAGGATCGGCTGCCTCGGCTTCGGTGGCCCGCCGGTCCACATCGCCCTGCTGCGCAAGCTGTGCGTCGAGGACCGCAAATGGCTCGACGCGCAGGAGTTCGAGGACGCCATCGCCGCCTGCAACCTGCTGCCCGGACCCGCGTCCACCCAGCTGGCGATCTTCTGCGCCTGGCGGGTGCGGGGCCGGGCCGGCGCGCTGGCCGGCGGCGCGGCGTTCATCGTCCCGGGCCTGATCGTCATCCTCGCCCTGGCCGCGCTGTTCCTGCGCGGCGACCCACCGGTGTGGATCAAGGCCGCGGGGGCGGGCGCCGGCGCGGCGGTGGCCGCCGTCGCCGTGCAGGCCGGGGTGAGCCTGATCCCCGCCGGCTGGCACCGGGCGCCGCAGCACAGCAGCCGGGTGCGCTGGGCGCTGTATCTGCTGCTGGGGGTCGTGGCGGCGGCGACGATCGGGCCGTGGCTGGTGCTGCTGCTCATCGCGTGCGGCATCGGCGAGGCGATCGCGCAGCGCGTCCCGCCGCCGTCCCGCCGCGGCCCGGCGCCCGGCCTGCCGGTGTTCGCCGCCGCCGGCCTCGGCGGGGGAGTGCTGCTGTCCGTCGCGTGGGTGGCGACCAAGGTCGGCGCGCTGTCGTACGGTGGCGGCTTCGTCATCATCCCGCTCATGCGCGCCGACGCCGTCGACCACTACCACTGGATGACCGGCGCGCAGTTCCTCAACGCCGTCGCTCTCGGGCAGATCACGCCCGGCCCGGTCGTGCAGACGGTCGCCGTCGTCGGCTACGCCGCGGCCGGCCTCGGCGGCGGCCTGCTCGCCTCGGCGGTCGCGTTCGGCCCGTCGTTCGCGTTCATCCTGCTCGGCGCGCACCGCTTCGACCGGCTCCGCGGCAACCGGGCCATCCGGGCGTTCCTCGACGGTGCCGGCCCGGCCGCGATCGGCGCCATCCTCGGGTCCGCCGTCCCCCTGGCGCTGACGCTCACCCAGATCTGGCAGTACTGCGTCCTCGCCGGCGCCGCCGTGCTCCTGCTCGCCCTGCGCCGCGGACCCGTGCTGACCCTGCTCGCCGCCGCCGCGGTGGGCGTCGTCCTCGTCCTCGCCGGCGCCCCCTTGCCGCGGTGACGTCCGATGGCGGGCAGGTGCGCGCCCGGCCCTGGGGCGCTCCCTGACCGCGGCCTCCAGGTCACCGAATCCCCGCCCGGTGCCGCCTTGTCGACAACTCCTATGACAAATAGGAGGTCGATTTCGAAGGTGGGGCAACGGAACTGGGGACACCGGGAAGCTCGCCGGCCTGTGAGTCCGCGCCGCCGTGGTTGCCGGGCAGGGATCTGCCACGTGTCCGATCGCCCGTAGGAGCGCACGCCAGGTGATGGTCCGGCTGCGCAGCGAAGGAATCCGGTCACCGGGTTGATTTACGGACACCGACCTCCTTACGGTTGGCCACGGTCCCGGGGCGGACGACGCCGCACGCGTCCGTCGCCGGCCCGGCCTGCTGACCGACCCCGTCAGCAGTCACCTGGAGGAAGGGCGTCGCCCGGTGGTCCGTAACCGCAGGTTCCCGGCCGTTCGCAGAGCGCTCGTCGTCGCCGCCGCGGCCCTCGTCGGGCTCGTGCCGTCCGTCTCCGCGCATGCCGAGCCGTCGCTGCCGGAGATCGAGCGGCAGCTCGACGAGGCGTGGGAGAAGCTGGAGCCGGTCATCGAGCAGTACAACGACCTGCACAGTCAGCTCACGGCCAACCAGGGCAAGGCCAAGACGCTCAACGACACGCTGGCACCGTTGCAACGGCAGGTCGACGCCGCGATGCAGGAGGTGGGGGTGATGGCGGCGCGGCAGTACAAGTACGGCGGGGCGTCGGTGCTCAGCGTGCTGCTGTCGACGGACTCGCCGCAGACGTTCGCGGAGCAGCTGGCGACGCTCAACCGGCTGGCGAGGACGAGCGCGGAGCAGATCGCACAGGTCGCGCAGCTGCGTGACGGGTATGCCGCGGACAAGGAGAAGATCGACGCGCTCGTCGCGCAGCAGCAGGCGCAGGAGACCGAGCTCGCCGCGCGGAAGAAGTCGATCCAGGCCGAGGTCGACCGGTTGCAGGCGCTGCGCCGGCGGCTCGGGGCGACCGACGTGCCCACGAGCGCGCTGTACATCGGCCAGTGCCCGGCGGTGTACATCGGCGGTGCGGCGGGCACCGCGGTGAAGACCGCCTGCGCGCAGATCGGCAAGCCGTACGTGTTCGGCACCGTCGGGCCCGGCACGTTCGACTGCTCCGGGCTGACCCAGTACGCGTGGAAGGCGGCGGGCGTGTCGCTCACGCACTACACGGGGGCGCAGTGGAAGCAGGGCAGCGCGGTGAGCAAGGCCGACCTCCGCCCCGGCGACCTGGTCTTCTTCTACAGCGACCTGCACCACGTCGGCATGTATGTCGGCAACAACCTGATGGTCCACGCGTCCCGCGCCGGGGTGCCGGTCAGGATGGCCCGCATCGACACCATGCCGTACATGGGAGCCCGCCGCCCGGGCTGACCGGCCCCGCCGCAGACGGTGGGGCCGGGGCCGCGGCCCGCCGGCTCACCGGGCGGGTGCGAGCCGGACCCGGCGCAGGAGCTGCGCGTTGAGCGCCACGACGATCGTGGACGCGGACATCAGCACCGCACCGACCGCCGGGCTGAGGGTGATCCCGGCCCAGGCGAGGACACCGGCGGCGAGCGGGATCGCGACGATGTTGTAGCCGGCCGCCCAGGCGAGGTTCTGGACCATCTTGCGGTAGCTGGCCCTGGACAGCCGGATGACGCCGGTCACGCCACGCGGGTCGGACGAGGCGAGGACCACGCCGGCGGACTCGATGGCGACGTCGGTGCCGGCGCCGATGGCGATGCCGACGTCGGCCCGGGCCAGGGCCGGGGCGTCGTTGACGCCGTCGCCGACCATCGCCACCCGCAGCCCGCGGTCCTGCAGTTCGGCGACGGTGCGGTCCTTGTCGGCGGGGAGGACCTCGGCGAACACCTCGTCGACGCCCGGCCGCAGGCCGAGGTCGGCGGCGACGGCGTCGGCGACCTGCCGGGCATCGCCGGTGATCATGACGATCTTGCCGATGCCCAGCCGGCGCAGCTGCGCGATCGCCTCCTTCGCCTCGGGCCGGACCTCGTCCTCGAGGGCGAGCGCGCCGACGACGTGCGCGGTCTCGTCGTGCGCGGTGTTGTCGAGGCGGACGAGGTGCAGCACGGCGGCGCCGCGCCCGGCCCACGCCGCGGCCGCGGCGGCGACGTCGGCGGGCGGCGTGACGTGCAGCTCCCGCAGCAGGGCCGGTCCGCCGACGGCGTAGCGGACCCCGTCGACGGTGGCCCGCACCCCGCGGCCGGTCAGTGACTGGAAACCCTCGGCGCGCAGCTGAGTGGCGTCGTCGCGGTGCGCGGCGGCGACGATCGCGCGGGCCAGGGGATGCTCGCTGTCGGCCTCCACGGCGGCCGCGGTGCGCAGGACCTGCCGCTCGGTGAGCCCGCCCGGACCGCCACCGGCGGTGACACCGGTGACGGTGTGGGCGCCCTTGGTCAGGGTGCCGGTCTTGTCGAACAGCACCGCGTCGACGGTCCGCATCCGCTCCAGCGCGAGGCGGTCCTTCACCAGGATCCCGGCGCGGGCGGCGACGGCGGTGGACAGGGAGATCACCAGCGGGATGGCCAGGCCGAGCGCGTGCGGGCAGGCGATGACCAGCACCGTCACGGTCCGCACCACGGACTCGTCGAGATCGCCGAGCGCCCACCAGACGGCGAAGGTGACCAGCCCGGCGCCCGCGGCGATGGCGAACAGCCAGGCGGCGAACCGGTCGGCGAGGACCTGCGCCCGGCCGCGGGACTGCTGGGCCTGCCCGACGAGGCGCTGGATGCCGGCGAGGGCGGTGCCGTCGCCGACGGCGTCGACCTGGACGCGCAGCGCGGAGTCGGTGGCGACGGTGCCGGCCACGACCCGGTCGCCGACCGTGCGGGGGACCGGCCGGGACTCGCCGGTCACCATCGACTCGTCGAGCTCGGCGCGGCCGTCGACGATGCGGCCGTCGGCGGGCACCCGGCCACCCGAGCGGACCAGGACCGTGTCGCCGACGCGCAGGTCGCTGACCGGCACGGGCTGTGGACGGCCGCCGTCGTCGAGGCGCTCGGCGTCGTCGGGCAGCAGCGCGGCGAGGGCCGCGAGGGCGCCGCCGGCCTGCCCGATGGCCTTCATCTCCTGCCAGTGCCCGAGCAGCATGATGGTGACCAGCGCGGCGAGCTCCCACCAGAACTCCAGGCCGAACCAGCCGATGCTGGTCGCGAGGGACGCGACGTAGGCCACGCTGATCGCCATGGAGATGAGCAGCATCATGCCGGGCGCGCGGTCGCGGACCTCGGCCGCGGCACCGGCGAGGAACGGCCGGCCGCCGTAGAGGAACACCACCGTGCCCAGCACCGGCCCGACGAGGGGCATGCCGGGGAAGTCGATCTCGTAACCCAGCCAGCCCATCACCATGTGGCTCGTCGCGACGATCGGGACGGTCAGCGCGAGGCTGAGCCAGAACTTGCGCCGGAACACCTCAGGGTCGTGCCCAGCGTGCTTGTCGTGCGCGTCGTGCTTGTCGTGCCCTGGGGCGGCGGTGTGGTGCGGCTGAGACATGCCTCGACCATACCCCCAGGGGGTATAGTCGGCAAATGAGAGTGGCTCGGCGACGGGTCTACGATGTTGCGTAGGAGGTGGTCCGGGAGTGGTGCTGATCCGCCGCGCGCGGCCGCGCGCCTGGCCGCTGGTCGTGGTGCTGCTCGTGCTCGGTGTCGCGTGGATGCACACCGTCGCCACCGCCCCGCTCCCGCCGGCGGCGCACGGGGGCGCGGCGACGGCCGCCGAGGCCATGCCGGAGTGCGCCCCGGACGGGCACCACGATCCCTGCCCGGGCTCGCCGCACGGCGGCGGCCACGCCACGGCCATGTGCCAGTCCGCCCTGCCGCCCGCCATCGGCGCCCCGGCTCCCACGTTCACCGCGTCGCACGCGACGCTGCCCGCCCCGGCGGGCCGGGTGCTGGCCGTCACCGTCGCGGCCGACGCCGCCGGCGGCACCGGGTGTGGCCCGCCGCCGCGCAGCATGCTGTCGATCTGGCGGACGTAGGCCCGCTCCGGAGTCGAATGATGCCGCCCACCCCGGCCCGCGGTCCGCGAGGGGTGCCCGCGGCGACGTCCCGACGCGTCCGCGTCACCGTCTCGAATCTTCAGGAGCTCGATTCACCATGCGTACGAACAACCTCCGCCGGACCGCCGTGGCCACCGGCATGCTCGGCCTCGCCCTGCTCGCCGGCGGCTGCGGCGGCAACGGGATGGACCACGGCGGCATGGGCGGCGGCGGCCACCCGTCCGCCGCCGCGCCGAGGTCGGGTGCGACCTTCAACGCCACCGACGTCAAGTTCGCCAACGACATGATCCCGCACCACCGTCAGGCCCTCGACATGGCCGCGACCGCCCGGTCGAAGGCCACCACACCCGAGGTCAAGGCCCTCGCCGACAGGATCGCCAAGGCGCAGGAGCCGGAGATCGCCACCATGTCCGGCTGGCTGACCGCCTGGGGTGAGCCGGTCCCCAGCCCCGGCGGCATGGACCACGGCGGCATGGGCGGCATGGGTGAGATGCCCGGCATGATGACCGACCAGCAGATGCAGGAGCTGTCCAAGGCCACCGGCAAGGCCTTCGACGCGATGTTCCTGCGGATGATGATCGAGCACCATCAAGGTGCGGTCGAGATGGCCAAAACCGAACAGGCCCAGGGGCAGGACGCGGCGGCCAGGCAGCTCGCCGCCAGGACCGCCGCGGACCAGACCGCGGAGATCGCCGAGATGCAGGGGTTGCTGGCCAAGCTGTAGGCGCCCGGCGTCATCGCGTGGGTGCGGCGCCGGGTGCGCGACGGTGCCGCACCTCGCCCGGGGCCGCGCCAGCGGGCGCCGGTTCGGGGCGCAGCGCGGCGATCGTCACCGTGACGAGCCGGTCGACCGCCGCCTCGGACGGCAGCCCGGCCGCCGCGCCGAGCGCGTGCCGGCAGAACCGCGCCAACTCGGCGGCGTCGACGTCGGCCCGTGCGGCGCCGGCGCGGGCGCTGTCGGCGATGAGGTCACGGATCAGCGCGAGCAGGTGCTGCTCGGCGCCGGCCAGGTGCGGGCCGCGATGCAGCCCGGCGGCGAGGTCGGTGCCGTGGTGCCGGTAGCCGATCAGCGCGTACGTGCGCAGCACGGCGGCCAGCTTCTCCAGGGGGTCCCCGGCTGCGTCGCGGGCGGCGGCGAGCTGCCGGACGTGCCCGGTGACCTGCCGCTCGTGCCAGGCGAGCAGCACCGCCTGCACGTCGGGAAAGTACTTGTACAGCGTGGCCCTGCCGATCCCGGCGGCGGCGGCGAGCTGCGACATCGTCACCCCGGTCAGCCCGTGCTCGTGGACCAGCGCCGCCGCGGCGTCCAGGACCGCGTCGTGGACGGCGTTGCGGTGCTCGGTGATCGTGTCGTTCCACAGCTTCGGCACCCTCCCACTGTACGTCGCGCCACGACCGTGACACTATGACGCGGACATAGACAGAATGTCTCGAAAAACTGGAGGACAGATGTCGGACGACGACGGCGCGGCCGGGACGCCGCGGTGGGTGAAGATCGCCGGCGTCTTCGCGGTCCTGCTGGTGCTGCTGGCGGTCATCGGGCTGCTCACCGGCCACGGCCCGGGACGGCACCTGGGCGGGCACGGCGCGCGGGCGACCGCCGCGGCCTCGGATGATGCTGCCGGGTGGCTCCGGTGAGACCGGCGCCGCCGCCGCTGCGCAAGGCGATGCTCGCCGCGCACGTCACCGCGTCGGTCGGGTGGCTCGGCGCGGTCGCGGCGTCCCTCGCCCTGGCCGTCGCCGCCCTGGCCTCGCGCGACGTGCAGGTGGTCCGCGCCGCGTACGTGGCGATGGACGTGCTGGGCGGCACGGTGCTCGTGCCGATCAGCGTGGCGTCGCTGCTGACCGGGCTGGCGCAGTCCCTCGGCACGGCGTGGGGTCTCGTGCGGCACTACTGGGTGCTGTTCAAGCTCGTGATCAACCTGGTCGCCACGGTCGTGCTGCTGCTCTACACGCAGACCCTCGGGCTGCTCGCCGCCCGTGCCGGGGACCCGTCGCTGACCCTGGCGCAGCTGCGCAGCCCGTCACCGCTCGTCCACGCCGGAGCCGGTCTTCTGCTGCTGGTCGCCGCGACGGTCCTGTCGGTGTACAAGCCGCGCGGCATCACCCGGCACGGCCTGCGCCGCGCCGCGGCGACCGTGACGGCGTCGACCGGCACGACGGCAAAGCCGCCCTTGTGCTGATCGGCGTCGTCGCGATCGTCGGCTTCCCGTGCGGCGGCCTCGCGCGATGACCGTGGCCCGGGGCCTTGCGGGTCACCGCGCGCAGTCGTACAGGGTGTAGAGCGGGGTGGTGAATCCGGTGACGGGGCGGCAGGCGGTCGGCGCCCAGGCGGCGTAGCCGGGGTAGTCCCGGGTCGGCCTGCCCTTCAGCTGCGGGCCGTCGACGAGGGCGTAGCGCAGTTCGCCGGCGGCGACCAGCTCGCCGAGGCGCCCGGCGCCGATGTTCGGGACCTGGGCGGTGAACCCGCCGACCGGGAGCGGGTCGAGGCCGCGGGTGATGAACTGACCGGCCTGTGGCGCCCACTGCACGGCGAGGTCGTAGCGCTCGCCGTCGCGGTTGGCGCGGATGTGGCCGGCGATGCGGTCCACGTCCGCGGCCGGCAGCATCCGCTGCAGCCGGCCGCTGAGGATCGTGGCGGTCTCCCGTGACGGCGGTCCGGCGGCGGGGCGGTGCGCGTCGGAGACGGTCAGTTGTCGGTGACCGACAGCGTCCAGGTGATCGGCGCGAGCAGCACGGCGGCGACCGCGGCGGCGAGGGCGGCGGCGGCCGGTACGACCGAACCGCGCGCCAGCGTCGCCGCGGCGAGCGCGGCGGTGGCGACGGCGGCGGAGACGGCGGCCGTCGCCGGGAGCCAGGTGGCGAAGGTGGGGAAGTTCCCGGCGAGGTGCCATGCCCACCAGCCGCTCGCGGCGACGGTGGCGGGCAGGAGCCAGCGGTGCCAGGTGGTGGTGCGGTAGGCCCGCCACAGGGCGACCAGCCCGGCCGCGGCGAGCGCCGACAGCGCCGGCGCGAGGGCGACGTTGTAGAAGGAGTGCGCCTTGACGCTGCCGGCGAAGGCCAGCAGATGCACCGCCAGCCAGGCGATCCACATCACCGGGGTCGCCGCGTTCCGCCGGGACCGGACCAGGCCCACGACGGCCACCACCAGTCCGGCCGCGGCGAACAGGTACAGCCAGCCGATCTGCGGCGCGACGCCGTTGCGGATCAGGTACTGCCACGCCGGGCCTTCGCTCTTGCCCGGCGGGCCGCCGATGCCCAGGACGTCCGCGCCGGCGTTGTCGACGGCGAAGCGGTTGAACCCGTTGTAGCCGAAGACCATCGACCAGATCGAGTTGTCGACCGACCCGTCGATCCAGGGCCGGTGCGCCGCGGGCAGCGCCGCCATGACGCCGACCCACACGAACGACACGGCGAGGGTCAGCAGGCCGGCGAGGGCGAGCCGGGTCACCCGGCGGCGCCAGGGGGCGGTCGCGGCGACCAGATAGCCGAGGCCGAACGGGATCCAGATCAGCCACGCCTGCGCCATCTTGACCTGGAACGCGAGACCTACCAGCACCCCGGTCCACAGCAGCGGCGTGAGCCGGTCGGTGGACACCGCCCGCTGCCAGAGCAGGGCCGCGGCCAGGAGCAGGGCCACGAGGACGGGGTCGGGGATCTGGGTACGGGCGAGCGCGGCGACCATCGGCGTCACGGCGAAGAACGCGGCCGCCGCGACACCCGCCTCCGGGCCGGCCCAGTCGCGCACGACCCGGTACAGCAGCACGATCGAGGCCAGGCTCGCCAGCAGCGAAGGCAGCAGGACGGCCCACGGTTCGTAGCCGAACACGCTCGCGGACAGCGCCTGCAGCCAGAACGTGCCGGGCGCCTTGTCGAAGGTCATGGTCAGCTGCGGGTCGTAGGCGCCGTACAGCCACGCCTGCCAGTCGCCGGCCATGGTGCGTACGCCCGGACCGTAGTACAGGTGCAGCTGCATCCCGCCGATCCGCCACGCGTAGACGACGGCGGAGCACAGGACGATCGCCGCCAGTGCCGGCCGGATCCATGCCGGCCGCCGGGCGGACGTGCCGGGTAAGTCGGCGTTTGACTGATCGCGTTCATCGATGGGTGACGCCAGGAGATCAGACATGCGCGGATCGTAGGGGAGCGGCATGTAATTGATGAAGCTGAATATGCGAGGAGTTGCGCCATCCGCGTCGGCGCCCGTTTGGGACGCTTGCGGAGCCTCGCTGACGAGCCGGACGTGCGGGACCGTGCGGGACCGTGCGGCGGTACCCCGGTGACGGCGCCCGGCGGTCAGTAGCGCCAGCGGGTGGCCTCGACGATCTCCTGCGGGGTCGCGCCGGCGAACCGGTCGGCCTCGGCGAGCTGGACCGCGCAGTAGGCGTCCAGCAGCGCCGGTCCGAGCAGGCCGGCCAGCAGGTCGTCGGCGCGCAGCGCGGCGACGGCGGCGCCGGCCGTCTGCGGCAGCCGTTCGGGGCGGCGGTCCTCGGGCAGGAGCGCCGGGTCGCCCGGCACTTCGGCGGCCAGCGGCAGGTCGTACCCGCACGAGGCGGCGACGATCTCGGTCACGGCGGCGACGACGAGGTACGGGTTGGCGGCGCCGTCGCAGCACTTGACCTCGACGTTGGCGGCCCGGTCGCGTTCGCCGGGGCTGCCGGTGACCAGCCGCAGGGCGGCCTCCCGGTTCTCGTGCCCCCAGCAGCGGAACGGCGCGGCCCAGTGCTGCGGCTCCAGCCGGAGCCGGCTGGCGGCGCCGGGGGAGCCGAGCGCGGCGAGCGCCGGCAGCCGCCGCAGGAGCCCGGCCATCGCGGCCTCGCCGGCCGGGCGCAGCCCGTGCGGCCCGGCACCCCCGCTGAACAGCGCCTGCCCGTCGCGGCGCGCCGAGACGTGCAGGTGCTGGCCGTTGCCGACCTGGCCGGCGCTGACGACGGGGGCGAACGACACCCGCAGGCCGTGCCGCTGGGACACGGCCCGGACGGTCTGGCGGACCAGCACCGTCCGGTCGGCGGCGAGCACCGGGTCGGCGGCGGCGACGGACACCTCGAACTGGCCCGGCGAGTACTCCGGGTGGATCTGCTCGACGGGCACGTCCTGCGCGTCGAGGGCCTGGTACAGCTCGTCGAGGTAGGCCGCCGCCTCGACGACGCGGGTCATCCCGTAGGCGGGTCCGGTCGCGGCCGGTTCGCCGTCGGCGGTGGCGAGGTACCACTCCACCTCGAACGCCATCCGCAGCTCGAGGCCGGTCTCGGCGGCGCGGGCGGCGGCGGTGCGCGCGAGGGTCCGCTGGCAGCACGGCCACGGTTCGCCTTCCTGGGTCCGCCGGTCGGCCGGCGCCCAGGCCCAGTGCGGCTGCGCGGCCAGGACGGTGGCGCGGTCCAGGTCGGGGAACAGCCGCAGGTCTCCGGCCGGCCCGCCGACGTGCTCGCTGGTGGTGGCCGAGTCGTCGACGAGGAACACGTCGAAGATCGGCGACATGCCGACGCCCCAGCTGGCCGCGTGGGTGAGCCGGCGGACCGGCACCGTCTTCACCCGGGTGACGCCGGCGTTGTCGACCCAGGTGAGGGCGACCGCGTGGACGTCGCGGGACGCCAGTTCGGCGGCGATCCGTCCGGCCCGTGCGGTGTCATCCATCGACGCGTCCTTCCCGGGGCAGCAGGCGCACAGCAGCTACCCCGGCAGGTGCTCACTGAACCCGTTGCGGCACCAGGTCGAGCGCGGCCTCGACGGCGACCTGTTCCATCCCGCGCAGGAACGCCTCCGCGTCGCCGGGTGAGACGAAGTGGGTGTCCATGAACACGGTGATCTGGATCGTGTCCGGTACGTCGTCGATGTGGACGAACAGCCGCTCGAAGGGGTCGTCCTGCTGGATCGTCCAGCGGAACGTGGTGTGGCCGCCGGCGAGCGCCTCGCGGATCTCGTCCGGCGCCGGGGCCGGTCCGGTGGCGCCCGCCCGGGTGGTGATCCGCCGGTCGTTGTAGAAGCAGCCGAGGTCGAAGTCGGGGTCCCGATCCGCGGCGACGCTCGCGATCAGGTCCTGCAGGTCCACGGGATGGAAGTAGGCGTGCTTGTAGGCCGTCATCGCCGCCCGCTGGGTCCGCGCGAGGGCCTCGGAGAACGGTACGTCCGCGACGTCCAGCGCGCAGAGACCGCTCTCGGCGACCGTGCACACCACGTCGGCGAGGGCGGGGCGGAACCGGTTGTTCACCGTGGGCCGGAACACCACCGGATTGATCCCGGTCATCCGGTGCAGCGCCACCCCGTAGACGGCCATCAGCACCGGCGAGGCGTCCATGCCGGCCCGGGCGGCGATCGCCCGCGTCGCCAGGTGCAGCGCGCGGGACCTGAACTCGCCGCGCCAGTGGCGGGGCTGCCGCGGGTCGTCGGACCCGGCGAAGCGGCGGGCCGGGATGCTCCGCAGCAGCCGCTCCCAGTAGCGCAGCGCCGCCTCGTTCTGCCGGACCCCGGCCGGTGACCGCTGCCAGCGGGCCTGCTCCAGCGGCTGCATCCCGGTGACCGGGGTGGTGACCCGCGCGGCGGACTCGGCGAGCATCACCGCGGCGCCCCCGCCGTCGGTGACCAGGTGGCACATGATGGCGACCAGGTGCGTCGGCTGCCCGGACCGGACCACCACCCCCATCCGCAGCGGCCACTGCGTCACGAAGTCGTAGTCGGTCTCCTCGTACCGCCGCCGCAGCGCGTCGGCGAGCTCGGCCGGGTCGTCGTCCTCGCCCGCTTCGACGACGTCCAGCGCGATCTCCCCCGAGCCGGCGACCACCTGGGTCGGCCGGTCGCCGGCGTCGAAGCGCAGCCGGGTCCGCATCGACTGGTAGCGGCTCATCAGGTAGCGGAGGTTCTCCACGACGTCGGCGAGGCCGGTGCCGTCGGGCAACGGCGTCGCGCCGCCCATGGGCAGCCAGGAGTTCTGCCGCCGCATCGCCATCCACAGGTCCAGCTGGCCCCACGACAGGTCGTCGGCACCGGAACCCTCGCCCTCGAAGGCGACAACGATCTGCTCTGCCATGCCACCGATCCTTCCGTGCCATCGCGGCGTCCATCGATAAGCCGGCAGTATCGTACAGTTTCTTTACAGATAGGCCTGCGTGCTTCCGGACAGCCGGTGACGTGCGGCGACGGCGCCGGGATGGTTTTGCGGGTGATCCGCCGGTTTGTACACTCGGCGGCACGTTGCCGGGCCCGGGGCGCCACCTGGGCCCTGGGCGGCCACCCGCTGACGAGGTGGCCGACCGCTTTCCAAGCCCGATGCAAACCCCGCCACGTGTGCGCCCGCCGCGTGGCGTGGAGTCGCCCGTACCTTTTCCGGCCGGCGACCGAAAGCCTAGGGAGTTCGTTGAGAAAAGCAGCCATTATCGTGGGAGCGGTGTGCGCCGCACTCATCGCGTTCATGTTTGCCGCCGAGCACCAGTCCAGGTCGTCGCAGGCGTCGCGGACGTCTCCCGGCCTCCACGTCAGCGGCAGGAACATCGTCGAGGCCAACGGCAACACCTTCGTCATGCGCGGCGTCAGTCATCCGTACGCCTGGCACAAGGACCAGAACCAGTCGTTCGCCGACATCAAGAAGCTGGGTGCCAACACCCTGCGGGTCGTGCTGACCGGCGACGTCGGCGCCGCCGAGGTGTCCGACGTCATCGCGCGGTGCAGGCAGCAGCGGCTCATCTGCGTCCTGGAGTACCACGACACCACCGGGCACGGCGAGAAGGACGACGCCGTCGCCCTGGACGCGGCCGCCGCCTACTGGACCGGGCTGCGGGACGTCCTGACCGGCCAGGAGAACTTCGTCGTCGTCAACCTCGGCAACGAACCGTACGGCAACAACGACACCGCGGGCTGGGCCGGCACGACGAGCACGGCGGTCAGGAAGCTGCGCGACGCCGGCCTGCGGCACCTGGTCATGGTCGACGGGCCGAACTGGGGACAGGACTGGTCGGGCGTCATGCGCGGCGGCGCCCGGTCGGTGCTCGACGGCGACCCGCTGCACAACATCGTGTTCTCGGTCCACATGTACGGCGTGTACGGCACCGCCGCGAAGGTCACCGACTACTACGACGCCTTCCAGAACGCCGGGCTGCCGCTGGTGGTCGGTGAGTTCGGGTGGAAGCACACCGACGGCGACGTGGACGAGGACACCATCATGAGCGAGGCGCAGTCCCGGGGGATCGGATACCTGGGCTGGTCGTGGAGCGGCAACAGCGGCGGCGTCGAGTACCTCGACGTGGCCACCGGCTTCGACCCCGGCCGGCTGACCGAGTGGGGCCGGCACCTCTTCGACAGCGCCGACGGCATCCGGGCGACCGCGAAGGAGGCCACCGTCTTCGCCGACCGGGCGGCGGCCGGGTAGAGCGGCGGCCGGGTAGGGGCAGTGGCCCGCTACGCCGGTACTACTCCGAAAGTAGGGCCGACTTCCGCACCGCCCCCCGGGCCCACCCCGCGCCGTCCCCGGGTAGTAGCCCCTCGCCCAGCGACAACGCGCACGCAGGGGGAGGCGAACGTGAGCGCATCGAAAGCCGCGCCCCCGGACCGGGACGCCTGGCTCGCGGGTCAGTTCCGGGTTCCGGAGACCTCATCCGGTCCGGGGCAGGCGCGAGGACCGCACCGTGGCCTGGCCCGGTGGCGGCCGGGGTACTGGCCGCTGATCCTGTCCTACCTGATCGTCGTGGCGAGCGACTTCTGGTTCGTCAACCCGTTCGCCACCGGCGTGCTCAGCTGGCCGCTGACGGTGCTGTGGACGTGGCCCATCATCACCACGATCACCGGCATCGTCGGCATCCGGCGCACCCGCAGGGCGCTGCGCGAGTCGGAGGCCCGCTGGTCCGGCCGCGGGCCGGCGAGCACCGACGGCTTCCTGATCGTGGTCGTTCCGACCATCGGGCGGCACGACACCTACCCCGCGCTCAAACGCTCGGTCCTGTCCTACCTCGCCTATCTGCCCGAGTGCTTCCCGCGGCTCAGGATCGACGTCGTCATCGACGAGGGCTGCGAGGCGGCCGACAGGATCGCCGGGCTGGCCGCGCGGAGCCCGCTGATCCGGCTCGTCGTCGTGCCGGGGCGGTACCGCACCGCCAACGGGACCCGGTTCAAGGCACGGGTCACCAACTACTCGCACGAGCTGCGGATCCACGAGCACGAGAACCGCGACGACGTGTGGGTGCTGCACATGGACGACGACACCGGTGTCGGCCCCGACACCGCCCGGACCATGGCCCGGTTCATCGAGGAGCAGTCCCGGGCCGGCCGCGCCGCCAAGCACCTGGCGCAGGGCGTCCTGACGTACCCGCGCGAGTACGCGGTGAACACGCTCACCTGGCTCGCGGACTCGGTCCGGCCCGCCGAGGACGTCGGGCGCTTCTCGGCCTGGACCGGCAGCGGCACCCCACGCGCGGGCGTGCACGGTGAGCTCCTGCTGGTGCGGGCCTCGGTCGAGGCGACGATCGGCTGGGACTTCGGCCCCCGCAGCATCGTCGAGGACGCCCAGTTCGCGCTGATCTTCTGCGCCCGCTACAAGGGGCGCAGCGCCTGGTTCGGCGGGCGGTGCTACGGCGCGTCGCCCGCCGGCCTGCGCGACTTCGTCCGCCAGCGCGAACGCTGGTCGTGGGGGCTGACGGCGCTGGTGTTCAACCGGTCGCTGCAGCTGCGCAACCGGCTGCTGCTCGGATACTCGGTGGTGTCGTGGGTCGTCGGCCCGGTCACGAACGTCGCGGTGGTCATGTTCCTGAGCCTCCTGGTCGCCGAACGCAACACGTCCCCGGTGGCGCTCTTCGTCATTCCGCTCTGGGCGCTGAACATGGCCTACACGATCTGGATGTACTGGGAGGGCCTGCGGCTCAACGCCACGGTCTCCGGTGACGGGCGGCGCGCGTGGTGGGAGCCTCCGGTCGTCATCCTGCTGATCCCGGTCTTCGGGATGATGGAGAGCATTGCCGGGCTGCGCGGGTTCGTGAAGTTCGCCCAGCGCACCGAGAACAGGTTCATGGTGATCCGCAAGCCGTCCTGACCGCGGGATCACGGGACGGGCCGCGGGATCACTCGCGCAGGGCCCGGGCGACCTGCGCCGCGGCCGGCTCCGGACGGGGCCGCCGAAAGCCGGGACTGCCTGGATCGGGGGCCCCGCTACGATGCGCGCGTCCACATCCAGCGGGGGTTTCATCTTGTCCGAGCACAGCGGGACCGCAGCATCCACCGAGAGTGACCGTGGCCCCGGCCCTGAGGTCGTCACCGACCCTGCCCCCGGGGGCGTTCCGGTCGCCCTCGCCGAGGGGCAGTCGCCGAGTCCGTCGCCTGCCGGCGATCCGCGGCGGCGCCGGCGCCGTACCGCGGCCGTGGTCGCCGCTGTCGTGGTCCTCGCCGCGTTCGCCGGGGGCGGCGCCTTCGCGCTGACGCGACGATGGGAGAAGCCGTCCGGGATGCTGCCGGAGCAGGTGGTGCCCGCCGATGTTGCGTCGTTCGCCCGTTTCGACCTGCAGCCGGGCGTGCGGCAGCGGCTGGCGTTCGACGGCCTGCTGCGCGCGGCGCCCGGCAGCCGCAACTCCCTCACCGGCGTCCAGCGTTCCCTGCTCGCCGGGGCCGGCGCGCCGATCACCCTCGACGAGGCCGCCCCCTGGCTCGGCGACCGGTTCGGGATCGCGCGCTGGGCCGCTCCTTCCGGTCCCGCGACGCTGCTCGTCACGCTGCTCAAGGACAAGGACAAGGCCCTCGCCACCGTACGGGCGAAAGGCGCCGACGCGGCGGGCATCGTCATCCGTGACGACTACGCGCTGATCGCGTTCGCCGGGCAGGGCTCCCAGGCCGTCGCCGACGCGGCCGCGAAGGCCCCGTCGCTCGCGGCGGACCCGGTGTTCGCCGCCGCCCGCGCCGGCATGCCCGCGGACCTGCCGGTGCTCGGGTGGTTCGACTTCGGGCGCGACGTGCGTTCCTACGGGCTCGAGGCCGACGACTTCGGCCTGCCCCGCCTCTTCGCTGACCCGCAGCATCCGCTGCCCGCCGCCAGCGGCCGGCTCCTCGTCGGCGCCCGCGCGGAGGACGGCGGCATGGAGGTGCGCGGCCGGCTCATCGGCGCGCACGACCTGCCCTACTTCGCCGCGGGGCCGCCCGCCGCGGCCGGCCGCCTCGGTCAGCTGCCCGCCGGCGTGACCGCCGCGGGCGTCGTGCCCGGCAATGTCGGCTACCTCGGCGCCAACCCGACGAACACGCTGTTCCCCGCCGCCTCCTCCATGATGGGCGCGCTGCTCGACCAGACCGGACTGCCGCCGCTGCCGAGCGGTGCGACATCGCTCGGCACGGCCTCGACCGTCCCCGGCTACGGCACCATCTACACGGGCCAGGTGCGCGGCCTGACGAGCGTGAGCGACGGTCCCGCCATCGAGGCCCACGACGCCCAGCGCAACCTCGACGCCGTCACCCGGGCCGCCGCGGGCGCGAAGTCCGTCGCCTACGCCACCGCCGGTCCGCAGCCGAGTCTCTCCAACGGTTTCATGGACCCGCCGGGCATCCTCGTCGACTTCGAGCTGGCCGACGCCGACGCGGCGGCACAGACCCGGTCCGCCACCGCCCGTATCGCCGAGTGGTCCCACGTCACCGTCACCACCCGCGACGCCCACGTCGTCATGCGGACCGGGCCGTTCGCCGGCAGCACGACGGGCTCGCTCGCCGACGACCCGCTGTTCCGCGCCGCGATGACCGGCGCCGACCCGCAGGCGACGGCCGCGCTCTTCCACGTCGGCGGCGAGGCGTTCGGGATCCCGCTCAAGGCGTTCGGGCTGAGCACGACGCCCGACGGCGCCGACACGGTGATGCTGGCCCGGCTCGTCATCGGCTGACAAACACCGGGCCTGACCACGGCAATTGCAGAGAGACACGTACTGCGAGCGGCGCGGCACGCCGCCGCTGCGAATCCACGAGATCGAACAGGCGCTGAACCCTGGAGACCGAGGTCCCCATCGTCCTGTGCGACGCCCGGCAGCGGCAGTCGGGCAAGGACGTGCTCATCGCCCTGCTGCAGCACGTCCGCGGCCTGCGGACCCGCGAGGTGGCCGCGGCGCCGGTCAACGCCTGACGCGGGAGCCGGGCGCCGGCCCGCGATCGAAGTTCGTCGCGGCCGTGGATAGCGCCCGGCGCGCGGGTAGGGCAGGATAGTAACGAGATCTAACCTACTGGTCGCAACGCCAGTGGGTGGAGCGGGCATCGGCGGCCGGCTCCTCGTCACGTTCCCCCTGCTCGAAGGAGCGAGCCATGCTTCGACGTCTGCTGGCCGCCGCCGGACTCGCCGCGCTGATCACCGCCACCCTGATCGTGCCCGGCCCGCCCGCCAGCGCCGCAACCCTCACCAACGTGCTGGTCTTCAGCAAGACCGCCGGCTTCCGCCATTCCTCGATCCCCAACGGCATCGCCGCCATCCAGCAGCTCGGCGCCGCCAACGGCTTCACGGTGACCGCCACCGAGGACGCCGGTCAGTTCACCACCGCCAACCTCGCCCGCTTCCAGGCGGTGGTCTGGCTGTCCACCACCGGCGACGTCCTCGACGCCGCCCAGCAGGCCGCGTTCGAGGCCTACATCGGCGCCGGCGGCGGCTACGTCGGCATCCACGCCGCCGCCGACACGGAGTACGACTGGGCCTGGTACGGCGGGCTGGTCGGCGCCTACTTCTCCTCGCACCCGGCGATCCAGAACGCCAACCTGCGCGTCGAGGACCAGGCGAACCCGTCGACGGCGCACCTGCCGGCGACCTGGACCCGCAGCGACGAGTGGTACAACTACCGCACCAACCCCCGCTCGTCCGCCCGGGTGCTGATCAACCTCGACGAGGGCTCCTACAGCGGCGGCTCGATGGGCGACCACCCGATCACCTGGTGCAAGAACTACGCCGGCGGCCGCGCCTGGTACACCGGCCTCGGCCACACCGAGGCCAGCTACACCGACCCCGCCTTCACCCGCATGCTGCTCGGCGGCCTGCAGATCGCGGCCGGCGCCGTCCAGGCGGACTGCAGCCCGCGCACGGCGCCGACGTCCCGGCAGGTCGCGCTGCGGGCGCAGGCAAACAACCAGATCGTGGCCGCGGAGAACGCCGGCGCCGCACCGCTCGTCGCCAACCGGACGGCGGTCGGCGCGTGGGAGCAGTTCGACCTGGTCGACCTCGGCGGCGGCAACGTGGCGCTGCGGGCCCGGATCAACGGCCGCTACGTCTGCGCGGACAACGCCGGCGCGGCCGCGCTGATCGCCAACCGCACCGCGGTCGGCGCCTGGGAGACCTTCGCCCTCGTCACCAACGCCGACGGCACGGTCAGCCTGCGCGCCCAGGCGAACGGGCGCTACGTCGTGGCCGAGAACGGCGGCGCCGCACCGCTCATCGCCAACCGCACCGCGATCGGGCCGTGGGAGAAGTTCACCCTCGTCAACGTCTGACCGCAGCGACCCCAGCGAGGACCGGACGGCCGCCGACCGTCCGGTCCCGCACCCATGCCCGCACACCCCTCGAAGGGCACACCGCCATGTCCTTGTCCCGCCGCGGCCGGCCCAGGCCGCTCACCACGATCACCGCCACGATCACCGTGCTCGCCGGCACCGCGGTCCCGCTCGCCGCCGGGTCCGGTGCGCACGCCGCGCCGATCCCCGCCGCCGACTACCAGCAGGTCACCCTCGCCGCCGGACCCGCCGAGGTCGGCGAGCCGATGTCGCTCGCGGTGCTGCCCAACCGCTCGGTGCTGCACACCGCCCGCGACGGCACGGTCCGGGTCACCGACGCCGCCGGCACCACCCGCGTCGCCGGGCGGATCTCCGTCTACACCCACGACGAGGAAGGCCTGCAGGGCATCGCGGTCGACCCCGGCTTCGCCGCCAACCGCTTCGTCTACGTGTACTACTCCCCGCCGCTGTCCACCCCCGGCGGCGACGCGCCCGCCACGGGCACGGCGGCCGACTTCGCCGTCTGGCAGGGACACCTGAACCTGTCCCGCTTCACCCTCAACGCCGACGACACCCTCGACCCCGGCAGCGAACGGGTCGTGCTCACCGTCCCCGGCAACCGGGGCATGTGCTGCCACGTCGGCGGCGACATCGACCTCGACGCCGCCGGCAACCTGTACCTGTCCACCGGCGACGACACCAACCCGTTCGAGTCCGCCGGCTACGCGCCGCTGGACGAGCGGACCGAGCGCAACCCCGCCTACGACGCGCAGCGCACCTCCGGCAACACCAACGACCTGCGCGGCAAGGTCCTGCGGATCAAGGTGAACGGCGACGCCTCGTACGCGATCCCGCCGGGCAACCTGTTCGCGCCCGGCACCCCCGGCACCCGCCCGGAGATCTACGCGATGGGCTTCCGCAACCCGTTCCGGATGAGCGTCGACAAGGCCACCGGCGTCGTGTACCTCGGCGACTACGGCCCCGACGCCGGCGTCACCGACAGCGGCCGCGGCCCCAACGGGCAGGTCGAGTTCGACCGGATCACGTCGCCCGGCAACTACGGCTGGCCGTACTGCACCGGCACGAACACCACGGCCGAGACGTACAACGAGTGGAACTTCGCGACCAACAGCACCGGCCCGAAGTACGACTGCGCCGGCGGCCCGGCGAACAACTCCTTCCGCAACACCGGCCAGGGCACGCTGCCACCGGCCCGCCCGTCCTGGATCCGTTACGGCGGCGACGCGGGCACGCCACCGGAGTTCGGCGGTGGCGGCGAGTCGCCGATGGGTGGTCCGGTGTACCGGTACGACGCCGCGAACCCGTCGCCGGTGAAGTTCCCCGCCGCGCTCGACGGCCGGTACTTCGCCGGGGAGTTCGGCCGGCGCTGGATCCGCGCGGTCGCTGTCAACGGCGACGGCACCCCGGGCGAGATCTCCCCGTTCCCGTGGACCGGCACGCAGGTGATGGACATGGCGTTCGGCCCGGACGGCGCCCTGTACGTCCTCGACTACGGCACCGGCTTCGGCAACCCCGACCAGTTCTCCGCCCTCTACCGCATCGAATACATCGGCGCCGGCACCAACCGCAGCCCGATCGCGGTCGCGTCCGCCGACCGCACGTCAGGCCCCGGCCCGCTGACGGTCGCCCTGTCCTCGGCCGGCAGCAGCGACCCGGAGGGTGGCGCGCTCACCTACTCGTGGGCGTTCGGCGACGGTACCAGCGCAGCGACCGCGAACCCGAGCAAGACCTACTCCACGAACGGCACCTACACCGCCACGCTGACCGTCACCGACCTGCAGGGCGCGACCGGCTCCGCGAGCGTCATCATCACCGTCGGCAACACCGCGCCGGCGGTCGTGCTCACCGCGCCGGACGACGGTCAGCTGTTCGGCTTCGGCGACACCGTGCCGTTCCAGGTGACGGTCACCGACCGGGAGGACGGCACGGTCGACTGCTCACGGGTCAGCGTCACCTACGCCCTCGGGCACGACAGCCACGCGCACCAGATCACCTCCAGGACCGGCTGCTCCGGCAGCATCGCCGTGCCCGTCGACGGCGAGCACGACGCCGCGGCCAACATCTTCGGCGTGTTCGACGCCGCCTACACCGACAACGGCGGGCTCACCACGCACAGCATCCACACGCTGCAGCCCAGGCACCGGCAGGGCGAGCACTTCGGCACCCAGTCGGGCGTGCAGCTCGCAGACCACGCCGCGGCCGAGGGCGGCCGGACCGCCGGCTTCATCGACCCCGGCGACTGGATCGCCTACCACCCGTACCAGCTGCGCGACGTCGACCGCTTCACCGCCCGGGTGTCCTCGGCCGGCCCCGGCGGCACGATCGAGGTCCGGGCCGGATCGCCGACCGGCCAGCTGCTCGGCACGGCCGCCGTGCCGAACACCGGAAGCTGGGAGGCGTTCACCGACGTCAGCACCGCCCTCACCGCCGGACCGGCCGGCCCGGCCACGCTGTTCCTGGTGTTCCGTGGCACCGGCGCCAGCCTGTTCGACGTGGACGCCTTCACCTTCACCACCGGACCGCGGCCGGCCGCCACGGTCGCGCTGCGGGCGACGGCCAACAACCGCTACGTCACGGCCGAGAACGCCGGCGCGGCCCCGCTCGTCGCCAACCGGGACGCCGTCGGCCTGTGGGAACAGTTCGACGTGATCGACCTCGGCGGCGGCAACGTCGCGCTGCGGGCCAGGGTCAACGGCCTGTACGTCTGCGCCGAGAACGCGGGCGCGGCCCCGCTGGTCGCGAACCGGACCGCCGTCGGGGCGTGGGAGACGTTCGAGCTCGTCCACAACACCGACGGCACGGTGAGCCTGCGGGCGGCCGTCAACGGCCGGTACGTGGTCGCCGAGAACGCCGGCGCGCAGCCGCTCATCGCCGACCGCCCGGCGATCGGACCGTGGGAGAAGTTCACGCTCGTCCCGGCCTGACCGGCCAGGCGCACCCTGTCGTCCGCCGCGGCCGCGGCCCGTGGCGGACGATGGGGCGTGGCCCCTCCGCGCGCCGGACTCGGTCGTCCGCGCCGGATTCCGTGGCTGATCGGCCGAGGACCGGACCGTGGCCCAGTTCCTGGGCTGCGGGACGTGGCTGCCCAACTGGCGATCGACTACGGGACGTCCAACACGGTCGCGCTGCTGCGCTGGCTCGTCCCCGAGTCCGTGGCCGCCGCCACCAACTTCGCCGTCGCCGAGGGCGCCAAGGTCACCGAAGGTCAGGTCGTCGTCGTGTACGACCTCGGCGCCGGCACCTTCGACGCCAGCGTGGTCCGCCGCACCGGCGAGGGGTTCGAGACCCTCGCGTACCGCGGCGTCGACGACCTCGGCGGCCTCGACCTCGACGCGCTGGTCGTCGCGCACGCCGGCGGTACAGCACACGCGACCGCCCGGCGACGGCTGGGCGCCGGCCTGCTGGCGGTGACGGACAACATCGACCAGACGTACACCGTGAACCGACCCGTGAGGCCACGAACGACGTGCACTGCCGGTTCACGAACAGGTACGGGTCGATGAAGAAGTTGCCGTACCACGGGTAGTCGTTGACGGCGCCGAAGGCCATGACGTCGCCGCTGTAGCCGCCGTACTTGCCGAAGCGGTCGGCGACCACGCGGTACGCCCGCACGTTCGACGGGGTGCCCGGGGTGATGATGGTCAGGGTCACCTTGGCCGTGTTGGAGTTGCCCGACATGCCGGCGAGGTTCTCCGCGCGCAGCATGAAGTCGTACGATCTGCCCGGCGTCAGCAGGCTCATCGTGAACGAGCAGCAGCCGCTGATCGGGTACGCCGCCTTCTTCCACGCCGTCGTGCCCGTGAACCGGTAGTAGATCCAGTAGTACACATTGGACGGTGTGGACGACGACCAGCTGAGCGGTCGATAGTGTGCCGCGTATGGCCCACCGCTGCGGGGACGTCCTGCGCATCTCCTGCCCGTTCACGCCGGCCGTCGTCGCCGGTGTCAGCGACAGCCACATCAGCGTCCGCTGGCCCTGGTGGCAGATCGACCCGGACGCCGACGGCATCCACTGGAACGGCGTCGTCGCCCTCGCCCGCGACGACCCGGCCGAACTGTTCGTCACCGAACCACCTGCCCACCGCCTCGCACCGGGCGACGCCTGCCGGGTCGGCATCCCACCGCGGATCATCCACGTCATCGAGATCTCCGAGTACGACCCGCCGCAAGAGACCGGCTGGCTGCCGCGACCGAGCCTCAGCCTGCTCGTCCTGCGCGCGGGCGAACCTCCCGACCCCGCGGCGGAATTCCAGGGCACCAGCATCGAACCCGGCGACGGCATCCCGCTCACGCTCGAACTGATCTTCCGGCCGTACGCCTTCCTGGAACCCGGCGACGACGTGGCCGACGCCGCCGGCCGCGCATGGCGCTTCGGCGGACCATGGAACTGGACCGCCTACGACAGCGCGGACGGCACCCCGGCCTGGCCCCTTACCCTGCTGACCGGCAACGCGGACCCGGCCACCGTCACCTCCGCCACCAGCACCGGCTCTCACAAAGCCGAGGTCCGCCGCTGGCAGCAAGCCGCCGAGCTGCCCGTGCCGGGATGTTCGGGCTCAGTGGCACGATCGAGGTGTGACGGATCCGGCTCGTGAACTCGGCGATCTCCGCGCTTGGCTTGCAGTGACGCTTCGCCTGACGCGGCGATCGCCTGGGCCTGGCGGACTCACCGTGCTCAGCGTGCCGTCCGACCGCGAGCTGATCGAGGAAGTCCGGCGCCTTCGACGATTGGCCGACTCGTTCGGTGATACGCAACCGCGTGCACAATGAGATCCGCCCGCTTCTGCCGCCGTCATGGTGCCGGGCGGCACCGGGGCGGAGCTTCGCGGCTGAGCCTATGATCCCGCCGGACCTCCGGTGAAAAACTTTGTGGCGGCGGGCAACGCGCCGGGTCGATCCAGGCACTTAACCGCCGAGGAGGCGGGATGCGACTGGATGACGACGCCCGGCGGCGGTTCGGGGAGTACTTCGCGGCGCGGCACATCGTGGTCCGCCGCACGGCGTATCTGCTGTGCGGCGACTGGCACTGGGCCGACGACCTGACGCAGTCGACGTTCATCAAGGTCGCGGCCGGCTGGCATCGGGTCCGCGACGAGCAGTTGCTCGACGCGTACGTGCGCACCTGCCTGGTCCGGACCTTTCTCGCCGATACGCGCAGGTCGTGGCGGCGGCGGGAGCGCTCGTACGCCGACGTGCCGGACGGGCACGTCGACGGCGACGGCGCCGAGTCGAGTGCGAGCCGGATGGTGTTCGCCGCGGCGCTGCAGCAGCTGCCGCCGCGGCAGCGGACGACCATCGTCTGCCGGTACTACCAGGGGCTTGACGTCGCCGAAACCGCCGCGGCGCTCGGGTGCTCGGAGGGGACCGTGAAGAGCCAGACCGCCAAGGCACTCAGAGCCTTGCGGGAGCGGCTCAGCGCGGGGCTGAAGGAGGAGTCGTGTCAGAACTGAGGCATCTGCTGGACGACCTTGCGGGCTCGCCGGCACCGGCGCCGCGCGCCACGTCCGATGCGCTGTTCGACGCCGGGCGGCGGCGCCACCGACGGCGGACGGTGGTGGCGACCGCGCTTGCGACCGTTCCGATCCTCGCGGTGGGGGCCGCGATCGTGTGGCTGCCCGGGCGGCACACCGCCCCGCCGCCCGCCGGCAACTCGCCGTCCCCGTCCGTGTCCACGCGGACCGTCACGGTGGGCTGGGCGGAGGTGGCCGATTCGCAGCACGCGTACGTGCATGCGGCGGACACGATCTTCGGGACCGACGACGGCGGCCGGACCTGGACCGAGCGCAGCAGCCTCGCGGTGCAGGACATGACGGCATTGAGCGTGGGTGTGGTGCTCACCAGGGCCGTCTCGAACGGCACCGACTCACCGCCGATGCGGCTGAGCACCGACGGCGGCCGCACCTTCGCCGACCTGGCGGACGAGTCGGCGACGGTACCGGCCGTGCCCGCCGGGGCCGCGGTGCTGTGCCGCGCGCCCGTCGCGCCGGCTTCGTGCAAGCTGTCCGCGGTCGATCCGCAGACCCGCCGGATCTCGCCGCTCGCGCACCAACCGGACCTGATCATGCCGTCGGCGTACAACTTTCTCGATCCCTTCGGCCATATCCAGTCCGGCGGCGACCGCATCGTGGTCGCCGGTCTGGCGCAGAAAACCGGACGGCCGGCGGTCGCGTTCTCCGACGACCGGGGTCGGACCTGGAAGACCCACGCGTTCACGGATCTGCCGTGCACCAAGGACTGCAACGAAAGCATCTCGGTCCAGTCGTCGGCGGACGGCACGACGCTCTACGCGATGGTCGAGGACCGCCGGATATACGAGGACCCCGAACGGGGGCAGCTGTACGTCTACTCGAAGCACCTCGATGGGAGCTGGACCCGCACCGGCGACGTCGTCGCGTACACCCGCACCGAAAGCTTCCACAGGTCGTTCGTCGCCGCGGACGGCACCCTCTTCGTCGGCACGTTCCGCACGCTGCCGGTCGGCCAGGAACTCACCTACCTCGAGCTGCGCAACGGCCGCTTCGCCCCGGCGGACCTGGACGGTCTCTCACCGACGGCGATGCCGGTACGCCGGACCCGCGGCGGCGACGGGTACTTCGCGCTCGACTCGATGGCGTACGCGCTGTACCGGTCGTCGGACGGCCGGCACTGGACCAGGTTCCCGCTCATGCGGTAGCCGGCCGCTGCTGCGCGCCGCGCCGGCGGGCCGGGAAGGCGCGGCCACGTCGCGCAGCGGGTCCCCTCCTCGACGCGATCGTCACAGGCCGGTGGCGGGCAGGCCCGCCAGGGTGAAGCGTTCCTGGAGCCAGGGCAGCAGGTACTGGTAGGCGGTGATGGTGTTCGGCTGGCCGTTGTCGTGAGACAGCACGATCGAGCCCGGGCGGGTGTGGCCCTTCACGTGGCTCACCACCCGGGAGATGTGCGCCGACGTGCCGTTGTCGTGGGTGTGCTCCCAGTCGCGCGGGTCCACGTCCCAGGAGATCGAGTCCATGCCCAGCGAGCGCGCCTTCGCCACGAGGGCGGGCGTGAAGTTGCCGCCGGGTGCGCGGAAGTACCGGACCGGCACGTCCGCGCCGACCGCCGCGTGGATCATGTCGTTGGTGTGTCTGAGGTCCCAGTCGATGTAGGCGTCGTCGCGCTGGGCGAGGTTCAGCAGGTGCTGCCACGAGTGGTTGCACAGGGTGTGCCCGTCGGCGTGGATGGCCCGGACGAGGTCGGGCCGGTCGCGGACCCGGAACCCGACCATGCAGAACGTGGCGTGGATGTGCCGCTCCCGCAGCATCGCGAGGAGCTTGGGGGTGTTGATCGGGTCCGGCCCGTCGTCGAAGGTCAGGGCGACCGCCGGGCTCCCCGTCGTGATGAAGGCGCCGAAGCGTCCGTCGCCGTCGTGGAAGGTCGGGCTGGGTGACGGGGACGCCGACGGGGTGGGGCTGGGCGGGGGAGCGGCGGCGACGGGGACGGCGGCCACGGCCGGCGCCGGCCGCGCGGGCCGTGCCACGGTGGTGCCGTCGCCGGTCAAGGCGACGAGCAACAGCACCACCACGGCGGCCGGCAGGCCGAAGATCGCAGAACGCACACCTGTCAGACGGGCGGACACCGCGACAGGGTTGCACACCGCACCGGTGCCGCCGTCACCTCACCCCGCCCGCTGGTCCAGCCATTTCAGGATCGCCTGGTTGGTCTCCTCGGGCTTCTCCTGCTGGATCCAATGGCCGCAGTCCAGGCTGACCACTTCCACGTCGGGCACGAATTCGGTCAGCCGTTCAGACCGCTGGACCGTGTCACGGTCGCCGTAGATCATGAGTGCGGGCTGCCGGATGATCGGGTCCGCGTCCGCCAGCAGGCGCCAGTTGCGGTCGAGGTTTCTGTACCAGTTGATGCCGCCCGTGAATCCTGACGCTGCGAAAGCGGCGACGAAGACGGCCAGTTCGTCGGCGCTCATCAAGGGGTCACCGAGCGGGGTCTCCGCTCTGGCGAGATTGATGAACGCATTGCCTGGCTGAGGCGCCGCGGCGGGCGCGTTCTTGCGGAGCAGGTTGCGCAGGAACTGGGACGTGTGCGCGTCGAGCACGGCGTCCGCGACGCCCGGCTGCCGGTTGAAGTGGACGAAGTAGAAGTCGCCGCCGAGCGCTTCCTCCATGGACTCGATCCACGGTTTGTCGCCGCGTTCGAGGTACGGCACGCTCAGGTTGATCACCCCGTTGACCCGGTCCGGGTGCAGCAGGGTCAGGCCCCAGACGACGGCGGCACCCCAGTCATGACCGACGAAGGTGGCGTCGTCGTACCCGTAATGGTCGAGCAGCGCGACGAGGTCACCCGACAGGTGCTCGATGTCGTAGTCCGTCACCTCGGCCGGCCGGGACGAGCCGCCGTACCCCCGCTGGTTCGGGACGATGACGTGGTACCCCGCCGCCACGAGGGCGGGCACCTGATGACGCCAGGAATAGGCGAGCTCCGGCCAGCCGTGACACAGCACAATGGGCCGCCCCGCGTTGTGCTTGCCGGCCTCGAAGACTTCGAGTTGCACATTGTTGACCGAGATCATGCTCGGTTCGGGAAATTCGGTGGTCATGCACGCATCCTGCCGACCGTAACCGGTCACCCCCTGACCGGTTTGATGTGGAAAGTTGTCGGAGTGCGCGCCGACCGCCTGATGGCCATCCTGCTGCTGCTGCAACAACGCGAGCACGTGACGGCGGCGGAGGTCGCCCGCGAGCTGGAGGTCTCCGAGCGCACCGCCCGCCGCGACCTCGACGCCCTGGGCATGGCCGGGGTACCCGTGTATTCCGTGCAGGGCCGGGGCGGCGGCTGGCGCCTCGTGGGCGGAGCCCGCACCGACCTGTCCGGGTTGACCGCGGGGGAGGCCCGCGCCCTGTTCCTGGTGGCCGGCCCGGCCTCGGCCGCGGCGCCGGCCGTGAAGGCGGCGCTGCGCAAGCTCGTCCATGCCCTGCCGGAGCCCTTCCGGGTGCAGGCCGAGGCGGCCGCGTCGGCGCTGTTCACGGACCCCCGGCGCTGGGGGTCGGACCGGGTGGAGCCCCGGCCGCCCCGTTTCCTCGACGCACTCCAGGACGCGGTGATCCGCGGGGTCCAGGTGCGGCTCGGCTACGTCGACCGCGACGGCGCCGAAACCGAGCGCACCGTCCACCCGCTGGGCATCGTCGCCAAGGGCCCGTCGTGGTACCTCGTCGCCGGCACCGACGCCGGGCGGCGGACCTTCCGGATCGACCGCGTGTCGTCCGCCGACCCGACCGGCGATCCCGTGCACCGGCCCGAGCACTTCGACCTCGCCGGGAGCTGGCGCGAGATCGCCGACGAGGTCGACCGCAAGCGAACGCCGCTCGAGGCCCGGGCGGTCTGCGTGCCCCACGGGATAGGCCTGCTCCGGATGGGCTTCGGCGGCCGGCTCGAGGTGGGCGGCCCCACCACCGACGGCCGCGTCGAGGTGGTGATCCGCGGCAACGACGAGAACGTGCTCGCCGGCGAGCTCGCCGGGCTGGTCGAGTGGATCGAGGTGACCGGCCCTCCGGGTGTGCGGCACCACCTGGCCTCGATCGGCAAGGCCCTCGTCGAGCGGTACAGCTGAGGCGGCGCCCACGATCCGCCTTCTCCATTATCTCATGCGCGTGACTTTCGACTACAACCGGTAGTTGTTTTCGGCTGATCCGGTGACCGCTACGGTGCCCGGCATGCTTACTGGTGACGAGAAGGTTGTCGGTTCCGGGCGGGTACGGCTGTGGACGCAACGGTTCGGCCGACCTGCCGACCCCACCGTTCTCCTGATCATGGGCACCGCGACGCAGGGCATCGGCTGGCCCGACGAACTGGTGGAAGCGCTCGTGAACAGCGACCGGCAGGTGATCCGGTTCGATCACCGCGACACCGGCCGCTCCGATTCCGTCGACTTCACCACGCATCCGTACGCGCTCGCCGACCTGGCAGCCGACACGGCCGCCGTTCTGGACGGGCACCACGTCACGGCCGCGCACATCGTCGGTACGTCGCTGGGCGCGGCGATCGGACAATGGCTGGCCGTGCACCGGGCGGACCGGGTACACACGCTGATCGCGATGGCGTCGGCCCCGATGGGCAACAACCCCGGACCGGCGTGGGCCCGCGCCATGGCGGGTGAACCGGCGCCGGCCGGCGAGCTCCCGCCCCCGAGTGCACGGTTCCTCGACCACCTGATGGCCTCGGCGAAGGCGCCCCGGACGACCCCCCAGCAGCGCATGGACGCCGACGTGCAGACCTGGCGGGTGCTCAACGGCGATGTCCTGCCGTTCGACGAACCCGCCGCACGGCGGTTCGTCGAACACAGCTACGCCCGGGCCGGCGACCTCGCCGCCGCCGCGAATCACGATCTCGCCGGACGGCGCTGGGCCGACGACCGGCGGGCCTCCCTGTCCGCCATCGCCGCACCGACCCTGGTCCTGCACGGCAGCGCCGACCCGCTGTTCCCCCCGGCGCACGGAGAAGCCCTCGCGGCGCGGATCCCGACGGCGCGGCTGGAGATCGTGCCCGGCATGGGCCACCATCCGTTCTTCTCGCCAGGGCTCACCGAGCGGATCGCCGGCTCGATCATCCGCCACACCACCTGATCCGAGCCGCGTCGGCCGGACGGTTGTCCGCCCGGCCGACGCCGGTGAGCGCGCCGCCGGCGTACCGGACCGGGCTCGGGTTGCCAGCGGCCCCCGTGACCGTGGAAACCGCGCCGCTCCAGCCGGTGGGCGGGGTGCTGAGGAGAAGTTTCGACGGCCGGTCATGAACGAATCTTGATTCGAAGGCCGGGACTCTTGACCACGCGGCGTCAGGACCGGCCGATCGACGGCCGTCTTCTAGAGTGATCCGCAGGGGTCGGCCGGCGAGGCGAGGGAACCGTGCAGTTTCGCGTGCTGGGTGCGGTGGAGTTGTGGGACGGCGACGGGCGGGTCGACCTGGGCCCCATGAAGCAGCGCACGGTGCTGGCGGTGCTGCTCGCCGACGCCGGCAGGCCGGTGAGCCCGGAGGCGCTGATCCACCGGGTTTGGGACGACCGGGCGCCGGCGCAGTCCCGCAATGTGTTGCACACGTACGTGGCCCGCCTGCGCGGCCTGCTCAGCCGGCTCGGTGACGACCCGCCCCGGGTGGTGCGGCAGCCGGCCGGGTACCGGCTCGACACCGCAGCGGCGACCGTCGACCTGCACCGGTTCCGGGCACTGGTCGACTCGGCGGCCGCCGGCACCGCTGAGCAGCGCGCCGGGCTGCTCGGCGAGGCGGTCCAGGTCTGGACCGGCGAGCCCTTGGACGGCATGGAGGGCGCGTGGGCCGACGAATGCCGCGCGTTGTGGCGGGCCGAGCACCGCGACGCCACCGTCCGCTGGGCAGGCCTGGCGCTGGAGCTCGGCCGGGCCGCGGCCGGCGTCGCCCCGCTGGAGCGTGTCGCTGAGCGGTACCCGCTGGTCGAGCCGGTCATCGACGCGCTGATGCGGTCGCTGCACGCGGCCGGCCGGAGCCCTGAGGCGCTGGAGCGCTACGAGCGGCTGCGCCGCCTGCTCGCCGACGAGCTCGGCACCGACCCGGGCCCCGGCCTGCGGCAACTGCACCGGTCGATCCTGCGCGGCGGGCCCGGCGCGGCACGCCGGGAGTTCGAGGACAACGCCGTCTACGTGTCGCTGAGCGGAATCGACCCCGACAGGCTGGGCGGAGTCGCCATCCCGGTCCACGACGGTTCGACGGTCAGCGACCTCCTCAACGAGGTGTGGTTCCGTATCGCGGACTACGTCCCGGCCTACACGTACGGCAGGACGTGGGAGCTCGCGAAGTCCGACGCATCCGGAACGCGCCGGATCATCGAAGCATCGCCGCCGCCGGGTGTACCGGACGTCAGAAGACTGAAGGACGTGGGGGTGGCGGGAACCGACAGGCTGGTCGCGCGACTGCTCGGTCCCGCTGATCCGTAAGTGGATCGGGAAATCTCCACCGGTCGATTCGTAGGACCCTCGATGGATGAGATTCTCACGGGTACTCGCGGGGGCGTGCTCGCTGGTCGCCGGCGCGGCCGTCCTCCTGACCCGGCCGTCCGCCGCGCAGGCCGCGCCGACGCCGACGGTGCTGCCGTTGCCGAGCGGTAAGAGCGCCATCGCGTCCGCGGTCAACAACGCCGGTGTCGTCGCCGGGTCCGCCGAGCCCGCCTCCGGCTGCTGGCACGCGTCATCGTCGGCAGCGCCTACTTCGTGACGCCCGGCTGGTCCACGCGACCCGTGGTCTGGCGCTGACGAACCACCCGCACGAACGAACGTGGGCCCCGGGGGAGATCCCGGGGCCCACGTCGTCATCTGTTCCACGCTCACCCGGATGGTGACCCGGCCGTTCGCCGGCGGGTTCCGCCGGTCCGACCGCACGCGGGCGTGGACGCTCCCACTAGAACAGCGCGGTCACCGGCGACCCGAGTACAGCTGCGTCACGTGGTCGGCGGTGAGCTCGTAGCCGTACAGCCGGAAGTCGTCGATCAGGCCGTCGAACCGGGGGTCGCCCCAGCTCGTCCCGCCGATCAAGTTGGCCGTGGTGTTGCCGCCCACGCCCACGTTGCCGATGCCGATGGGGAAGTTGGTACGGGTGGCCTGGAGCACGCCGTTGAAGTAGATCTTGCCGGTCGAGCCGTTCATCGTGAACACCACATGGGTCCACTGGTTGAGCGGCAGGTCCCGGCCCGAACCGAGCGTGAGGCGCTCCTGTGCCGGGTTTCCCGCCGCCTTGAAGGTGGCCCCGAAGCCGGTGGTCCCGCTGTTCGTGCCCGACTGGAGCAGGAAGAACGTGTCCGTGCTGCTGCCGATCTGCAGCAGCGGCACCCAGTTCGGGAGGGTGTCCGGACGTGCCCAGAAGGACACGGCGAACTGGTTGGTCAGTCCGGCCTGGATGTTGTCGGGCAGCTTGACCTGGTTGCCCGAGTTCGCGGCGCCACCCGGCAGCGACACCGCGCTGCCGATCCGGCCGGCCGCCCAGGACGTCGTGCCCTGCAGCGCGGCCGCACCGATCGACGTCTTCGCGCCCGAGTTCCCGGCGGTGGTGCCGGTGTTCTCGTTGAAGGTGTAGCGGACGGCGTTGCCTTCGTTGTACATCGCCGTCACCGCCGCGGCGTTCTGCGCGGACGTGTACACCCGGACGTCGTCGATCAGACCGTCGAACGGGGCGTCGCCGTAGCCGTTGCGGCCCAGCCAGTTGTTGGCCGTCGGGCCGATGCCGGTCATGGTGACCGTCAGGTCCGTGCGGGTCGCGATCGCCACGCCGTTGAGGTACAGCGTGCCGGTCGCGCCCTGCCGGGTGAAGGCCACGTGGTTCCACTGGCCGGCCACCACGTCCCGGACCGGACTGGCGTAGACCCGCTCCTCGGGACCGGTCTTCGCCTTGAAGCTGGCGGCGAGCCCGGTGTTGCCGCTCACCTGGGTCTGCATCTGGATGTGGAAGTAGCTCCCGGCGGAGCCGAGCCCGTCACCGATGTGGAACATGCTGGTCCAGTTGCTCTTGGTGTCGGGGCGCACCCAGAACGCGGTGGTGAAGTTCGCCGCGTTCTGCAGCAGGTTGTCCGGCAGGTCGACCGCGTTGGCGGTGCTGCCACCGGGCAGGTTGACCGCCTTGCCGAGGATGCCGTTGGTGGACCAGCCGGTGGTGCCGGTCAGCACCGCTGCGCCGACCGAGCCGACGCTGCCGGTGTTGGCCGCCGTGGTGCCCGTGCCTTCCTCGAACTCGTAGCGGATCGGGACACCGCTGGCCGGCGGCGGCGGTGGTGAGCAGTCGGCGCTCAGCAGCCCGGCGGCGTAGGCGAGACCGTTCTTCATCTGGGCCCGCATGTACGGCTCGGCGTAGGCCGTGCCCTCGTGCCCCATCGCGGTGTACCAGGACCGGCCGGAGTCGATCTTCTGGCACCAGGTGATCGGGTGCGGGCTGCCGTTGGCGCCGCCGCCGTAGGACGACTCGTCGGCCTCGATCAGGGTGCGGACGTTGGGTGCGGGGTTGACCACCCAGTCGTACCATTCGTCGCTGCGGGTGAGCGAGGCGGTCACGCCCTGGACCAGCGGGTGGCTGGTGTCCGGCGTGAACACGCGACCGGGGCGGACGCCGGGGTTCTCCGGGTGTCCCTCGGAGACGGCGCCGACGAGGCGGGCGTAGAACGGGTTGACGTCGTGCTCGCTCTCACCGACCGACCATCCGGCGTAGTGCATGCCCATGTACCCGCCGCCACCGCGGATGTAGGCCTCCAGGGCGCTGCGCTGCGCCGCGTTGAACAGCACGCCACCGGTCTGGGCGAAGACCACGGTGTCCTTGGTGGCGAGGTTCGCGGTGGTGAAGGCCGCCGGGTCGTCGGTCTCCTGGATGTCGACCGGCTGGTTGTACTGCGTGCCGAGCTGGGTGGCCAGGTCACGCACGGCCTGCCGGGCCTGCACGTTGGAGGCGTGGAAGTTGGTCTTGTAGAACAGCAGCACGGTGAGCCGGCCGTCATCGGCCGGAGCCGCCAGAGCGCCGGCGTCGGCAGCGGCGGGCGCCGCCGATCCGGCGAGCATCGCCGCGACGAACGCCGCGGCGAGCGGGGCGATCGCTCGCCCGCGCCATCGATCGGCAGGTGCGAAGAGGGTCATGAGACATCCCTTGGGGTTCGGCATGGCGGATACCACCACCAGTAGGACTGAACGTGAACACTTCTTAACACAAAACACCGAACTGCGTCTATGTACTCGAACCCAAATCTATCGAGTTCTCATATATGAACAGGCCTCCGGATGTCGATGGTGGGGCGAGCTGGTCGAACGTCCTGGCAGTGGATCGCACGGAACGATGGTTCACGCTACTGGTCTGTCCTCTGTGGACGGTGGGGCGCTTGGTGCGCACTTCTGTCGAGTGCGTCGGTACACCTGGATAATACGTATTATCGTATTGACTGCCCGGAGTGCGCCCACCACCATTCGAGAAGCGCGCCAATTACACACAGCGGCAGGAGGGCCACATGGCGTATTGCCACGGCCGGCCGGCACCCGCCACCGTCCGCGGCAAGACCGTCCACTGTGGAGCCCCAGGTTCCGTTGCGACACCCCGGCTCGATCTCCACCGTTCACCGTTCATCGCCCGGACGGTCTGTCGTGCCTGCCCTACGGCCGCCACCAACGGCGCCGTGGGGACACCGTGCGACGTCGACCACCGTCCACAAGGGAGCTATCTGTGACATCTCAGCGCCTTGTCCGTCGTACCGCCTACGCTGCGGCCACCGGACTCGTCACCGCCGCCGCCCTCGCCGCGAACCCGGCCGCGGCCGCGTCACCCGCCGGCACCCCGTTCAGCTTTCCCAGCTTCACCTACGTCGGCACGGCGTTCGACAAGACCCAGCTGAAATACAACCCGACGAACGAGTTCATCTTCCCCAGCGTCATCCGGGCGGCCGACTACTTCGCGCACCCGCTCGGCACCTACTACCTGTACTACGCGCCGCACGAGAAGCCGGGCGGCATCTCCCTGGCCTACTCCGACTCCGTCAACGGCCCGTGGACCGAGTATCAGAGCAACCCGCTGGTCGCCAACACCTGGCTGCCGCACTACGACACGGTCAGCCACATCTCCTCGCCGCACGCCTTCTGGGTCGAAGGCGAGCAGAAGCTCTTCCTCTACTTCCACGGCGAGAACTCGATCACCCGGTACGCCACGTCCGACGACGGCATCCACTTCGAATACGGCGGCACGGCAGTCCAGCGCGACGACAGCACCGGCCGTGAGACGTCGTACGCCCGGGTCTTCGAACAGTCGATCCCGCGGCTCGGCAGCAGGTACCTGATGCTGTTCATGGACAACCCGATCAACGCGCTGCCCGGCCCGACCGGTCCGGTGGCGCGGCGCATCCGCTGGGCGGTCTCCACCGACGCCCGGAACTGGACGGTCCAGCCGGAGCCGATCGTCACCCCGCAGGGCGTCGAGGCCCCCAACGCCTCCGGCCCGTTCTACCTGCGGTGGCAGGGCCGCAACCTGGTGATCTTCCACGCGTCCGACGGGGACATGCACGCGGTGGACGTCGGCGAGAGCTTCGACCAGGAGGTCCACCTCGGCGTGGTGCACGACTCGATGGCGGCCGCGCCGGACCTGGGCCGCTCCGCGGCGCCGACCTTCTACTTCGACGGCACCACCGTCCACATGTACTACGAGGCCGGCGCCCGGCTCACCGCCACCATCGGGCACGCGGTGGCCACCCTGGACGAACCGCTGCCCGAGCGGCAGCTGAACTGCACGGTCGACCGGCCGCGGCTGTGGCCGCCGAGCCACCGCATGGTCGATGTCAACGTGAGCGTCGACCTCCCGGACGGCGTCCTCGGGCCGCGCGGGTTCCAGCTCGCCGGCGTCACCGGTGGTGACGCTTCGGACGTCACGGGGTTCGTCGCGGGGCAGCCGTCGCTGACCGGGCAGCTGCGCGCCGAGCGCGCCGGCAACGGCGGCGACCGGGTCTACACGCTGACCTACCGCGGGCACGACGAGATCGGCCGGGCGGCCGGCTGCACCGTCACGGTCACCGTTCCGCACGACCAGGGGCAGGGCCGGTGAGCTCCGCCGCGATGCGCCCGGGCCGGTAAACGCGACCGGCGCCGCGCCGGCGTGCGGCTCTCCCTCATCGGCAGCGACACCGCCACCTGTACAACGTGGTGGTGTCGCTGCCGGCGGACGGCGTCACCGTCGCGTCGGCGTGCCGGGCGATCGACGACGTGTACACGCCGGAGCGGCTGTTCGACGCGTACGTGGGTGCAATACGTCACAGCAGGTGGTCGCGGACGACGGCGATGGCGATCGGGGTCAGCAGCGCGGCCACCAGCACGATCCAGGCGATGACCCGGACGGCCGTGACCACCCCCGCCGGTGCCGTCCGGGGCGGCCGGCCGGGACCCGTGCCGACGCCGCGGCCCGACACATCGGAGTCGCCGCGCAGGTCCGATCCGGCGTCCCAGCCCGACGGGCGGTGCAGGCCTCCGTCCGCGCTGCCGGCGGCCCACCCCGAGTCGGCGCCGGCGCCTTCCCCATACGACATCGCGCACCTCCGTGTCCGGCCCAGTATCGCTGACGGCGTAGGTCGGCGCCCGCAGCCGGTGACGCCGTCACCTTCGGCGACGGGCTGAGTCGGTGCAGACACGCGAGGCATGGCAGTCTCGGGTTGTGGGTCTCGTGACCCACGCTGTCACCGCACCCGCTAGGAGCAACGCATGATCATCACCGGTACCGTCCAGCACGAGGCGTGGCAACGGCGGGTCCTGCCCCCGGTCGAACAGGTCCGCCCCGACGTGTGGTCGATCCCGGTGCCGATTCCGGACAGCCCGCTGCGGTACACCCTCAGCTACGCCTTCCTCGACGACACCGGCGTCGTCGTGGTCGATCCGGGCTGGGACACCCCCGAGGGCCGGGCGGCCGTGACGGCGGGCCTGCACACCGCGGGTGCGACCGTCGACGACGTCGCGGGCGTCGTCGTGACCCACGTACACCCTGACCACCACGGGCTCAGCGGCTGGCTGCGCGAACGCGGCGGAGCCTGGATCGGCATGCATCCCGTCGAGGCGCAGACGCTGGCTGCCCGGATGGGTCGCGCCCTCGATCCGGAAGCTGACTCCGCCTGGCTGCTGGAGCACGGGGTACCCGAGCCCGACGTCCCGGCGATGATCATCAACAAGGAGCGGATCGACGACATCCTCGGCATGGCCGACCCGGACCGGATGATCGAGGACGGCGACCTGCTGCCGCTCACCCGGCACGAACTACGGGCCGTCTGGACCCCCGGGCACACCCCAGGTCATCTCTGCCTGCACGACGCCAGCGCCGGCGTCCTGCTGACCGGCGACCATGTGCTGCCCAGGATCAGCCCGAACATCGGGGTACACGCCGCGCCCGAAGGCGACCCGTTGAGCGCCTACCTGGCGTCGCTGGAGCAGACCGCCAAGTTCGGCACAGATGAAGCACTGCCGGCGCACGAGTACCGCTTCCGCGGCATCGACGACCGCGCCGCCGAACTGATCCGCCACCACGACGCCCGCGGCCTGGAGACGCTGCACCTGATCGACACCCTGGACGCCCCGACCACCTGGGCCATCACGGCCGGGCTGAGCTGGTCGCGCGGCTGGACCGCGCTGCACGGCATGATGCGCCGCATGGCACTGGCCGAGACGCTCGCCCACCTGCAGCATCTCGCGGCAGAGGGCGCCGTCCGCCGGCACGGGGGCGCGCCCGCCCGCTGGCGCCGCGCCACTGCCGCCTGACCCGGCAACCGAAGAGCTCCGGCATCCGTCTGTTCCGTAGCATCGTCGAGCCATGACGGGGCCGGACCGAATTGGAGTGCCTCCGTGCCGTTGCGCCGCATCGCCGTACTCGGGTTGACCATCCTGGTCCTGACGCTTGGCGGCAGCCGCGGCGACAGTGGCCCGCCCGCGCCTCCCGCGGCCGCGCCGGTCGCGGCGGCACCGGTGGTCGCCGAGCACCAGGAGCCGACGGTCCAGCCGGGCGTGCCGAGCCCCACGGCCTCGCCGTCCGCGTCGTCGCCGGTCATCGCGGCCGGCGACGGCCCGGTCGGGACGGTGCGGAAGACCGGGTCGGACGCGGTCGCGCTGACCTTCGACGACGGGCCTTGGGACGACACTCCTGCCGTGCTGGACCTGCTGGCCCGGCACCACGTCAAGGCGGCCTTCTGCATGGTCGGCCGGCAGGTCGCCGCGCGCGCCGAGATGGTCCGGCGGATGGTCGCCGAGGGGCACACCCTGTGCAACCACTCGTGGAGCCACGACGAGAGGCTGCGCACCCGTACGCCCGATCAGATCAGAGCCGACATGCAGCGCACCAACGACGCGATCCGGGCGGTCGCACCCGGCGCGGTGATCGGCTACTTCCGCGCCCCCGGCGGCAACTGGTCGCCCGACATCGTCAGCATCGCGGCCGGCCTGGGCATGACGTCGATCTCGTGGACCGTCGACCCGCGGGACTGGAGCGGCCCTGGAGTCCAGTCGATCGTCAACACCGTGCTGACGAAAACTCGTCCCGGCGGGATCGTGCTCCTGCACGACGGCGCGGGGCCACAGACGGTCGCCGCGCTGCGGACGATCCTGCCCGACCTGGCGGGCAGGTTCACCCTGATCGCTCTTCCGGCGCCGACCGGCGTGGGCCACCCCTTGGCGATGGGAGGCCGCCGGGTTCTGCCGCAATCCGCGTTCGACATGATCGAGACAGGATCGATGCGCCGGACCGCACGGACGTCCGTCGCCGGACCCGCGTTCATGCGGTACCTCCGCCGCGACCACCACGAACTCGGCATCGACGCCGCCGGCTGAAGACCGAGCCGGGCCTCGCTCGAATGCGCTCGCCGATCGGCAAACGCACAGCGCCCCCGACCGCGACATGCAGACCGGCGGCGCGGCTGGACAAGCCGTCCAGCCGGTCGCCGGCATCCATCGGGAGACATGAGCGTCGACCCCGATTCCCGTCGAGTTCGCTCCGCATGGCTTTCTGCCTCGCGCCCCGAGAACCTGCCCCGGTTCGCCGGATCTCGCCGGTGAACCGAGCCCCCGTTCACTGCGGCTTCGGTGCGCGTCGCAACGTCATGCCGGGTATGGCGTGGAGTTCGCTCGCACGTGCCATGGTGACCGACGCCGTCACCGTTTCGTCCTCGATCGGTCTCCTCGCGGCCGGACCGCTCCTCGTACACTCGCCAGGAGCTTGACAAGGGTGGGAGGCGGCGTGGAGTTCGGCATCCTGGGGCCGCTCGAAGTCCGGCACGGCGGCGGTCAAGTCACGATTGGCGGGCCGAAGCAGCGGCGTGTCGTTGCTACCCTGGCGCTCAACGCAGGCCGGGTGGTCACGTTGGGTCAACTCGTGGACGCCGTGTGGGATGGCGAGCCTCCGGTTACGGCCCGTAAGCAGGTCCAGAACGCGGTGTCCGCGTTGCGGCGTACCCCTGTGGGCGCGGCGCTGGCGGCGGTCGGCCCCGGGTACGTGTTACGGGTCTCGGTCGACCAGGTGGACGCCGGGAGATTTGAACGATGCCTGGCCGAGGCGCATGCGGCCCGGGCCCGCCACGATCTGACGCGCGCAGCCGAGACGTTGCGGGCAGGGTTGGCGATCTGGCGCGGGCCCGCGCTCGCGGGTGTCGGGGGCAGGACCGCATTGACTGCCGCGGGACAGCTCGAGGAAAGGCGCTTGTCGGCGGTCATCGCTTGGGCCGAGATCTCTCTTGAGCTGGGATCGCACGGTGTCGTCGCCGACGAGCTGGGCGCGGAGCTCGATCGGTATCCGTTGTGTGAGCCTCTGGCCGGCCTGCTGATGCTGGCGCTGTACCGTGCTGGGAGGGCCGCGGAGTCGCTGGTGTGCTACCAGCGGATCCGCCACACGATTGCGGAGGACCTGGGCGTGGACCCGGGTCCTGAGCTGCAACGTCAGTATCATCGAATCCTCGCCGCTGATCCGGCGCTGCATCACCGGTCCGAGGCGCTCCAGCGCAACTATCTGCCCCGAGACATCGGGCATTTCACCGGCCGCCTCGCCGAACTGGACCGGCTGATGTCCATTGTGGACAGTGGCGGCGTGACTGTGATCCAAGCCATCGACGGGATGTCGGGGGTGGGCAAGACGGCCATCGCGGTGCACGCGGCACACCGGTTCGCGGGCCGCTTCGCTGACGGCCAACTGTTCATAGACCTGCATGGGCACACTGCCGGCCGTGATCCGTTGACGGCTGAGGAGGCCCTGGATGTGCTGCTGCGCGCCGTCGGGGTTCCCGACGCTCGAATCCCGAAGAGCCTGGATGAGCGGGCCGCTGTGTGGCGGGGGGAGCTCGCCGGACGGCGTGTCCTGCTCGTCCTCGACAATGCGTTGAATTCCGCCCAGGTCAGGCCACTGTTGCCGGGTTCGGCCAGCTGCGCCGTCATGATTACCAGCAGACGCCGATTGACCGGGCTGAACAGTGCGGAAGTGTTGTCGCTGGACACTCTGCCCCCGGACGATGCCGTTGCCCTCTTCCGGGCAGTCGTCGGGCCGGACCGCTGTGAGGCCGAACCTGACGCGGTCGTCGAAGTGGTCAAGCTCTGCGGCCATTTACCGCTCGCGATATCCATCGCCGCGGCCCACCTGCGTACCCGTCCACAATGGACAGTATTTGATCTGGTCGAGCGGCTTGCCGATGACCATCGCAGGACGAGGTTGCTGCAGTCCGAAGACCGGGGCGTCACCGCTGCCTTTTCCCTGTCATATCAGCATCTTGTCGACGCTGAGCAGCGCATGTTCCGTTTGCTCGGTGTGCACCCGGGCTCAGACATCGACGTCTTCGCCGCGGCGGCGCTGGTCGGCCTGACCGTTGACGAGGCCGAGAACCTGCTCGACGCCCTGTGCGACATGCATCTGCTGATACCGCACCTCCCCGGCCGGTACCGTCTGCATGACCTGGTGCGCGACTTCGCCCGGGCCGCCGTCGAAGCTGAGGAGCCCGCATCGGAACGGTCGGCCGCACTCGACCGGCTCCTGGACTACTACCTGCATGTCACTCAGATCGCCACCGAACTGGACGCGCCGGGGCGGCCCAGCCTCGGCGCAAGCCCTCGATATCGGCCGACGGCCGTCCCTCGACTCACGAAGACCTCAGAAATCCGGTCGTGGGTCAACGCCGAACATGCCAATCTTGTTGCCGTCGCCCGGCTCGCGGCGCAGCACCGGGCCGCCGAATCCGGCTGGCAGCTCCCGCGCAATGTGGGGTCACTCCTGTTCGAGAACGGTCAGCTCTCGGCGAGCCTCGAGGTGTTCAGGATTGCGCTGGCCGCATGCGGGCCCGAGACCGCGCCCGTGGTGAAGTCCGCCTGCCTGTTGGACGTCTCCATGATGCACAAGGTGCTGGGCCAATACCGGCTTGCGCTCGACTTCCTCAACCAGGGCACAGCCAATGCCGCTCATTCGGGCGATGGCGACGGCATCGCGCGGTCACTGATTCACAAGGCTGACCTGAGCTGCCTGATCGGCTCGTACACCGATGCCGTCACATACGCCACCCGCGGTTTCGAGATTTACCATGACCTGGCCGACCTGTGGCGTGAAGCAGCAGCCTTGACGGTGATCATGGATGCCCTGAGTCGGCTGGGACGCCACCGTGAGGCGATCGACGCCGCGGATCGGGCGGCGCTCCCCCTCGACGGATTCGCGAACCTGCGGCAGGCCAGCGCTGTTCTGAGTCGACGGGGCACCGCCCACAGCGGACTGGCCGAGCACGACAGCGCGATCCGGCTGCTTCACCAGAGCGTAGACCTCGCCCGGCAGGGTGAGGACCGGCGCTTTGAAGCTGACTATCTGCACCGCCTCGCAGAGGCGACCCGAAGATCCGGGCAGCCTTATGAGGCACTGGACCACGCGCGTGAGGCACTCGCCATCCTCCACGACATCGCCGATCCGGTGGATCTGGCCGAGACACACAACGTGCTGGGCGCGATCCACAGCGACATCCATGACTACGAGGCTTCGCTTGCCCACTACCGTCAATCGCTTGAGATCACGGCAACCGTTGAATACCGCGTGGCGAAGGCACACGCTCACAGCGGAATCAGTCGTTGCCTGACTGCGCTGGGGCATCCCGGCGCACAGACGCACCGGCAACAAGCGCTGGCGATCTATGCCGAAATCGGCGTCCCGGAGGCCGATTCGCTGCCTGACGAAGTGGCGGAGCGAACGATGTGAATGGACCAGATTTCAGGGTTCAGCGGTCCACGTCATAGGTTGTAATCATCCTGCGCCACGTCGAGGACCGCACGGTGGCCGAGACCGCCGAGCTGCTGGGCTGCTCGCCCGGCACGGTGAAGACCCTGGCCTTGCTGGCCCTCGAGACCCTGCGCGCCGACACCGCCGTCCGCGCGCTGCTCACCGCCGAAGGAGCCGAGCGATGACGCACCCCGACGACGGCCGCCTCCTCGGCACTCTGGTGCCCGACCTCCCGGCGCCACCCGACCGGCCGGCCGCGGTCGGCCGGCGGGTGCGCCGCCGTCGGCTGCGCGCGGTCGCCCTCGCCGCGGCGGCCGTCGCCGTCCTGCTGCTCGGCGGGGCGATCGCGGTCGCCGCCCGCCCGTCCCCGGACATCGTCGGCGACCGGAGCCTGCCGGCCGACGCGCCCTGCCCGGCCACACCTCCCGAGTTCCCGTACGGCAACGGCGCACTGCCGTCCAGCGCCCCCGGCGAACTGGCCCCGCCCGGTGCGGTCCGCGCGGTGCTGTGCCGCTACAACCCGGTCCCGGAGCTGCAGATGACCCGCCCCGGTCCGCCCCGGCGAGTCGTGCTCACCACCGACACGCCGGCCTGGTCGGCGCCCTCAACACGCTGCCGTCCGGCAGTGGCATGGACGACTGCTTCCTGTCGGGCGACGGCGGCGGGTACCTCACCCTGCAGTACGGCAACGGCCGGACCACGACCGTCGAGCTCTCCGGCCCCTGCTCCTACGCGCGCCGCGGCGCGATCACCCGCCACGACGCGTACCAGGCGATCGAGGCCTTCGACAGCCGCCTCATCGCCCAGGAGCGCGCGGCGCCCCGGCCCGCCGAGGTGCCGCCCCCGGACTGTTCCCCGCAGCTCACCCCGTCCACCTTCGACGGCCAGTACCTGCCGAACCCGATCTCGGACGTCTGGATGCACACCCACGGCCCGGACCCGGACTACCTGACGGTCCCGCTCGCGGTCATCACCGCCTGCCGCTACACCCGCGCGGACGGCGACACCTGGACCCGAACCCGCCAGGTCACCGACCGCGACACCGCCCGCGACACGGCAACGACACTGGAGGCGACGGCGCGGACCCGCACGGGCGAGATCCCGTACCTGACCTGCACGGGCCGCCCGAGGACGGTCGACGTCCTGGTGCTGCGCGACCTGGCCGGCGAGACCCGCGAGGTGCGGGCCACCCGCGACACCTGCCCGGTGGTGACCTTCGACTTCGACGGCGCCCCGCCGTCCGCCGCCCTCGACCGCATCCTCGACGACCTGCTGGGCCGCCCGTCCTAGCAGCCGGGCGGCCAGGTCCAGGGAGGGTCGTCGCAGCCCTCGCCGAGCACAGCGCCATGCCGAGCTGGGTGTCGTGCGCCGCCGCCCGTGTGAGCTCCCGCGGCGACGGCGTGGCCTGCACCAGCACGCCGCCGTGGGCGAGCCCGACGACCCGGTGGAAGGCGCCCGCCGCGGCTGTTGCGGTGTCGACGACGGCGAGCCGCAGCGCCTGGATCTCGCTGGCGGCGACGCCGTCCGGTTGGTCGGCCACCATCGCCGCCGCGCGCGTGTGCTGCGCGTGCTTGGCGAGCAGCCTGACGATCATCGCGACCGGGTACACCGTCAGGCGACCACGGCTGAGGTCGGCGGCCAGCAGGACCTGGTCGCCGGCAGAGATCCCGCACAGTTGCCTCGCCGCGACAGGCACGGTCAGCGCGCCGCGCGTGTCCACCAGTTGCCGACCGTCGGGGTGGAGTTCGAGCACGATCGTGCCGTCGGCGACGCGGTTCTCCGGGCTTGACTCTCTCTTGACGAATGCGATCAGCGGTGCAGCGGTGTCGTTCGATCTGGTCCAGGGCGCCGCGGCGCAGGGTGCCGGAGGTCCGGGAGTGATGTCACAGGTCGCTGTAGCGGATCATGACGGGGGTTTCGGTCAGGGTGAGCTCGGCACCGCCGGCCAGGGGCTCCGTCGTGCCGTCGAGTCGGAGCAGCGCCTCCGCCGTGGCCTCGGCGCGTAGGCGTACCGAGCCGGTGTGGGTCCAGCGGATGACGGCGCGCCGGTTGCCGGCCGGGGTCGGCACGATGAACTCGCACTGCCACGCGTGCTCGGGCAGGCCGGCGGGCTGGCCGTGGCCGCAGGAGCGGATCTGCGCGCCGGCGAGCCAGCGCTGCAACTGCTGCACGGCGAGGGCGGCCTCGGTCGGCTCGCCCTCGTCGGCCTGCAGCACGATGGGGATCTTCGTGCCGCCCCAGTTGTAGAAGTACATGCGGTACAGGTTCGTGGTGCGGGCGAGCAGCCCGACGAGGTAGAAGCGGACGGCGTAGTCGCGGGCGCGGGCCCGGTCGAGCTGGCCCTCCAGCGGGATGGCGTAGGTCGTGCCCGTGTTCCACAGCGGCGGGTGCAGGCCGGCCTCGTGGAAGAGCCGGTCGATCTGCGCGGTCAGCTCCAGCATCGTCTCCGGCGGGTCCTCCGGCGAGCGCTGGTGCAGCTTGACGGCGGCGGCGTCGCAGTACTCGTAGCCGCCGAGCCGGGCGAACTCCCGCAGCACCTGCTGGCCCTCGGCGCTCCACAGGTTGCCCATGCCCGGGCACACCACGGTGGCGGCGGGATCGGTGGCACGGATGATCGCGCTGCCCCGGCGGGTCATCTCGACCAGGGTTTCGACGCTGCCGGTGTACATCCGGGCGTCGTTGGCGAGCACCCACAGCTCGTAGGCGGCGATGCGGCCCTTGTACCGGCCGGCCAGCGCGCTGACGTACGCGTCCCACACCGCCAGGTCGTCCGGCGGCGACGACTTCGCGTTGTCCGGGTAGACCGACCGCTTGCCGTTGGGCGCCGCCCAGGCCGGCGTGCCGCCCATCGTGTAGAGCACCGGCAGCCTGGCGGCGGCGGCCCCTTCGACGAGCCGGTCCAGGATCGTCCAGTCGAACCGGTCCCGCGCCGGGTGCACCCGCGACCAGCCCGTCTCGCTGTCCCACAGGCGCACCGCGCCGGTGGTGAACCCCGGCATGTGCCCGGTCGCGCTGTTGATCGTCACCCCGAAGTACTCCGGCGGGACCGGTCGCGCGGGCAGCGTCCAGCTCGGGCCGCTGATCCACTGCGGGGTCGCGCTCGGCGGCGCGGTCTGCGGCCGGTCTTCCCTGCCCCGCCACCACACCGCCGTGACCGCACCCGCCAGCACCAGCAGCGCCGCGGCCAGCCCGGCGTACAGGGCGAGGCGCCGCGGCACCGGTGCAACGGCGGCCTTCGACGGGGCGGCGGGTCCTGCGGTGGCGGCGGGTTCTGAGCCGGCGGCGGGTTCTGGCCCGGCGGCCGGGTCTGCGGTGGCGGCCGGGTCTTGTCGCGGGGCCGCGGCCCACAGCGGATAGAGCCGGTCGAGCTCGTCACGGTCCGCCCCGCACGCCGTGGCGATCCGCTCCACCGTGCCGAAGTCCTGCGGCACCGCCGCCCCGGCGACGAACCGGTGCACCGTCGACTTGCTCAGGTTCGTCTTCTGCCCGATGCGGGCATAGCTGAGCCCGCTGCGGTCCTTCAGCGCGGTCAGCAGCGCGGCAAGCTCGCCGGGACGGTGCGGCATCGCCGTCATCTCTCCAGGTGTCGGGGCGGGCTGCATCCTATCGGCCGTCCCAAGACCGCAACATCCCCGCAGGTCAGCCCGTTTCCCCCGTCCCGCCGTCCCAGATCGGTCCCGGCATCTGGCGCCCGTACCGCGGCATTGACAGACTGCCAGCGCGGTGGCCCGGACCGTTGGGGGGAGTGGCGGTCCGGGCCACCGGCGACGGTGACCGGATGCGAAACGGGGGCAACCGGTCACCGTCCGTCTCGAGCGCGGCATCGACGGGTTCGCACGCGAAATGCACGGGTGCTGAAACCGGAGGCGGCCACGCTGGCGGCGCAAGCTGCAGTGTGCGTCCGAGACTTCGAGGACCATCATTTTGCGACAGTTTCTGCACGCCGCCGTCGCGGCGCTGCCGGCCCTCGGCGCCGGAGCTGGTGGTGCCGGCGGTCCCGGCACGTGCGGTGTTGAACTGCAACGTCCCCGACCCGCCGCCGAAGTGCGAGGACCCGCCCGAGCCGATCGACCCGTCAGGCGCGCTGACCGGGCCGACCCGGGTGCCCGCCGGGGTGAGGGTCGTCGGGTGGGCCACCCACCCGGACCGGCGTCCGGTGACGATCAGTGTCCTGGTCGTCGGCGCCTTCGTCGGCACGGTGACCACCGGGAACGAGTGGGGGCTTCACCGGGACGGTGCCGGCGCGTGCCGGAGACCGGGTGTGCGCCGTCGCGTACAACACGGGCCCGATCGTCGGGAGCGCCGACATCGGCCGCATCGCGCTCGCCGTCAGCCCGCTGAGCGAGTCGTGGCGCGTCGAGCGCGACCGGCCGGCGTATGTCGTCAAGCGGACGAAGGCCGAGCTGGAGGCGAACCTCGCGAAGGCGACCCGCACGGTCTGAACGCAGCCGAACGGCCCGGACCGGGCCGCCGCCGTGCTGGGGCGGCCCGGGGGTGGCGCGTCAGCGTGTCTTCGGCAGGTCGAACTGGTCGGCCCGTCGGCAGTCGCTCGAGCCGCCGATGCCGGACGAGCCCACGCGGTCCAGGGCGTCGCGGGCGTTTTCGCGGCCGAGGTTCCAGCCGTACCACGGGTCCGGCTCGTCCAGGTCGTCGACGATCCAGCTCAGCGTGCAGCGACGGACCGAGTCCGGGAGGGTTGACAGGGCCGGGGTGGCGTCGGAGGACAGGGCGCGCAGGTACCAGGCGTCGATCTTGCCGGTCTCCTGGTAGCGCGCGATGTTGCGGCGGGCCGCGTAGTCCTCCGGGTTGAGCACCGCGAGGGTGAGCAGCATGACGACCGCGAGACCGACGGTCGTCGACGGGATCCAGGTGCCGCGCCAGCGGATGCCGGCCGCCATGATCATGATGAAGACGGTGCCGAGGAGCAGCTCGAACGCCATCACGAAGATGCGCTCGCCGGTGAAGCTGTAGACCTTCTGGTAGGCGTACATGCGGGACAAAGCCGACACCACGATCACGATGCTCAGCGACGAGAGCAGACCGAGCAGCGTGCGCAGCAGGATGCGGTCGACCCGGTCCTCGCGGCTGGCCCAGCGGGTCACGCCGCCCAGCACGGCGATCGTCAGCACGGTGACGGTCGCCAGCTGCCAGAAGCCGCTGCGGGCGTATTCGGCGTAGCTGAGGCCGGCGGTCTGCAGCACGTGGTGCTGGCCGCCGAACAGTACGGTGGCCTGCACGACGACGAATCCGCTGTACAGCAGGACCAGCGCCCCGATCGGCAGCCCCCACTCCAGGCGGCGCAGCCGCGCGGTGCCCGGCTTGTCGATGGTGGACAGGTCCGGCGGTGCGGCGACGGTGTAGACGGCCGCGACGGCGATCAGCGCGCACAGGACGAACAGGAACACGCGGCCGACGCTGACCGTCGGCACGACGTCGGAGAGTACCTGCGAGAACGCGGCGTCGGCGGAGGAGAGCAGCGCGCCGAAGACCAGCACGAACAGGACGGTGATGATGACCGACCAGACGACGCGCTGGGTGTGGCGGGGCTTGTCGTGCCGGTCGCCGGTGGCGCTGAGGTGCTTGGCCACCCACGGGATGCCGCGCAAGGCCGCGAACGGCGCCGCCACGAGGCTGAACAGTATGGAGCGGACGCGTTGGCCGCCGACGATGGCCAGGGCGGCGCAGCCGAGCGCTCCCAGTACACAGAACGTGACGAGCCACCAGGCGTTGCGGAACGCCAGCACCGACAGCAGGACGACCGCGGAGCCGGCCCAGACGGCCCGCATCGCACGGTCGGCCTTCGGCAGCGCTGCGGCGGCCGGCCAGATACCGGCGATGACGGCGGCGACGAGCGCGAACCCGCCGAGGAACCAGCCGATGCCGACCCGCATGCCGGGCAGGACGATCGCGGCGACGAGTCCGCCGGCGAGCACGGCGACCGGTACGCGCCAGCCGCTCGCGGGCTCCGGCCCGGGCCAACGTGCTTCCAGGAACCCGGGCGGCAGCGGTCGCGGCGGCCCCATGACCCGCGGAACAGTCTGATAGGGCTGGAACGTGGGCACCACAGGATGCGGCGGGAAGGGCGCGCCAGACGGCGGCGCGAAGGGCCGTGTTCCCGACTGGTGCTGCACCAGCGGCGGTGCGACAGCCTCCTCGTCGTGCTCCTCGTCTTGTTCCTCGTCTTGCTCCTCGTCTTCTTCGAGCTCGTCGTCGGGCAGTTCCTCAACAGGCGCGGCGGCTGCGGCCACAACGGGCGTGACTGGCTCGGCCGCGACGGGCGTGACCGGCTCGGGCTCAACGGGCGCGGCCGCCATGCCCTCGACAGGCTTGACCGCCGCGCCCGGGACCAGCGGCACGAACACGGCGAATCCCGGGGTTCCCGCGGGAATCGTCACCGGAATCGCCCACGTCGTCTGCCCCTCGGCGGTGCCGGGCCAGGCGACCGGCTGCGGCCGTCCATCACCGCCGGGCATGACCAGCAGATACGGTACGGCCACGGGCGGTTGGACGGTTGGATCGATTTCGTCGGGTACGGCGTCGGTCATTGGGTAGCTCCACGTGTCGGTGGACAGTTGCCGGACCACGCCCGTGCTCACCGCCCGTCGCCGTCCCGCCGATGAGCCCAGGCCGGCGGGTTGTCACGAAAGTGACGGCGCGTAACACGGCAGTGCGGAGACGGCGGGGCGTGGCGCCAACTGGCGCTTTGGTCCGGACCGGATTTTCCCTGCATGGCCCGGCGGCAGGGATCATGGCACGGCGGCGCGGCCGCGGACCAGCCCGTGGCGCACACCTGGGACGGTGGGACGTTGCACCACCGTCCACCTGCGAAAACGCGGCTTCCTGGGACGAGGCGCCGGGCAGTCCGGTGCGTCAGCGGCTCAGAACTCCTCCCAGGTGGCTGGGTCGCGCTTGGGCGGGGTGCCGGTGTCCAGGGCGTCGACGGCGGCCGTGTCGTCGGCGGTGAGCTCGAAGCCGGCCAGGTCGGCGTTGGCGCGGATGCGGTCCGGGTGGCCGGAGTGCACGACCGCGGTGACGTCGCGCTGCAGCAGCCAGCGCAGCACGACCTGGGCGCCGGTGACGCCGAGCCGGTCGGCGATCGCGGTCACCGAAGGGTGGTCCAGGATGCCGGTGTTGCGTTCCAGGGCGCGCCAGGCCTGCACCACGGTGCCGGTCTGCTGCACGGCACGCACCAGGTCCCGCTGCGGGTGGGACGGCGACACCTGCAGCTGGTCGACGGCCGGCCGGATGCCCGTCGCGGCGACCACCGCGTCGAGGTGCTCGGGCAGGAAGTTGGACACACCGAGCGAGCGGATGAGCCCCTCTTGCCGCAGCTCGGCCATTTCGACGTACGACTCGACATACCTGCCGACGCGGGGGAGCGGCCAGTGGATCATGTACAGGTCGACGTAGTCCAGCCCGAGCCGCCCCAGCGAACCCTCCAGCCCTGCCCTGGTCGACCCGCGGCCCTGGTCGCTGCCGCGCAGCTTGCTGGTGACGAACAGCTCGCCGCGCTCCAGCCCGCACTCCCGCACCGCGGCACCGACGGCATCCTCGTTGTCGTAGGAAGCGGCGGTGTCGATGAGCCGGTAGCCGGCCTCGATCGCAGCCAGGATCGCATCGGTGGCCGCCCGGCCCCGCAGCGGCCAGGTACCGTATCCGACGACCGGCATGTCGTGCCCGGAGTTCAACTTCACGTTGGCGATGCCCATCCTCCGACCTTATGACCACGGCTTCGCCCGCAGGCCGGCAGCGTCCGGATGGTCGAGGGCCCCTCTGGGCAGGGGCGTCCGTATCCTGTGGAAGTAGCCTCAGCCGCCGCGCCGCAGCGGCGTTGGACCACGCCCACCGGACGGACTGACGCCGCCGACATCCTGCGCCGCCTGCAAGCCGGTGAAGCGCTCGACGATCTGGGTCTGGGCATGGTCGGCGGGCGGGCGGACCTGCGTGGCATCACGTTCGGTGCCAGGTATTTGCGGTTCACTGGCGTCCGTCTCACCGGCCTCGACCAGAGGCCAGCACGCTCACCGAGTTCGTGAAGATCAATCGGTTAGGGACATCCGACGGGTTGGCCGTCGTCGGCCGAGCGGGGGGTTGGTATTGCCGACCGGGCCCGCGCGGACCTGGGCGGGCCCGGCCCGGATCGCGTGATCCTGGGCCGGGCTCCGCGTGGCGGTCAGGCCGAGGCGGTGTCGAACGTGCCGTGCTGGTAGGCGCCGCCCTTCAGGTGGAGGATCACGCCGAGCCGGTTGGCAGCGTTGATCATGGCGACCAGGTACACCAGCGCGGCGATCTGGTCGTCGTCGTAGTGTTTGCGGACCTGGGCCCAGGTGTCGTCGGACACGCCGCGGTGGGCGTCGGCGAGGCGGGTGCCCTCCTCGGCGAGCGCGAGCGCGGCCTGCTCGGCCTCGGTGTACACGGTGGACTCGCGCCAGGCGGCGACCAGGTTGATCCGGACCGCGGGCTCGCCCGCCGCCGCGAGCTCCTTGGTGTGCGCGTCGGTGCAGTAGCCGCAGCCGTTGATCTGGCTGGCGCGCAGCTCCACCAGCTCGACCGTGGCCTTCGGCAGCGACGACTGCAGGATCGCCAGGCTGGTGTTCGCAAACCGCTTGCCGATCTTCGCGCCGAGCGCGTTGTCGTTCAGGTTGAAACGGGGCTCCATGACGTCGTCCTCCTCGTGGTGCTGTCTCGAACGACCACAAGACGGCGGCGTCGCGATCCGCATAACGGCGGCGCACACGTGACGTGAACCACTACGTTTTGGTGTTACGCAACGGCGGGATCCGGCGTCTGGTGGGCGACCGAGTTGAGCGCAACCAGGAGTCACCCATGGACGACACGACGCAGAGCACCCCCGGCAGGCACCAGGACGCCACCGAGGCGTTTGTCGCGCACCGCAACCTGCTGTTCACCGTCGCCTACGAGATGCTCGGCTCGGCCGCCGACGCCGAAGACGTCCTGCAGGAGACCTGGCTGCGCTGGGCGGGCGTCGACCTGGCGACGGTACGGGATCAGCGGGCGTATCTGGTCCGGATCACGACCCGCCAGTCCCTGGATCGGTTGCGGGCGCTCGGGCGGCGCAAGGAGTCCTATGTCGGCCCCTGGCTGCCCGAGCCGCTGTTGACCGCGCCCGACGTCGCCGCGGACGTCGAGCTGGCCGACAGCGTCTCGATGGCGATGCTGCTGGTCCTGGAGACGCTCGTACCGATCGAGCGGGCGGTGTTCGTGCTGCGCGAGGTGTTCGACCTGGGGTACGAGGAGATCGCCGAGGCGGTCGACAAGAGCCCGGCCGCTGTCCGTCAGCTCGCCTACCGGGCGCGGTCACATGTCGCCGCGCGCCGGCCGCGCGGGGTCGTGTCCGCGGCCGAGACCCGCAGCGCGCTCGAGGCGTTCCAGCGGGCGGTCGAGACCGGTGAGCTCCAGAGCCTGCTCGACATCCTTGCACCGGACGTCGTCTTCCTCGGCGACGGCGGCGGCGTCGCCCAGGCCGCCCTGACGCCCATCGTCGGGGCCGACGCGGTGGGCGGCGTGCTCGCCGCCGGGCTGGCCAACCTGGTCGCGCGGTCGCCGCAGCTGGCCCACGTCAACGGCTACCCGGCACTGATCCTGCGGCTCGACGGCGACATCGACACCGTCTTGGCCGTACGCATCGACGAAGGCCTCATCACCGGGCTGTACTCGGTACGCAACCCCCAGAAGCTGTCACGCCTGCAGCACGAGACCACGCTGCGACGCTGAGGCCCGACCTCTCCATCGTCTCGCGGAGATCAGGGCCGGGACAGTGCGCGGAAGACGTCGACGGTTTCCTGTCATCCTGTTCGGTGCCGTAGTCGCTGAGTTTGACGATCACGGTGTGGGTGGCCGGGTTTGACGTAGATGTATTGGCCGTGGATACCGATGGCCGAGTAGTCGGTGCCGATACCGCCCGGCGTGTGCCACCACTGGCCGGAGTAGCCCCACGCGCCGATCTCGTGCGCGGCCGGGGTGGCGATGCGGGTGATCCAGGCGGTGGGGATGACCTGTAATTCGGTCGGTGGCTGTGACGTGCGGATTCGTCTGTGGCTCAGCTACCGGTAGCGGGATGATTCAGGGCGTGGCAGCCTCGCTGGTGTACTTGCTCCTACGTCAGATCTTGCAGATGCCCACGCAACTCGCCCGCGACGGCGGCGCGAAGGACGTCGAACTGCTCGTGTTGCGACATCAGGTGGCGGTACTGCGTCGGCAGGTGCATCGACCCGACCTGCAGCCCGCGGATCGGGTGGTGCTGGCGGCGTTGTCCCGGTTACTGCCCCGACCGCAGTGGTCGGCGTTCTTCGTCACTCCGGCAACGCTGTTGCGCTGGCATCGGCAGCTGATCGCCCGGCACCGGACGTATCCGCATGCGCGTCCCGGCCGGCCGCCAGTCGACCGGGAGCTTCGTGCGCTAATGCTGCGTCTGGCCGCGGAGAACCCGACCTGGGGTCATCGCCGCGTGCAGGCTGAGCTGGCGTGTCTGGGTTACCGGACGGCACCGGTGCGTGCGTCGAGCACGACCACCAGCGCGAGCCCACCGACTCGTATCGATCATGATCGCCGCCCATCACCTACGGCGGAAGTGTGCACCCCGTCACGACCGCAGCGTGAACACCATGTGCAGCCCGTCGTCGGGGTGGTACGTCCACGAGGCGTGGATCTTGTCCCAGTCACCGGTCTGCTTGCCGTCGATGGCACGGGTCGTCTTGATCTCGGCCAGCACCGCGTCGGGCATCTTCAGCACCTGCCAGATGCATTCGAGGTCGGTGAAGGAGAGGCCGGTCTCCTCCTCGCCGGCGGACTTGACCTCCAGCGACTTGCCATTGTCACCGACCGTTGCGTGCGAGGACGTGGCGGCGCACTTCGCCTTCGCCACCTCGAACGGCGACTCGATTCCGGCCGCCTGCCGCACCGCCGACGACGAAGTGAGCAACCAGACGCCCACGCCACTGACGGCCAGCACCAGCACCGCCACCGCGGCGAGCGCGAACCACAGCACTCGCCGGTTCCGCGGTGGCTGGGATGGTACCGCAGGAAAACCGTGCGACTGGGTCGAGATCCACGGCTGGGGTGCTGTTTCGCCGGCGACCGGAGCGCCTGGCACGAAGATCGACGGCTGTGTCACGGGCGAAGGGTTGCCGGGCTCGGGCTGACCCGTCTGGATGGGCGAGGTAGGGGTGGACATGCCCCTTCAACGAGGGCCCGGACCCGGCATGACGGCCACCTGTCTGAACGCGCCGCAGGTCCAGCTGGTCGGTCCGCCGCGGCCGACAACCGTTGAGGCACATGGGCCTTTCCGACGATTCGCGGTTGCAGGGTAGCCAGCCGTTCCCAGCTGTAGGTGGCGCCCGAGTCCGCGTTGACGGCGGCCCGGAAGGTGCCGGCGGAGCCCGATGGTTCAGCGGCCACGGCGGCGACGCCGGCGTAGGCCACCGACCGGGCGGCACTCAGACGCGGTCGCCGACCCACGGCGGGGGGCGGCGGCGGGGCGTGGCTGAAGACGCCTGCGAAGGACGGGCCCAGCCGCGGGAAGTACGGCCCGAACACCGTCGGCGCATCCGGGAAGCCGTGCGTCAGGTTCGCCTGCAGTGAGGCCGATTGCACCCTTGAACCGCAAGTGCCGGCTTGACCGGTTCTGCCCAAAATGCCGCCGGGCAGGGAATTTACGTGTCGAAGGGGGGACCCCACCCCACACATTGAGGCAACCCGCACAATGCAGGTGCTCATACGAGCATCTTAGGCATTGCAAGGCGCCGGTTCAAAGGCATTACCGCCGAAGGGTGCGGCGCAAGAAGGTTTAGTCCGTCTATCGGGCATTGCCATGTCGGGCACCACAATGGACCAAGGCGGGATGATGTCCAGATAGGTCGAACAGGGGGTCAGGGGGATCTGGGTGGCGGCCGAGGGCGGCCCGAGTCGGGTGTTGCACACTCGGCGGCTCGTTCGCCTCGGTCTGGGGGCTCTCTGCGGCGCAAGAGTCGTCAGCCGATCGCGATGTTGGAGTTGTGTCGCGGCGATGATCTGGCAGTCGTCCTCCGGCCGGTTCGAGCAAGCCTGTTCTCGACGTTGCGCCGTGGAGCGCAGAACAGACCGTTTTGTCGCTCGACCGGGTGAAATGTTCGAGTGTCGGGAATCATGAACGTCTCGAGATCATTTTGGTCTGCTGGGGTCGCCTGACGTGGCGGCGTGAGCTTGAGGAGACCGATGGTTGATCTGTACGAGATCTCGTGGAACGAGTTCTTGACTGTTGACGTAGAGCGGCGCGAGTTGGAGCGTTTGAACGGCGTGCCTGGCACTTATGCGGATTGGCCGCGGGACCTGCTGGTGCGATGGCGCCATGCGCTGGCGCAGTTGCGACTGCTTCGGTCGGTGGCGCGGCAGCAGGGCAAGGAGCCGCCGGTGCTGCCGCCGGAGTTGCGGTGGGTTGACGATCGGTGGTTTGAGCTCACGATCGATGGCGACTCCGGGACCGCGTTCTATCTGCAGACGCCCGAGCCCGCTCGCGCGTGAGTTGCCGTATCAGCGTTCTGCCGCAGGGTGTAGCGCTTGGAGGATCGCGAGAAGCAGTCCGACGCGGGCTTTGATGGCGTCGCGGTCGGGATGGATGGCGTCGATGTAGCGCTCGGCTGGGTCGTCGAGCTTCCGGTCCCGGAAGCGCTTGCCGAGAACGATAGGGCAGGCGTCGACGCAGCACCATGGCGATGACGACATCGGCTAACTGGTGGTCTTCTCTTCGAGCTTGCGCGGGTGTTGGCGCTGAGTCATGCCCTAGGTGTCGACTTGGCCGAGCGCCGGCATCAGTTCGAGGTGTTAAGCAATACCTGGTCACGACGCCTGGTCGCGGCGAAAAAGAGTTGCTTCGCTCTGGTTTGAGAGGATTATCTGCGATCGTGATTGACCGCGACGAAATCGCCGAGATGAGCTGGAAGCTTGGCGTCAATTCCTCCGACGTTCAGCGAGACTTCCTGTACGGCTGGCTGCTTGCCGGGCTCTACGGGGAGCATGCTCCATCCCATGACCGCCTCGTCTTGAAAGGTGGGAACGCCTTCCGTAAAGGCTATTTCGCTTCGACCCGGTTCTCCGGCGACCTCGACTTCGCCGCGCCGACCGGCCTGCGCCCCGACGCTTTGCTCCAGAGCCTCAACCAGGCGTGCCGGATGATCGAAGCGCGGACCGGCGTCACGTTCGACCTGGACCGCAACCGTCACGTCAGCCAGCGTCCGATTGACAACAACAAGACGGTCCACAAGTTTGCGCTGTATTTCAACAACTTTGCCGGCAAGGCCAGCGCGATGACAATCCGCATGCAGATGGATGTCACCGAGAACGGCCGGCTCTACCTGCCCATCCAGCAGCGGCAGCTGATCCATCCATACTCCGACCGCGCCGCCTGCGCCGCCGCGATCGAGGTGGTCAGCCTGGAGGAAGGCCTCGCCGACAAGCTGAAGTGCCTGCTCCAGCGGCACAGCTCCAAGGACCTATTCGACCTGGTCTACTCGATCTTCGTCAACCAAGACGTCGAGGTCGACAAGGCCCTGATTGTCAGGACATTCCTTCGCAAGACCATCTTCGAGTCAAGTCCCCGGGCCGCCCTCGGGCTCCTACTGGCAGTGCCGTTCGAGGTGATGCGCGCCTACTGGTCTAAGATCGTCTGCGCGAAGGAGAGCCTGCTCGACTTCACCGCCGCCGTCGAACTGTTCAAAAGTGAACTCACATCCCTGTTCTCGGGCTTCCGGTACGGCGACGCCGGGCAACTGGCGTTTTTCCCCGCCGAACTTCGCACGCCGATCATGGAGGCTGGGCGTACTCAGACGCTGCTGCGCATCACGTACGATGGCATCACGCGCCTCGTCGAGCCCTACTCGCTCACGTTCAAGTGGCGTAAGGACGGCAGCGGCCAGGAATACTTCTACGTCTGGGACCGCACCGGCGGGCGCTCTAACCCCGGCATCAAATGCTTGCTCAATGGCAAAATTAGGAACCTTGAAACAACCGATATCAAGTTCGAGCCACGCTTCGAAATCGAGCTCGCTAAGGCCGGCGAGTACGGCGACCGCACGACGTTCAGCGGCCGGCGGGCGGGCGTCCGACGATTCACCAAGACGGCCGGATTCCGCACTCCGCGCGAGGCTCGCTTCCGAGTGCGCTGTACCCGCTGCCAGCGGATCTTCCCCCGTGCGACTGTATCCACCGCCATGCGTGGCCATCAGGACAGCTACGGCAACCCGTGCCCAGGCCGCCGCGCCTTCCGCATGTAACAGCTAGTCCAGGGCCTGGAAGATTGAACGATTGTGACCAGGCTTGCACCGGCGGTTCGCCCGGTCCGGTTTCGGCCGCGCCGGCACGTGAAACCTGGTGCTATTGCCGAAGGTGGTTGCAGTAGTGCTATCGTCCGCGTTCACTTAGGTCCTGAAGGGGGCCTAGCCGGCCGGACCTCGGTCAGGTTGACGGATTTTGGCGCGTAGGACTGGCCGGTATCTTGTTCGATAGCGGACAGCACCATATAGATGGTGAGGGCGTAGTCGTCGTTCGGCCTGCCCGTGAAAGCGAAGGCTATATTGCCGGCGAATGACTCTGCGACCGGTGGATCCGAGTCAAGCTCGGTCTCGACTCTGGTGACGAGGTTGGCTATCGCCGTACCCAGATCGGGGGCAATGTGACCCGCGAGGAGAGCGAGGTTGACGGACAGGCGCTCCACTTGCTGCTCGAGTAGCGCGTGGTGGATCTCGGTCCATGCTTTTTTGGGCAGTACGGCCAAGCCGGACATGGTCTGCAGCGCGGCGGTCAAGTCCGAGACTGCGTCGGCGAGCGGCGTGGGCCAGGCGACGGCAAGTTCTGGGGCCCATGTGTCGAAGAGGTCTTGGCCTGGCCAGATGTCGATGATCACCTGCTGGGCGAGCTGGCGCACGGGCCGCTCGCCGATGAACGGCACTACGAGGACCGGTGGCCGTGAGGCCGGCGTTTCGAGGAACTGGTTTATCAACCCAACCACTACGGGCAGGCGTTCAAACCATTCCTCGATGGTCGTCACGGATGCCGCGATCGCGGCTGTAGACGGTGGCCATTCGACGCCGCTTCGCTCCATGACGGGTTTGACGTGAATCGTGAGATTCAGGCCGGCGGTGATGCTGGCTGCCTTGAGTTGCGTGATCTGTTCCTCGTACCGGCGCGAGGCCAGTGCGCGGGCATGGTCGGCGGCCCGATGCAAGGCTTGCTGCGCAGGCCCTTGGCGGGCGTCGCTCTGGACCTGCTTCAGAGTCAGTGTTCCCCACGTGAGTTCGGCAAGCACGGCGTGCAGATCCAGTAGGAGGAGCCGTATCCGCTCCAGACTTGGTGGCGCCCCGTCCAGGCCGGCCAGTTCCCAGCGTTCGGTGTCGGCAACGTTCTGCGCGACTGGGAAGAGCGTGTCTTTAACATAGGCTGATAGCGATGCGTAGGTGTTGTCTGTCGCGATCCGGCGGGGAAGGCTCACGATGCCTTGTACCAGCGTGTAGGCGCTGTCGGTCAGTGGCGGTGTCGGGGCGTCGCTGCCCTCGACGATGGTGTGCTCGGTGCGGTCGAGTGGCCGGGTCAAATCGGCTGCCGCGGCGTCGAGCGCCTGCAGGCGCGCAGTGAGCCGTTTGGTGGCTTCTGGCTTTCCGCGCGCTTGGCACCAGGTCTGCAACAGGTCGTCGAGGAAAGTCGCGGCGTCGGCGAGTAGGCGGATCACGTTGTGGACCCGGTGGGTGAGGTCAGTGTTGGTGGCGATGGACGCACCGGTACGCAGCCTGGACCTGGCCCATGCTACCGAGCTTGCGGTGTGCACATATCGGGCCTGCAAGCGGCTCGCGCCCGAGGTGTAGTCCCCGACGGCGATCGGCGCGCCTCCCGCGTGCATCGCCTGGACGTCTGCACGTACGCATTGCGGGAAGCAGGTCAGCAGTGCCTTCGCCAGCTCACGTACGTACGTGTCCGGGCTGCCTTGAATTTCGTCGGAGATGTGGAGGAGGCGCCCGACAGTGACCGTGTCGCTGTCGACGACGTCGATGCGTAGGTCGATTAGCCATGGGTAGAAGGCGCGAAAGCGGCGCAAGAGTCCCGCTTCCCCGCCCATTAGGCCGGAGAGTATCTCGCCGAGCTCCGGGTCAGTGTCAGCCGCCGTCTTAATCAGCTCCCCCAACTCGGCGGGCGTGCAGGTCTGTAGGGCGCGCATCAGCGGACGTGCTGATATGTCGGTATCGGTAAGCGGAGAGTCCAGGCCGCCGGCGGCGGCGATCAACTGTGCCGCCTGCAATGTGGTGGGGCAGTCGAGGAGAACGTCCACGAGCGTGCGGCCGTCAACGGCGGCTAGCAGCGTCTCGCGCCATGGTGACCGGTCGTCGCGTCGCTCGAGGATGGCGCGTACGGCCGCGCCGATTTCGGGTTTGACCTGATCGGGCAGCTCCAAGGCGATGCCGCCGCCGATGAGGACTTGCTGCATCGCGACCAGCCGGTCGGCCGGCCGCACCCGGTGCTGGTCCAGGATGTCCCGCCAGCCCGTCGCCGTGCGACGGAAGTCCGCCAGCCGCAAGGCGTTCAGTACCTCGACCCAGATGGTGGCCGACCGTTCCTCGCGCATGCGGCGGCCGAGGCCGCGGAGCACGGCCGCGTCGATGTCCGGTCGATCGGTGAGCGCGCCCAAGAGGAAGGGGCGCAGCTGCGTGCCGGCGAGGAGCCCGACGACGGTGTCCACGGTCTCGTCGATCGTCGGCGGCGGTGTGGCATGGACCGCCGTGGACAGGGCGCGGGAGCGTAGTTGGTGGAGCCCGTCGATGGCGCCGTGGCTGACGTGGATGAGGTGCTCGTCCTGCAGCCGCTGCATGGCGTGCCGCAGGTCGCCGCGCGGCGCGGCGAGGTGTCGTTCCAGGGCCGCGATGTCGAGCCGGGAGCCCCACTGGTGGGCGACCGACGAGAGCGCCAATATGTCGATCTCCAATGAACGGTGCTCCATGACGCGTCGGTTGACCTGCTCGAAGAGCACATCGGCCAGGCGGCGTCCCCGTGTCAGCAGATAGGTGTATTCGAGGGTCAGCCCTTGCGCGTCTTCGAATGCTTCGCGCCAGTGCGGCACAGCGGTCAGTCCCCGGGTGGACAACTCAGCATGGATCTTCTCAGCGAGCCGCTCGTCGAGGGTCACATCGACGACGGTGCACCGCGGTAACGTCCGGATCGGCAGCAGATCCTCGTTACGCACCGAGCCCAAGAGCAGCGCACCCGGAATCGCGGCCAACTCACCGAGGAGCCGGTCCCACGCGGCCATCACCCCTGTGCCGACGCCGTCGACGATGAGCCCGACCGGGGCCTGTGGCGACGGCCTCAACGCCTTCACGAGTCGGACGAGCGGCTCGACGTCGCGTTCCTCCAATCGCCGGACCCGGTGCCAGAGCACATTCTGCGCGACGTATGCCGACATCCACATGACCGCCGACTTGCCGACGCCCGACGGCCCGGACACGAGCGCGGGACGAAGCTCGTTCAACGCCTCAAGGACGCGGCCGGTAGCGTCCGGCCGAGGAACCGGAAGTCCCGCGGCGACATGGCCGGGCTGAACATCGACGCCCGTGAAGAAATCCGCAGCCGGTGAGGCCGTGCCGAAGTCGACCGGCTCGCACACCCCGGAACTGAGTGCCTGCTCCAACGAGTCGCGGTCGATCAGCTGCTGGGCGTCGGTCACCAGCCGCTCGATGTCGGTGCGCGTCAGGCCGGCACGGCCGGACCAGTTCGACGCCGCGTTGCTGTCAACGCAGTCAGCGATCGCCGTACGTAGCACCTGCACGATCGCCATCCCAGCCGCCGGCGGCAACCCGGTCCGCCCGGTCACTGCCGTGATCGTCTGGTCGAGCGCATCGCTCCAGCTCAGAACGAACCCACCCATGGTGTGCAGAAGTTCGTCCAGCTCGGCGGGCGCCAAGCCCTGTGCCAACGAAAGCCGGGCGATCGCGGCGCGCAGGGGGTGATCTTCGGCCAGTCCGGCGTCGAGGCTGTCACCCCAAAGACCAAACCGCGCACCCTCGACCGGCCGCTCCCAGACGATCAACGGTTGGCCCTCAACGCCGTCCCGGATGCGTTTCCGGTGCTGTTTCCACACCCCAAGGACGTGTTCGGCCGCCTTTGTCGAAGGAAAGTCTCCCACGCGCTCCTGCCGCGACTTCACCTGGATGAAGCGCGCCGGTGTGCCTTCGCCGTGCAGATCCTCGAAGCCCTCAGGAACGAGCGACTCGACAGTGTCGACGCCCGCCAGGATTCGGCCCGCCAGCCACGCCCCTACCACGTCCTGGAAGTGGAATCCGCGACCCGAGACCGCGCCCGATCGCGACTTGGCCCACAACTGCTCCACCGCGTCGTCCGACGTGAGAGCCTCTGGCCGGGATCCGGCGATCAGGGTCGGCGTCTTACGGTCGCGCCGTATAGGGCGACCGTGGGGTCCGGTCTTTCTGCGGTTGCTGGCCACGATCCCATTGTCGTCGACACCGCGACGAGACAGTCGTATTGACTGCCCTGGCCGATTGCCGAGTCGATCAGCCTGGCCGGTGCTCGGCCGGGCCGCCCCTTGCGCCGTCTGTCCGATGTAGGAAGCAGCAAGGACCTGCCACCGATCGTTGCCTCCAATTCTTCGTGGGGCCTAGGCCAACGATGCTCGCCCGAGCTGTACGAATGGGCACGCGATCGCGAGCACGGATCTGTGGTGTCTTGGTCCGCAGGGCCGTCAGCGGAACTCCACGGTGAGTTGGCTATTGCGACATGGCCGCCCTGATAGCGAAAGTCGCGAGAGCGCCGATGACCACACCGCCGACTATCCGTTTGGCGGTATCCTTGAGGCTTCGCTTGCGCTGCGCGTCGGCGGCGAGCTTCAGCCCCTTGGCCAAGAGGTCGATCTCCTGCTCGTACGGTGCCGGTAGCACCATCTTCACGGCTTCAAGGATGATCTCGCCGTCGGTGGTGTTTAGGGCATCGCCGAGCTTCAGCCCGTAGTCTCCGGCGCGGTCCAAGATGTCTTCCGCCAGTTTCTCCACAGTGACGGCTTCCGGGTATCGCCAGCTGAACGGGTGCCCGTAATAGAGGCGCCCGTAATAGGGCCGCCCGTAGTGGACCGACCGCGGTGGCGTGAAGCCTGCGGATCTCAGGAACGCTGCGATGTCCTCTGCGTTGGCCATTGTCTCTCCTATCTGGTGTATGTAGGTACTACGACGTTGTGGTCGCCGGTTCGGTCCCGTCGGCGAGACCGGTGATCACCCAGACGCCCGGCGATGCCTCGCGGGCGAGCACACCCGGCGCGACCTCCTGCTCGGTGCTGACCATGACGGGCTTCAGTGACGTGTACATGCCGCGGCCCTGCTTGCCGATCTCGCCGTCTCGGGACATCGCGGCCAGCAGGTTGCCGACGACGTTCTCGGGCCGCTCGCTCTTCGACAACCAGCGGTGCTTCTTCAGCAGTTCATAGGCGCGGTTCGCGCTCCATAGGCCGCCCTCGGTGTTGATCGTGTGACGCAGGAACGCCCGGGCTCCGCCGGGCCCGTCCTCGAGCCCCGTCGTGGCGGGTGCCGCCGCATAACGGTCCACCGTCTCCTTGAGCGCGGGTAGGCGATCCGGCCCGTCCACCATGAACACCAGCGGCTGGTTCCCTGACGTGTCCCTTCGTGTCGGGGTCGGGGTCTTCACCGGCTCGTCGAAGGCGGACATGACCTTGGCCTGCACATCGAAGGTCACCTTGTACTCATCGAGCGCCTCAGCACAGAAGCGGGCCACATGGATCTGAGCGCGGGCCTGTTCGACCGCCGCCACCGCCGCCCGATACAACGTCACCTCATCGGGCTGCCGCGCGCTGGACTGAGCCTTCTCGGCGGCCTTCGATCGGTCGGCGAGCACCGCGGCGGCGACCACCGCCCCCGCGATCGCCAGAAACCCGAGCGGCACCTGTCCACCCTCAGTGGCCATTACGCCACCTCCCCTCACTCTCGTGACCTTACACCATATACACCGCAGAGAGGTGTAACTTATGTAAGACGCCAACGATCCTCCGTCGACATCCTCCTCACGTGGGCATCCGTGTAGGTGCATGTGACGGCCCGCAACCGCCAGGGCAAAGCAGCCGTGGGCCTCACGCCACTCGCTAGGTTCACTCCTTAGAGGTTTCTCGGAGCGCCGAACGGAACCATGGCTTTACACCGATTTCTCACAAAAGGGTTGCCTCCTGGGTGTGAGCTGGAGTCTCGACCCACGCGGTCCACGAATTAGGTGCGTGAGCTCGCCAGCATGTGGCTACTCGCCGCGGAGGCAACTTCGCGCGCCGGAATGCTCGCCTGCCGGGGCCACAGTGTTGCCGGCAGTCCCGCGGCAAGGTCCGCAGACGTCCGACAACTTGCCCGACGAGAACCGGCGCGGACCTGCCGAGACAGTCGGGCAGTCGTTGCGATCGTGGTGGCTCTTCTGGGTCGGAGCTGGAGCCGACCCGCGGGATGCCGTCGATCACATGGACGGACATGCCGAGGAGGCGCAGGTAGGTTCGCTGTCGGGCTCGGCGACGTTCCGGTATTCCGTGTCTGTACATGCGGGAGAATGGGTGTTCAGCTGGACCTAGGTTGGTAGGGGAGTGGTGTTGAGCGGATCGGCCGAGCAAACCAAGGGCGAGGTTCGGTTCGCTCTTGGTCAGTTGGCCGCGCGCAATGGCCATCACGAGTTCGAGACGCTGGCGCGCATGTTGGCTCGTGCGACAGTGACGCGCAAGGTGCTGCCTGCAACCGGACCTGTCTCGGCTGGTGGTGACGAGGGACGGGACTTCGAGACGTATCGAACCGAGCTGGCCGGCCAGACGCAGCGACTCGGCCGGGAACTCGGGATGACCGACAGCGATGACGTTGCGTTTGCGTGCACGCTGCAGCAGCGCGGTCTCAATGCGAAGATCCTGGCGGACGTGGATGAGATCATGTCGGACGGCACACCGGTGCGGTTCGTCGTGGCGTACTGCGAGGCCAACGTCGCCATCGGGAATCGCAAGAAGCTTCAACGCGATGTCCGGAAAAAGCATGGCGTCCACTTGGAGATCTTTGATGGCAACGCGATCGCCGAGCTACTCGCCCACCATGCGACGTTCTGGATCGCCGAGACTTACCTCCATCTTCCAGCGCGGGCGCTACCGCCTCCACCGGATCGGCCTGGCTGGTACGAGGCCGACCTCACCCGATGGCGCGAGACATCCGAACCGATCAGGACCTGGGGCGATTTCGTCGATCTCTCGGGTTGCCTGCGATACGCCTACGGCACTCGCGAGGGGCGGGAGGACATCCCGTTCTGGCTTGAGCGGCTCGAGCCGCTCCTCGCCGAGGATGCGCCACCATCGTTGCGGCACGCGGTTCGACACCAGGTCATCCTTGCCAACTATGTCGGTCTTGGGTCGATGGAGCCGGTTGATCACCTCGTGGCGGAGGCGGTGGCCAGTGCGCTGGCGGCCCAAGACCCGCATATTGTCGCAGACTCGACTGTTGTCCTATTGCTGTGCTGCGGGGCGTACTTCAGCGGCACGACTGCGTTCTCCGCGCGACAGATCATGGAGTGGAACGGTGCGCTCACGGCTCACGTCGAGCAGTTGCTCGCCGCAACCCCGTGGCCTGGTGAAACCTGTTCGCTGCTGGAGTCGCTGGCCGCGTTGAAGATGCAGCTCGACCTTGACCAGATTCCGACCGTCGACCGTCGAACGGTCCGCCGGCCGCCGGATCTCACGATCGACGAGATCTTCCAGGCAGTCGCAGAGCGCGGGATCGGGGAAAACGAGCTGCCCCACGTGGACATCCCTGGAGCAATGCACGCGTTCGAGCGGCTCGTCGAGGTGTTGCCCGAAGCTCCGCTGTACCCGATCGAGCATGCCGGCCGGTTCCTCAACCTCCACACGCCGATCTTGGTCGATCATCCCCAATTCGAAGGACTGACCAACTTCTTCGACGACTGCCTTGCTGCCGTGGCCGGGCAGGATGCCGTCGCCGACCGTGCAGTCGACCGAGCCCAGACACTGATAAGTGCTGGCCGACCGCTTGACGCGCTGCGGCAGATGCACCGGGCGAGGATGAGCCTGCTCAACGGCGAGGCGGGGCGTCGGCTTATCGAGGCAACCTTTGCCATCGCTGAGCTGTACCTCCGCCTGCACCTGTACTCGGCAGCCAAGTATTACGGTCTTGCGGCATGTGCGTTGATGCAGCAAGACCAAACTGACATGTATCCCCAGGGGCTCTACAAGGCAGCCACGGCTGACTACCGCCAAGGCGCCTGGGTCAGCTCGACCCGGTTCCACCGGGCCGCCCTGGCCTCACAGCGGCTGTTGGCCGAGCAGCCGTACAACTTCGACATGCACCCCTGGTTGCACACAGCGCTGTTCGAGCTGGTCAACACCAAAGTATTCGCCGACAAGGTCGGCGATCCGTTCCGAGAGCTGCTCGCTGAGGCGATCGAGGAATCCGGCGTCGTGGGCATCATTGACCACTTCCTGTCCGGCAAGTTCGTGCCCGACGACGGGCAGCCAGTGCCGCTGTGGTGGGAGGACTTGGACGCTGACGAGCACCGAGCACGGATCACCGACGGCCTTGGCCGTCCGCCCTTCACCGACGCGCATGCTGTACGCCAGATCCGGTTCCACTGCCTCGGCGTTACCTGGACGGTCGAGTTCGCCAACGAGCCACCCTCCGTCGTCGTGGCGGAACGGCTGGCGGCGACGCTACAGATCACCCTGGCCTTCTTGGCGCATATGGACCCAGCCTTCCTGCCCACCAAGGTCCGGATATGTGTCGTTGCCGGGGCGCCGGCGGGGAGCTCCGACGTGGCCGACGACGGCTCATTGCCCACCGAGACGAGGCTGCGTTGCGTGCTTGCACCAATCGAGCAACGCGACACGCGGCTCTTCACGGAGGCCAGCGAGCAAACGCTTGCAGCGGTGTTCCAGGTGCTGTTCACGGTCTCGACCCTGCAAGCCGACGCGTGGTCCGCGTTGATGGACACGGCGTTCGAGGATCGCCTTCCTGACATGGCTTTCCCTGCTGTGCCCTACGACATCGCCTTCCGTGACGTCGTTGAGCGCGTTGACCCGTTCCTGCAGGTCGAAATGGGCGAAGTGCCCGAGGTCGAGGACCTCTCGGCCCCGGCGCCGGGGCCGGGTCTTGAGGCGCCAACGGGGCCTGGCCCCGGATACGACCTCACACACAGCCATGCCGAGGTACAGTTCCGGTACAAGACGCTTCCCGGCCGCATGCTCCCGACATTGCGTGCGCTTCGCGGATCAAGGCAATTCGCCGAGATCGTTGCAACGCTCCGCGAACGGGGCTGGCTCGACTGGCACATCCTTCTCGCTGTGCACAGCGTCGCCAAGAATGTCCGCGTCGTGTACCGATCGTCCGTCGCGCAGGATGATTACGACGGTGTGCGCGATCTGTTTCTCGCGCCGGAGCCTGAAGGCGATCCAGTACCGATTCGGTTCTTCTCGATTGACGCCATCGAGCACGCCCTTGACGTCACGATGCCAGCGAGCGCAACAACGATGTGGAAGATCGCCCTGCGACCGCAGTCCCTTGACATCGAAGCGATACGACAGCTACTTGTCGTTCGCTATAGTTGGGCTGCGGATGACGTTCCGCACGACGATCCGTTCGCGCGCCGATAAATGGGGCTGTACCTCGCAGGGCCGGCCCATCTCGGCGGCGGCCAGACGGGCAGCGGTTAGGGTTGCGACGATGTTCGGGGACCTGCTCGCTGACTCGCCTCGGGTGCTCGGTGCAGACCAACCCTCAACCCTCTCCATTCGCAGCTTCGGCGAGCACCACCGCCTCGTCGCTGCCAAAGACGGCCGGGTCCTGGCCGACCGCCCTGTTCCCCTTGGCCAACCTCATCCATGAGCGCGCCACCACTCGCCCTCACCCCCTGAGGCGAGCCCCTGCGACCTGGTTGCTGCAGCGCCATCATGGCGAGGGTGAGCCCGGCGGCGACCACCCCAAGGGGCAGGACGAGCCAGAACCGCTGGGTGCTGCCGGCCAGCCCACGTCTCCAGCGGTGCGGCCGGGTCGCCTCGAGCTGCTGGTCGGCCGCGTCGAGCAGGGCCGGGATGCCCTCAACGCGGCGCCGTCCCGTCCGGTGAAAACTGCACGTCGAGCGCCGGCGTCGTGTTCCGCGCGGGTGCCTCGGCATGCTCGCAGCTGCTGCGTTGCTGCACGCCGCTACGGAGTGAGCCGGTTCGCTCGGGACCGGGCTACCCAGATTCCGCTGCATTCGAAGGCAACCCGAGCTCGACTTTTAAGTCGGCTGCACTCGTGACGGTGAACGAGGTGCCGAGCCTGGCTCGATCAATCCAGCCGTTGGTTAACAGGCGCCAGCCGGACCCGTCCAACGCATTCAGGGTTCTGACGGTATCGAGTGTGGACTCCGCGGCATTGAGCCATATCGTAGCTGGCTCGACAGTCAGATCGCCGGGCAGCGGAAAGCAGAGGCCGCCGGGAAACTGAATGTATCGCAGACCCCTCTTTATCAAGCGGTGATCGGCGTCGAGGTCCATGCGCACCTGCAAAACGGATTTGCTGACGCTTCCCTCTCCCCAGGAAATCTCCACTGAACGGATGAGTGAGTCGTCCACGAGCAGTCGATCCGCTCCGACGAAGCTGTCGATCAACGGCTTGAGCCAGTTGTCGAGGTCCGGCTCAGCGTCGGACTCCCACCGGCGCCGCGGAACCGCCCACTGCCGAACGCTCAGCGTCACCTGGGAGTCGATCACGAAATCGTAGGCCGCAAGGCTCGCCGCGAGTGCGGCGTCGAACGCCGCGTGTGCGGCCTTCTTGGTCCGCAGAGACACTGGCTCAACTTCCAGGCTGAAGGTCAACTGCCCGTCGCCTGGGCCGTTGAACGGATACTCGGTCGTCGTCATCACCTCAGCATGTTGGTCGGGGCTGCATCCGTGGCCCAGCAGATCGACCTGGACGTTCAGGCGCGGCATGGCGTGTGGGTTTGCCGAGCATCGGCGGAGCGGTCTCGATGGGGAGACTGCGCTATCGCGCTGCCCGATACCGGCGTGCCCGTGCCTTGAAGGCTTCGTCGCCTCCCTCGAGAATGTGTCGCGCGGCGTCGGCGACGTCCGGTTCGTCAATGGCGCCACAGGCGACCACGCGGCTCTGGTCGACGGTGGCGTCGAGGGCGAGGATCATCTCTGCGTCGCCGAGGATCGGGATGTTCGGGTTGTGCGTGGCCACGATGACCTGGCGTCGGTCCGCGACCTCGGCGAGTTGCCGGACGACCTGGTCGTAGATGAACCGGTTGTCTAGGTCGTCTTCGGGCTGGTCGATGATGAGCGGGTCGGTGCCGGTGGCGAGCGCGAGTGCGAGCATCGCGGTCGCCTTCTGCCCGGGGCTGACCTTGCGCACGTCAAGCCAGCAGGGGTCGCCGGTGTCGACCACGTTGATCTCAACCGTCACGAGGTCCTGCATCTCGCATTGCTCGATCTGCCGGACGTCGGAGGGTCCGAGCTGACGGGCCTTGGTGGCGGTGAGCTCCGAGACGCCCAGCTTCAGCAGACTGTCGTCGGTGGCGGTCAGCGCCGCAACGAGGGTCGCCGGTCCGGCCCCAGCGAGTTTCGCTCGCTGGTCGACCCGGACGTGCTGGCTGGCGAGGAGCCGCTCCAGCAGGTTGTCGAGGTTGGTTGTGTCGGCCAGTGGCTGCACGACGACGCGGACGCGATTGCCGAGCCTGGTGTTGAGTTCCCCTGCGGCGTCCTGGAACTGCTGGGACACCCGGCCACGGAAGGTTCGCAGGTCATCGAGGAGCTTGGCTCGGGTGGCCAGGTGCGTCTCGATCTGCTCGCGCTGGCCCGGCACGGCGGCTACGGCGCGAGCCAGCTCGGCGGCGGTCCGCTGCTTGTGGGCAAGTTCCTCAGGGTCCTTCAGGCCGGCATCGGCGAGCGCGACATTGATCTCGTGACGCCGCGCGTCGACCAGCGAGCGATGCTCGGCGATGAGGGTTTCGACCGCGTCGTTCGCTTCGCGGGTCGCGTTTTCGATGCCGTCGGCGGCGGCGGCGAGGGCGGCTGCGACCCGGTCGGCGTTGCGATCGAGCTGTTCCGGAACGCAGTCATGCTCCCGGACCGCTGGTCGGACGGAGCGCTGACGGATCTGGTCGATGAGGCTTTCGGCGTGCGTCAGCCATTGTTGGACGGCGGCGACCTCCTCCTCGACCGCCGTCAGTTGTTGCGATGCGGCGACCTGCTCCGCTGCGCCGCGCTGGCCGGCGACCTTCAGCTGGTCGGTGAGGTCGGCGAGCCGTGCCTCGTGCTCCTCGGCCCGGCTGACCTCGGCCTCGAGGAACCGGAGGTCACCGTCGATCCGGTTCAGCTCGGCGACGCAGCTGCTGGCGTCGGCCTTGGCCGCGCCCATCTCGGGGTCGGCCGAGAGGGCGACGAAGGCGCGCAGCGAGTCCTGGTGCTCGGCCAGTTGGGCGAGTTCACGCTGGCCGAACACGTTGATTGCGAACCGGAGGCTCGGGTCGACGCCGATGTCGCGGCCGTTGCGGGTCAGGCGCGCGGGTGTGCTGTCGCCGGAGCGGACGATGTCGTACCGCTGCAGGTCTTCGGCGACGACGCCGAACGTCGCGGTGGCGTTGGCGGGAAAGTTGGCACGCCGGTTGGCCTGGTTGTCGCTGACCGTGGACTGGGCGCCGCCGCAGACGTGTCGCGCGATCTCGATGGCGGTGGACTTCCCGGTGCCTTTGCCGCCGATGATCGCGTTGAGGCCGGGGCCGAGGTCGACGGTGACACCGTCGTGGAACCCGCCGCTGATGGCGATGCGGGTGATGTGTGGCCAGGTCGCATTTGCGCCGGGCAGGAAGCGGATGCCGGTAACGTGCCCGTACTTCTCGCGGAGCTTCTCTGGGAAGCGGATGCGGTTCTCGGGCATGAGAAACGCCTGCCGCAGGCTCTCAAGTGTCGGTGGCTCGCCCAGCTTCAGGTACACGGCGCGCTCGCCGACGGTGTCGAGGCTGCGGACGTCGCCGGAGATGAACCAGGCCGGCCGCTGACCGTCGAACTGCGACTTGGGGTTCGTGAGCACGTCGGCGTGGTCGTTGCCGTACACATCGAAGCCGAGCACGTAGCCGCTCTGGGCGACCTGCGCGCTGGTGTTGCACACGTTCTTGCCGAACAGACCGATGTCCCTCGCGGTGGCGTGCGGCGCGAGGACCAGCGCGCCGAAGCGCTCGGTGGCCTCCTTCGCCAGCTCCAGCGGCGAGCCGGACAAGGCCGGGTGCGGGATCCGCTTGTCGTTCAGCGCGGGTGGCCCGTCCGGAGGGAACAGCCGGGCCAGGAACTGCACCCCGCGGCGGTAGCCGTCATCGTTGCAGTCCCAGATTGCCATGAGGTGGCACTTGTTGACGTTGAACTCGATGCCAGGAAACACGACGACGCCATGACGGGCCCCGGCCGCAGCGAGCTCCCGGTACCACACCAGCGTGTTGTGGTCCGTCACGGCGACGACCCGGACACCGGCGTCGGCGTGTGCCTTGATCAGGACGTCAGCGAAGCCGGCATTCGGCACCGGTCCACCCACGGCGCCGTACTTGTGATTGAAGTCCGCCGGCGTGTGGACCTGAAGGTCCGCCAGCGTCCAACGCGAATACCCCACGCGGAGCGACAATAGGTGGCAGACCCCGCCCGAGCCATGAGGTTCTCGGCCTGTCGTCACGGGTTGCTAGCGCAAATATGGACGAATCGCCCCGTTCTGCCAAGATGATCACTCCTTAGAGTTACGTCTGCCGCCGCCCGAGCCGTACCAGGCGGATCGGCCGCTGGGGCGCCACACTCATACGCGACGTTTAGCGGTTGCCTCCCATCACGGGCGGCCGCGTCAGGGTGCCGACGCCGGCTCCTGACCGAAGTGACCAGGCTGAGGACCCGGTTCGGTGACGTTCTTGCTGTGTTGCGGCAGCGCTCGGGCAGACATGATCTGGGTCGAGTCGCTGTGAACCTTGCGGTGTGGTTGCGACAGCAACGAGCTATCGCCGATCTGGTGGTGCTACGGGAGGCGCCAGAGCATCTGTGCCTTGGCAGCCGCTCCACTGGTTCGATATCGACCAGGTCGTCCCCTGACCAAACGTTCGCCGTCCACCGGCCGGCGGACGGTGCCTCCTGCCGTTGCGGCTGGCGCGCGACCGGCGACGAATATCGGTAACGCGACGAACTCGAGCTTGTCGGATGTTCGGGTTATCGCCATTGCCGAGATCGATACGTAGCATGGGGTGTCGGCGGCTTGGCTGACCGTGAGGTGTGATGGATTACGACGGGGTCGAGCGGCTGCGGCGCAACAGTGCGGCCTGGCGGTTGCTGAATGCCGACAACGCCGCGTTGGTGCTCGCCTTCCTCGGGGCGGTGTTCGTCGACGAGAACGTTCGCTCGATCTCGGGTGCCGAGTTGGCGGGTCGGCTGGAAGACGAGCTCTACGCCTTGCATGAGCGGCTCGGGCAGGTGCGGTATCCGAAGCCGGCGAAGGCCTACCTGGAAGACTGGTCGCGCGCTGACGTCGGATGGCTGCGCAAGTACTACCCGCCGGGGTCCGACGAGGTGCATTTCGACGCCACGCCTGCGGTGGAGAAGTCGCTGGCGTGGGTCCGTTCGCTGCAGGCGCGGGCGTTCGTCGGCACCGAGTCCAGGTTGAACATCATCTTCGAGCTGTTGCGGCAGATGGTCTTCGGTGCCGAGTCGGATCCGGACCGGCGTCTGGACGAGCTGTATCGACGGCGTGTGGAGATCGACGCCGAGATCGAACGGGTCCGGGCAGGCGACGTGACGGTCATGGACGCCTCGGCCCAGCGCGACCGGTACCAGCAGTTCACCACCACAGCCCGAGGACTGTTGGCTGACTTCCGCGAGGTCGAGGCCAACTTCCGTGCCTTGGACCGGGACCTGCGGGAACGGGTGGCGTTGTGGAACGGCTCCAAGGGGGCTCTGCTCGACGAAGTGCTCGGCAGTCGTAATGCGATCGCCGAATCGGATCAGGGGCGCAGCTTCCACGCGTTCTATGACTTCCTGCTGTCGCAGCAGCGGCAGACCGAGTTCGTCGGGCTGCTGGAGCAGGTGCAGGCGTTGCCGGCCATCGAGGCCGGCGACCCGCGGATGCGCCGAATCCACTATGACTGGCTCGACGCGGGGGAGCGGACCCAGGCCACCGTGCGGACGCTGTCGGAGCAGCTGCGCCGGTTCCTGGACGACCAGGTCTGGCTGGAGAACCGGCGGGTGATGGACCTGCTCCGCGGGATTGAGTCGTCGGCGCTGCGGCTGCGGGACCTGCCGACGTCCGCGTTCACTGTGCAGATCGACGCCGCTGCGCCGTCGGTGGCGCTGCCGATGGAGCGGCCGCTCTATCGGACTCGGCCGCGTGAGGCGCTTGACAGCTCCGCGGTGACGACCGGCGATGAGGAGGTCGACGTCTCGGTGCTGTTCGAGCAGGTGTACGTCGACCCGCTCCGGCTGTCTGCCGGCGTGCGTGAGGCGCTGCGCCGCCGGCCACAGGTCGGCCTGGCCGAGATCGTCGCCGGCCGGCCGTTGGAGCAGGGCCTGGCCGAGCTGGTGACCTACCTGTCGCTGGTCGATCCTGGATTCGACGTCGTGTTCGACGAATGGCAGCGCGAGCAGGTGCAGTGGACCGATGTCGACGGCCGGCGCCGGACCGCGACGCTGCCGCGGGTGACCTTCAGCCGCGCGGGCACGTCTCAGGATGGGCCATGACCGGACCTACGCCGATGGCGGCGCCGGATCTGTCGCTGGCGGTGACGCAGCTGATGAAAGGTGTGGTGTACCGCGACACGCATGAGGTCCCGTGGCGGCACCTGGTGCAGTTGCAGACGCAGGTCCGCGACTACGTCGCCGTGATCGGTCTGACCGTGGTGGTCGACGAGGCCGAGGGATATGGGTTTCTGCGTTCGCGCCCGGTCGACCTTGACGGCGAGGAGCCGGCAATCCCGAGGCTCATCGCACGACGGCAGCTGTCGCTGCACGTCAGCCTGCTGCTGGCGCTGCTGCGCAAGAAGCTCGCCGAGTTCGACGCCAGCTCGGGCGACACGAAGCTCGTGCTGACCCGCCAGCAGCTCATCGACATGGTGACGGTGTTCATGCCCCGTGACAGCACCGACACCCGGTTGATCGACCAGATCGACACCCACATCGGCAAGGTCGTCGAGCTGGGGTTTCTCCGGCGGTTCGGCGACGGTGAGGCCGCGTTCGAGGTACGTCGCATCCTGAAGGCGTTCGTCGACGCGCAGTGGCTGGCCGACCTCGACGCCCGGCTGGCCGAGTACGCAGCGGAGTTCGCCGGCCCGGTGGGGAAGGACGGCTCATGACGTGGGAGCCGGACGGTGCGGACGGCCCGAGTGAGACCGTCGGGCCCGGCTACCGCCTGCAGCGCCTCGAGGTGCGCAACTGGGGCACGTTCCACGAGCGGGTCTGGGCCTTCACCCCCGACGGGGCGAGCGCGCTGCTGACCGGTGACATCGGCTCGGGCAAGTCGACGCTCGTCGACGCGATCACGACGCTACTTCTGCCCGCCAACAGGATCTCCTACAACAAGGCCGCCGGGGCCGAAACCCGTGAGCGCAGCCTCCGCTCATACGTGCTCGGTTACCACAAGTCCGAACGGAACGAGTCGACCGGCACCTCCCGGCCGGTCGCGTTGCGGTCCGGTACGTGCTACTCGGTGATCCTCGGTGTCTTCGCCAACCGTGCCCTCGGCTCGACCGTCAGCCTCGCCCAGGTGTTCTGGCTGCACGACGGCAATCAGGGCCAGCCCGAGCGTTTCTACGTCGTCGCCGACGCGGGCCTGTCGATCGCCGAGGACTTCGCCGACTTCGGATCGGACATCAACGCGCTGCGCCGCCGGCTGCGCTCCGGCGGGGCGAAGGTCACGGAGCATTTCCCCGAGTACGGCAAGGACTTCCGCCGCAGGCTCGGCATCGGCTCGGAACAGGCGATGGAGCTGTTCCACCAGACCGTGTCCATGAAGGCGGTCGAGAACCTCAACGACTTCGTCCGCAGCCACATGCTGGAGCCGTTCGACGCCGAGACCTGGATCGGGCAACTCATCGCCCATTTCGACGACCTCAACCGGGCGCACACCGCGGTGCTCACCGCGCGTCAGCAACTCGAGGCCCTCGAGCCGCTGCTGCAGGCCTGCGACCTCGCAGACACCCACCAGGAGCAGATCGTCGCCGTCGATCGGCAGCGTGCGAACCTGCCGTACTTCTGCGCCCATGGCAAGGCCGAGGTCCTCACCGCGCAGATCGGCGAGTCCACCCGCGTCCGAGCCGAACATCAGGCCCGCAGCGAAGGACTCGACACCACACTGAACGACCTGCAGGGCAAGCAGGAACGCCTCCAGCTCGAACGAGCGGGCCTCGGTGGGGACCGGATCACCGTGCTGACCACGGAGATCGAACGAGCAGCGTCGGAACGCGACCGCCGGCGGCAACGCTCTGATCGGTTCAACACGCTGCTGCAGGCGGCGGCGCTGCCACCGGCACAGACACTGGAGCAGTTCGTGCGACGCCACGACGAAATCGCGGCAGCGAGCTCCCGCAGCGGTGAGGTGCGCGAACAGCTGCAGACGGATCTGACGGCCGTGCAACGCGATCTGGATCAGGTCGACGGGGACATCGGCGAGGTCAACGCCGAACTGCGTAGCCTGCGTGATCGCCGCAGCAACATCCCGCGGCAGAGCCTGGACCTGCGCGGCCAGATCTGCGGTGAGCTTCGTATCGCTCCGGACGCCCTACCGTTCGCCGGTGAGCTGATCCAGGTCCGTGACACAGCCCGTGACTGGGAGGGCGCCGCGGAACGCCTGCTGCGCGGGTTCGCGCTGTCGCTGCTGGTGCCGAATGAGCACTACCAGTCCGTCTCGGAGTGGATCGACAGCCATCACCTCGGCCGGAAGCTGGTGTACTACCGGGTCCCGGCCAGGATCGCCGCGTCCCTGCGTCCGGAGGGGCCGCCGAGCGACCGCAGCCTGTACGCCAAGCTCGAGATCCGCGACGGGCAGTTCAGCCGCTGGCTCGAATCACAGCTCAGCCGCCGGGCCGACCATGAGTGCGTGGAAAGTATGGCCCAGTTCAGGCGGGCCGAGCGCGCCGTCACACGGTCCGGACAGATCAAGGACGTCGGCGGCCGGCACGAGAAGGACGACAGCCGCCGCATCGACGACCGCAGCACCTACGTCCTGGGCTGGAGCAACGAGCAGAAGGTCGACCTGCTGCTGCGCAACGCCCAGCAGCTCAGCACCCGGCACTCCACGCTGACCACCCGACGCGACGCACTGCGCCGGCAGCTGCACGACGCCACCGAGCGTGAGAAAATCTTCGCAAAACTGGACGAGGTCACCGCCTTCGCGGATCTCGACTGGCAGGAGATGGTCAACCGGGTCGCAGATCTCGAACAAGAGCGCCGCGCGCTCGAGGCGTCCTCCCGGGAACTCCAGCGTGTCGCCGACGAGCTCAAGTCCGTCGGCCAGGCGATCGTCTCGGCGCAGGAGGAACGCGACAACCTCCAGCAGAAGATCGGAGCGCTCAACAAGGACATCGAGCGTGACGAGGCGACCCTCGCGGAGGTCCGCACCATCGTCGCGCAGCCCGCATTCGAGGCGGCGCGACCCCACTTCGGCGAGCTCGACCCGCTGCTGGAAGGGCAGCCGCGCAGCCGGCCGCAGGACTTCGACCGGCTGGCCGTCACCATCGAACGGGCACTCACCACCCAGCGAGAAACCGCGGCCGGTCGCCGGCACGTCGCCGTGACAGCCGCAGTGCGGCACATGACGGTGTTCCGCCAGACGTACCAGCAGGCCGCCGTGGACATGGACGACGCTATCGAGTCCGCCGCCGAGTACCGGATGCTGCGGGCCAGGCTGGTCGAGGACGACCTGCCGAGGTTCGAACGTGACTTCAAGCTGTACCTCAACACCAACACGATCCGCGATGTCGCCACCTTCAACTCGCAGCTGTCGAAGCAGCGGGACCTCATCAACGAACGGATCGCGACGATCAACATCTCGCTGGAGGCAATCGACTACAACCCCGGCCGGTACATCCGGCTGGAGGGCCACCGGACCCCCAACACCGAGATCCGTGACTTCATCGGCGACCTCGTGGCCTGCACCGACAACTCGCTGCACCCCGACGACGACGAGCAGTACTCCGAGCAGAAGTTCCTGCAGGTGAAGCGGCTGATCGAGCGGTTCAAAGGGCGGGAGGGTCATACCGACGCCGACCGGCAGTGGGCGCGCCGGGTCACCGACGTGAGGAACTGGTTCGTGTTCTCCGCCTCCGAGCGATGGCGCGAGGACGACACCGAACACGAGACGTACGCGGACTCCGGCGGCAAATCAGGCGGGCAGAAGGAGAAACTCGCCTACACCATCCTCGCCGCGTCGCTGGCCTACCAGTTCAAACTCGACGGCACCGCAGCCGCCGCGCGGACGTTCCGGTTCGTCGTCATCGACGAGGCCTTCGGCCGCGGATCCGGTGAGTCCGCCCGCTACGCCCTCACCCTGTTCCAGCGGCTCGGCCTGCAGTTGCTGATCGTCACGCCCCTGCAGAAGATCCACGTCATCGAACCGTTCGTCTCCGCCGTCGGCTTCGTCGACAACGCCACCGGCGGCAACTCCAGGCTGCAGTGCCTCACCGTCGAGGAGTACCGGGCACGTCAGCACCAGCACCTCGTCCGCCAACTCCTGCCCGTCCGTCCGGCAGAGGGTGTTGCGCATGGCTGAGCGCCGCGCGGCGCGCCGGCCGTGGACCGTGCCGGAGGACGTCACGGCGGCCTTGCGCAAATGCTGGGACCGCGGCGACTACCTGGCCGCCATAGCCGCGGACCGGCCCTGGCAGCCGGTCAGCGTGCCCATCCGGGCACCGTCACCGACCGAGATTGCCTCGTCGTTCGGCGCGGTCCAGGACTGGGTGGCGCAATGGCGCGGCCCGACGGCCGTACGGCTAAGGATCGAATTGCGGCCGATCGGGGGACGGGCCATCGGCACCAACATGATCCCGGCCAGAGCGTGGCTCGACACCCCGGAGCAGTTGTGGGCCCTGCTCGGCACGACGCCACAGGTCCGGCGCTTCACCGCCATGGTGACCAGCACACGCCGGGACGCGCCGGCTCTCCTGCCACTCGTGGCTGCGCAGCCGATGAAGGTGTTTGCTCACGAGCCGGTGTGGCTGACCCTGATCCAGACAGTCCGGTGGATCGCCGAGCATGATACTGCGGACATGTACCTCCGACAGGTTGACGTCCCAGGCGTCGACACCAAGTTCATCGAACGGCACCGGACCCTGCTGGCGGACCTCCTCGACGCCTACCTCCACGACGGCCGCGTCGATCGGGGCGTCCCCGCATCCGACTTCGCCAGCCGGTATCGATTCCGCAAGAAGCCGCACTACGTCCGCCTGCGGCACCTCGACACACAAGCCACTGAACCGTTCACCGAAGTCATGGTTCGCGTCGACGAACTGGCACATCGTCCTCCAGCTGTCTCAACCGCGTATGTCGTGGAGAACGAGATCACTTATCTGGCGTTCCCGCCCGTGGCCGGCGCCATCGTCATCTTCGGCGGGGGATACGCAGTGCCGACGCTGCAGCCGCTGACCTGGCTGCACGGCCTCCGGCTGGTGTACTGGGGCGACATCGACACACACGGCTTCGCCATCCTCAACCGTCTACGCCAGGCGTTCCCGCATACCGAGTCGATGCTCATGGACCGCACGACCTTGCTGTCTCACGACAACCAATGGGTGCGCGAGCCGACGCCGACCCACGGACTCCTGCCGTCGCTGAACTTCGCGGAAGCCGCCCTGTACACCGACCTCGTCGAAGATGCCCTTGGCGAGGCGGTTCGCCTTGAACAGGAACGCGTCCGGTTCTCCGCTCTGACCCGCACCATTGACGAACACGTCGACAGCAGCCGACGACGATCGACATGACCTCATCACGCTCGGCTGGGTCGCCCGGATGGCAGGTCAAGCCAGCGGCTTGACGCGCGGAGCGGAGCAGCGGCTCGGCCAGCCGACCCGTGTCGTGTGTTATCGCCTGGTACTCGCGCCAGGGTGAAGCAGGATCGCCCCACTCGACGAATGTTTCCGTCGACTTATCGGCGCCATATGGCGCGCCGCTGGTCGGGACGCATATGGCCATGACCTATTCACTCGTAATGAATAGGTCTTCCCACTAAAGCATGAACCACATGCGGAGGATTTTCCAGCCGAAGTTCCGTCGCATTTTGACCGCTTCACATTGACACCTCCTCGCGGCGGCGCGGCGGTCCACCATCGACGATGCCCATTGTCCTAGGATGCTCATGGGGATGTGACCGGGGTCCGCGGTTGCGTAGCTGAGAGTCGGAGGTTGGGATGCCGTATTCCGCCGGTACGGCCGACGGAGGCCGGGAGGGCGAGTCGGCGGCGAAGCTGCTGACGGTCGATGCAGTGGCCGAGCTTCTCGGGGTTTCATCGCGGTGGCTCGCGGATGAGTGTCGTGCCGGGCGGGTCACCCACGTCCACATCGCTCGGAAGCGGCGCTTCACCGCCAAGCAGGTGGAGCAGCTCATCGAGCGCTTCAGTGTGCGGCCGCAGTCGCCGGAGGAGCAGCCAGAGCAGTTGCATCCAGGAGTGAGCAATCGTGTCTACCGTCGGCTTCAGCGGCAGGGCGTAGTTCCGCCGAGGAGACCGGTGTAACGGCTTCAGACCCTGGTTTGCCGTCGAGTGGAGATGCGGTCAAGCCCGAGGCGTGCTGCGTTGTCTGCGGCGCGCATCTGGAGAGCATCGAGGAAGGCTTGATGGGCCGGGCTGCCGTGCGTAGCGTTCAAGTCCTCGGCGTGCGTCGATTCTCCGGTGACATACTCGGCATACAGCGTGCAGCACCCGCGGAGCCCGGCCACGAGCTGCTCCAAAAGGTCAGGGGCCGGCCGGTGCGGATCGAGGGGAGTGAGCCTCACCCGTTCGATCTGCTCAAGGTCGCTGTCGCTGTCAGCCTCCGCGAGCCGGATCGCCGTCGTAATCGCATCCCTGGCGCCGTACAGATCGACGGTCTCCCCGTCGGCGATGGCGGTCGCCTGTTCGATCAGGTCGATGACCGCATCGCGCGGCGAGCACCGCAACGACATCAGCTCCAGGATTGTTGTCGCCGCTGTGTGGGGGAGGGCCTCGACGTCGTCTGCAGCGTGAAGGACCGCCGTGCTGGAGATGCCGGAAACGTCCGCGACAACGCTGGCGGCCGCCTCGAGCCAGTGCGCTGCGGCGACGGCAGCGGCTGTTGCGTCCAGCGTCGTGAACAGCTCATCGTTGCCGAGCGGGTCGCGTCGCAGCGCTTGGTCTGCTGCAGCTACCTGAACTGGGGATACGTCGAGCCGGCTCAGCGTCACAGCTTGACCCGCTCGTCCCGAAAGGTCGCCGCGGGCAGCGGCCTCGACCGCCGAAACTTCACGGCGCACCTCAGCGAGCACCGCAACGTCCAGGTCAGCGCTGTCGATGAGGCACAACGCTTCCCTGATGCGGTGCCCGGCATCGTCGATCGGATCGTAGAAGGCGATGAACGCGTCGTTGGCGGTGCCGGTCTCTCGTTGCAGCATCGCGACGATCCGATCGGTCAACGCAACGTCATCATCGAGTTGCGCCTGGTGGATGCTCGCGTTGGCTTCGCCTGCTGGATCAGCCTGGACGTAGGACTCCCACAGCGCTGCCGAAAGTGCTGATAGCCCCGTCGTCAAGTGCTGGCTGTGCTCGACCGCAGTGCGGGCGGGCAGCGTTGCCACGGTCTGAGCCACCCCGCCGCCATTGCCCACTTGCCACATGGCGATCAGCAGCCCATGGTCGCCGTCAATCCCGTAGATCGTCATGAACCCTCCCTGGAAGGCGGCGTAGCAACCGCCTCGGCTTGACCCCATGTCATTGATTCGCTGTGCGACGCCGACGCCAGGGGATGAGGTTCGCCGGTGAGGGCGGCTGTCGCCGCCGCGACCTCGTGGACGTCGGCGCGGACGTACGTGGCGGTCGGACCGGCGTCGTTGCGGCCGGTGTGGCCGGCGAACGCACGAGCAACGGCGTAGCTGAAGTTCCGCTCGACCCAAGTCAGCGTCGTGTGTCGTAGCCAGTGGGTGCTGACCTGCTGCGTAGCGACCCAGGAGAGATGCCGACCGACGCGCCGCCACAGATAGTCGTACCGCCGACGGGTGATGACCCGGCCATCGTGGTAGCGGAGCAGCTGCCCGTGCAGGTCGTTGCTGGCGCCGCGCTCCTCGGCGTGCGTGACGAGGTGCTGCATCATCGACGGCGACACCGGCTGCCAGCGGACGGTGTCGCCCTTCTCTCGGAGCCGGATCAGGCACTGCTCGACGTCCAAGTCGATGCGGCGGAGCGCGAGCGCACCCCCGCGGCGGCAGGCCGTCTCCACATGCAGTCGCAGCAGCAAGACGTCCAGACCTGGGTCGTTGCCGGTCGTTGAGGCAACCGAGTACAGCTGCGACAGTTGCCCGTCGGTCAATGCGTGTCGCGCACTGGCGAGCCGCCTGGGCTTCTCGACACGTATCGCCGGATTCGCGGCCTCCGTGAGCAACCCGTCCGCGACGGCATACCGGTACAGGCAGCGCAACGCCGAGATCGTGTGCTCCGCGGCGCTGCGTCCGCCGCGCGAGTTGCTGCGTACCAGCGCGGACCGCTTGGCAGACTCAGCGAGCTGCTTGATCTCCGACGGCGTGGGCTCATCCAGCCGACGATGGCCCCACACCTGTCGGATACGCCGCCAGTACGTCGCGTACGCCCGCCGGCTGCCGGACGGGACCGCTTCGGCGATCTGGTCCAGGTACTCATCAAACGTCGGCACAGCCTGCAACGCGGTGTTGGCCACGAGTTCGTCCGGAGTGACACCGAGCCGGGCCAGCAGCATACGAACTGTCTCGACGTCGATCGCCGCCGACGGTCCGGAACCGGCCGTCACTGTCGAGGTCCAGCAGTGCTGGCGTCGTACAGGCGGAGCGCCTCGGCGACGACCGGCATCGGGTAGACGATCACCGCGTCGAGGTCGGGTCGCGCCACCGCCAGGACACGGTCGCCGTCAAGCAGCCCCACGGCATGCCGGGCCTCTGCGGGCACACGGACATGTCCCTGCTTCGTGACGGCCAGGCCGCCTGTCCCGCCCGCCGTAAGGTGGACTGCTCCTGCCGAGATCGTGGCATTGAGCGGCCGGCCTGGCAGCCATCCGAGGCTCCGAACCGGAGACCGATCCGCGAGCCGTCCGCGTGCATCGACGGTCGTTACCGCACAGAAGCGGGTGGCCGCGGCTGCCTGTGCCGGCGGTAGTGCCGGCACAGGCAGCCCGGCGCGGGCGTCCCGCGCAACAACCCTGGAGACCAACGTCACGATCTGAGCGTCGTCCATCAGCGGCGTAGCCGATACGTGTCAGGGGGTGTGACCACGTGTCGGCCATGTGGTCAGAGCAAGGGATGCGGCTCCCCGGTCAGCGCCGCGACCGCGGCGGCGAGTTCCTCCAGGGTCGCCTTCACATACGTGGCGGTGCTGCCGACGTCACCGGCGCTGTCAGCGTGGCCGGCATAGCCACGGGCGATGGCGTAGCCGAAGTTCCGCTCCACCCACGTCAGCGTCGTGTGCCGGAGCCAGTGCGTGCTGATCTGCTGGGTGGCCACCCACGGCAGGTGATCACTGATCCGCCCCCACAAGGTGTCGTACCGGCGGCGCGTGATCGGCCGGCCGTTGCGGTAGCGCAGCAACTGCCCGTCCGTCGGCGACTGCCGCTGCTCGGCGTGCAACAGCAGATGCCGCATCAGGGTGGGGGAGACCGGCTGCCACCGCACGCTGTCACCCTTCTCCTGCAACCGGATGAGGCACTGCGTTACGTCGAGGTCCATCGGCCGCAGCGCCAGAGCACCGCCGCGACGGCAGGCAGTCTCCGTGTGCAGCCGCATCAACAGACCGTCCAGGTCTGGATCGTCGCTGGTCCGGACGGCGACCTCGTTGATCTCCGCCAACCGGTTGTCCGGCACCGCCCGCCGGGTGGTCGGCAACCGGCGCGGCTTGCTGACCTTCAACGCCGGGTTCTCACCCTCCGACAGCAGACCGTCGGCGACGGCCCGCCGGTACAAGCACCGCAACGCCGTGATCAGGTTCTCCGCAGCACTGTGCCCACCTCGGGCGTTGCGCCGCTGCACCCGATTCGCCTTGACGTGCTCGGCCAGCCGCTCGATGTCCGACGGCCGGACCTCGTCGATACGCCGCTGCGACCAATGCTCCAGAACCCGGTTCCAGTACGTGTTGTACGCCTTGCGGCTGCCCTCACCGACCGCCTCCCGCACCACGGGGATGTACTCGGCGAACGTCGGCGCCGCCGGCCTCCCGGCGCCGAGGAGGTCGGCGGGGGAGATGCCCATCCGGGCCAGCAGCAGCCGGGCCGCCTCCAGCTCCGCCGCTCCTGCCGTCGCGGTCACGCCGGGTCTCCAAGACGAATCGCGTGCTGCTGCTCGACCATCGCGTCGATCGCCTCAGGCGGATGCACAACGATGAGCCCTCGGTCCGGGTCGCCAGCGAGCAGGACCCGATCACCTGGCCGCAGACCGCACCACCGCCGTACCGCCACCGGGATCACGAGATGGCCGGACGTGCCGATCTGGAACACGCCCTGCTCATCGAGACTGGACACGACCAGACGGCCCTGCTCCCGGATGTTCAGCCGTGCCCCGGCCGCCCAGCCGAGCGCGCGGACGACAGACGCGTCGGCGACCCGGCCGCGGTTGTCGATCGTGGAGACCGTGCACTGCCACGAACGCTGCCGGCCCTCCGCCAGCGACGCCAGAGGCAGCGGTGGCCGGGCGAGCGGGCGCTGCTGCTCGCTACCGGGTGATGAGAGGATGAGTGGAGCGATGGGGCGCGTCATGACGCACCCCCGCAGGTGTGCAGAGATGCGCAAAGCGCGTGCTCAGAACCACTTGAACACGCGCCACCAAAGTTAGGCAGAGATGCATCAAAAGTGTGTCGAAGGGGGGACTTGAACCCCCACGCCCTTGCGGGCACTAGCACCTCAAGCTAGCGCGTCTGCCATTCCGCCACTTCGACCTGCTCCGACCATCCTACCCGGTCACTTCCTCACCGCCCGGCTGGCCGTCGGAGACATTACACGGTCCTGGAAGATCTTGGCGAATCGGGGGGTGCGACACGCGAAGGGCCCCGGCCGAGGGGGGATCGCCGGGGCCCTGTTTCGCCAGGGTGGCCGGTTGGGGGGAGCCGGCCACCCGAGGTCAGACGTTGAAGATGCTCACACCGCCCGGGCCTACGAGGAGGGCGACGACGATGAGGATGATGCCCCACAGGATCTGGCGGCGCAGGAGTGCGAAGACGCCGGCGATGCCGATGATCACCGCGATGATCCACAAAAGGGTAGCCATGATGGTTTCGTACCTCCGGGGTGAGATCGATAAACGCGGATCAGCTCGCGAGGTCCTCGGGCCAGGTGGTGCGGCGGGTGAGGACGTCGCGGACCTTGTCGACGACGGCGACGGCCGGGTCGACGAGCTTGTTGAGTGGTGGCCGGGCGGGGGTGTTGGGGTGGGGGCGGGTCGGTGCGGCTCCGCGGGCGATCAGGACGCGGTTGCCGAGCCGGACGAGCTCGGTGTCGCTGCACTGTTCGCGCAGGCGGGGGAACACCTCCTCGCCGGTGCGGTGTGCGTGTGAGCGGACGTGCGTGGCGACCGCGTCCAGGGCGGCCTGGTAGGCGTCGTCCGCGGCGGGGGTGACGTGCAGCCGCTGTAGGGCCAGGAGCAGCTCTGCGTCCGCGGCGACCTCCTGCGAGGCGATCGGGTCGCCGTCGGGCAGGACGGCCTTGACCGTCGGGTACAGGTACTGCTCCTCGGCCGACAGGTGCCGGGCGAGGGTCGCCACCAGGACGTCCTCGATGTCCTGCGGCCTGGCCGGCTCCTGCTCGCTGGGGGTCGTGAGCCGGTCGCAGAGCTGGGTGAGCTGCCGGTGGTCCTCGTCGAGAAGGTCGAGCATGCTGCGGCCGCCGAAGTTGACGTCGTCGTCCTCGATGCCGCCAGGCACTGGTGGCAGCGGCGGCAGTGGGGCAGCGCTCACGTGGACCCTCCTCGATCGATGTGCCGGTGCCGCTTCGGTACCCGACGCGCAACTTCTTGAAACGAGGGGTTACCCGCCAGTACGCTGCTATGCACCGCTATCGATGGATGCCCAACGAAAGGGGCCGCCATGTCCATCACCGGGCGGGGACTGACCGTCCTCGCCGCCACCATGGTCGTGCTGCTCGGGACCACCGTCCCCGCGCACGCCGCACCCGGGCCGCCACCCGGATCGATCGCCAGCATGGGCGACTCCATCACCCGCGGGTTCAACGCGTGCGGATGGTTCGCCGACTGCCCGTCCCGCTCCTTCAGTACGGGCAGCACCACCGCCGTCAACAGCCACTACCTCCGCATCCGGGCGAAGAACCCAGCCATCGACGGTCGTTCGTACAATGACGGCAGAAGCGGCGCGAAGGTCGCCGACATGGCAGGTCAGGCCCAGACCGCTGTCTCGCAGCGGGTCGCGTACGTCACGATCCTCATCGGCGCCAACGACGCCTGCACCTCGTCGGAGTCCTCGATGACCACCGTCGCGGCCTACCGGGCGTCCCTGGACGCCGCGCTCGGCACCCTCAAGGCCGGGCTGCCCGACGCGAAAGTCCTGCTCATCAGCGTGCCTGACCTCAAGCGGCTCTGGCAGGTCGGCAAGGACAGCTCCGGCGCCCGCACCGCCTGGGGGCTGTTCGGCATCTGCCAGTCGATGCTGGCCAACCCGACGTCCACGGCCGCGGCGGACACCGCGCGCAGGGACCGGGTCCGGCAGCGTGTGATCGACTTCAACGCTCAGCTGGCCTCCGCGTGTACCGCCTACGGCCCCAACTGCAAATACGACGGCGGCGCGGTCTTCGGCTACGCGTTCCAGCTGGCGCAGATGTCGACCTGGGACTATTTCCATCCGAACGCGTCGGGCCAGGCAGTGCTCGCATCGGTGAGTTACTCGGCCGGTTTCGGCTGGTGAGGCACGTGTGGTCCGGTGACGCGCCGGGGTAGCCCACCGGACCACCCGCCGAAATTGTCACAGCCGCCTGGTATGACTTCTCCATGGACGCCACCGACGAGGTCATCGAGCTCTGCCGCGACCTGCTGCGCATCGACACCACCAACACCGGCGACCTGGAGACCAGCGCCGGGGAGCGGCTCGCCGCGGAATACGTCGCGGAGAAGCTCGCCGAGGTCGGCCTCGAGCCGCAGATCCACGAGAGCGCGCCGGGCCGGGCCAGCGTCGTCGCCCGGTTCGAGGGCAGCGACCCGACCCGCGACGCGCTGCTCATCCACGGGCACCTCGACGTGGTCCCGGCCGACGCGTCGGAGTGGTCCGTCGACCCGTTCGGCGGCGAGATCCGCGACGGCTATCTGTGGGGTCGCGGCGCAGTCGACATGAAGGACTTCGACGCGATGGTCCTCGCGCTGGTGCGGCAGATGAAGCGCGAGGGCCGCAAGCCGCCCCGCGACGTGGTGCTGGCCTTCGTCGCCGACGAGGAGGCCGGCAGCACCTATGGCGCGCAATATCTCGTCGAGCACCACCGCGAGCACTTCGACGGGGTGACCGAGGCGATCGGCGAGGTCGGCGGGTTCTCCGTCAGCGTCGGCGGTGACCAGCGGCTCTATCTCATCGAGACCGCGCAGAAGGGCATCGACTGGCTGCGCCTGCACGCCAAGGGCCGCCCCGGCCACGGCTCGATGATCAACGACGACAACGCGGTGACCGCGGTCGCCGAGGCCGTCGCCAGGGTCGGCCGGCACAAGTTCCCGGTGATCATGACGCCGACCGTGCGGGCGTTCCTCGAGCAGACCTCCGAGATCCTCGGGTTCGAGCTCGACCTGGAGGACCCCGAGCGGGCCGTGGAGAAGATCGGCCCGATCGCGATGATCATCGGCGCGACCCTGCGCAACACGGCCAACCCGACCCGGCTCGCCGCCGGGTACAAGGACAACGTCATCCCCGGCCGCGCGTCCGCCACGATCGACTGCCGCACCCTGCCCGGCCAGTCCGAGCTGTTCGAGCAGCAGCTGCGCGACCTCGTCGGCCCCGACATCGAGCTGGAATACATCCACCGCCAGGCCGCCCTGGAGACCACCTTCGACGGCGCCCTCGTCGAGGCCATGACGGCGGCGCTCAAGGCCGAGGACCCGGGGGCGCTCCCCGTGCCGTACATGCTCAGCGGCGGCACCGACGCCAAGCAGTTCGACAAGCTCGGCATCCGCTGCTTCGGCTTCTCACCGGTGCGCCTGCCCGCCGACCTCAACTTCGGCGCGTTGTTCCACGGCATTGACGAGCGCATTCCCCTGGAGGGACTACAGTTCGGCGTGCGAGTCCTCGACAGGTTCCTGCAGCAGTCCTGATCAACCCGATAACCACCACGACAGCCACCAATCAGGGGGAGTCCCATCATGACCGACCGGCACGCGGAGCTTGACACCGCGCTCGAGCGCGTGATCACGGCGGCCCGCGACCACCTTGCCGCGGTCAAGGCCGCCGACGGGCGGGCCGACGACGACGAGGTGTGGCGCGCCTACGTCGAGCTCAACAACGCCTCCAACGGCTATGACGAGCTCCTGCTCGACGCCTTCGGCGAGGTCACCCCGTGGGACGTCGAGGCCATCGACCCCGACGAGGCCGACCGCCAGTTCGGCGTGGGCATCGGCGGCGTCGACGGCACCGAGGCCGAAGACCCGCACCCGCAGATCATCTCCGTCCGCCAGCGCCGCGACTACCGCGTCCCCAGCGTCGCGGCCCTGCTCCGCCTCGCCGACGCCGCCCGCCGCACCAACCCCGGCGACGGCGACACCGCCCCCGTCGAGACCGTCGGCGAAGCCGTCCTCGAGCTCATGCAGGCCGGCGACGGCTCCCTCGGCGCCCTCGACATCCCCGAGCTCGAATCCCTCGACGGCGTCGTCGTCGTGGCCGAGGTGGCCACCCCGCTCGACCCCGAGGCCTATGAGGACAACGACGGCACCGGCCCCTTCGCCGTCGGCGCCGAGGACAGGGTCGTCGACCGGCTCGACGAGCACGCGTTCGTCGACCTGGAGGAGGACCTGGACGAGGACGAGGACGGCGGTCTCGCCCCCACCGGCGAAGCCACCGACCAGACCACCGAGCCCGCCGACCGCCGCTGACAGGCGTCCACGGCTAACCGTTCACGGCCGACCGTCCACAACTGACCGTTTACGGCTGACCGTCCACGACTGACAACCGTCCGCGGCTGACCACTGAGCCAGCCGACCGCTGTCTGCCAGTGACCGCTGCCGCCCCGCCGCTTCAACCGGGGCGGCAGCGGTCCGGGTCGCCCGCGCACAGGCCGCCAGCACGAACGAGGCGGCCGTGCCGGGCAACCGTGGGCATTGGGCGGGCATCGGGTGGTCGAGCTTTGACGTGGCGGTGCTGCCCGTCCCACGATCATGGCCATCTGAGCCGGGGACGACAGCCAGGGCCCATCTGCTGTCGGCCTGGTGGCGGAGACTCCGGTGACGAACTGATCCCTAGTCCCGTCCGGCCCCGGCTATCGTGTCCGGCCCCGGCTATCGTGTCCGGCCCCGGCTATCGTGTCCGGCCCCGGCTATCGTGTCCGGCCCCGGCTATCGTGTCCGGCCCCGGCTGGGCCTTCGCCCCTGATCTTGGACACGCGTTTATGCGGCTTGGGGCAGCGTAGCTGAGATGGTTTGGGTGGCTGTTTCGTAGGCGATTGGTGATC
>NZ_JBVJIJ010000036.1:0-100083 GCF_055586325.1 Dactylosporangium sp. NPDC051087 | reverse complement strand
CGGCCGTCAGTATGCCCGCCGACGCGCCGACCAGCCCGAGCGCCACCAGCCCATCGTCAGGCATCTACATAACGAACCTGGGCTGCCGTACTAGACGAGGCGTCAATCCAAAAGATCACCGTGTACTCGTCGCTACGGTCACTTGCCCAGGCGGCCGACAGGCTTGTTTTGCCGATTCCTGAAGGACCATGCAGTACGCATGTCGGGACCTGCGGGGTGGGGTTAGGTATAGTCAGCACGTCGGCGATTCGATCCAGTAGCTCTGGCCGGTCGACATCCGTCAGTCGCGGATGAGCGCCAACATTGATCGACCAATTACGGCCAGACACTGCCGCAGCAAGGGCCGCATTGTCCATCGCGAGCGCGGCGCGGATAGCGTCGAATGAAATCACTGGGACGCGTGCAGCGGCGGCTGTTGACAGGATGTCCCACAGAAGGTGGCTCAGCAGCAGTCCAGCTGCATCCCACCCCGCTTGGCCGGTGCGGTATCGATGGCGCAGGCGCCGAACTTCCTCGCGCATCTGCTGACGGATTGTAGAGGCAGGGCGTCCGTCGACGATGATTCGGCATCGACGGAGCCTGCCCCAGCCGCCTTCGTCGAGCTTCCCGAGGCGGGCTGTTACTCCTGCGGCGCGACCGGCGAAGACACCCAGCGATTCTTTGAACTGCTCGTCCGTGATGCCGTGGTCGTCCAACACCGCACACAAGCCCCCGAACGCGCCGGTCGCTGGCCTGGTCGCCAACAGCAGATAAGAGGAAGCCGGACCCGTGGTGAGACGCAGAAGCACGTTAATCGCATCCGAGGCCGTAAGCTGCGTGGCGGCACTCGTCTTCACCTGCGCTCTGACAAGACACTCCGACTCACGGTAGATGGCGAAGTCAACCGCCTCCGCGTCCTCGTCCGGCGTGGCAGCTGGCGGGCTTTCAACATAGATGCCCGTTGCCGACGATCCTGGGTCGGCAATGGCTTCGAACGCATACTCAAGCGTGCGCAGGAACTGGTATTCGAAGCCTCGTATCGCATCCTGCCCACCCAACGTCACTCCTCTCATCGACTTTGAACAATCTACCTAGCCGGAGGCCACATCAACTTGGTTGGTGAGGGTTCAGGTCGGCTGATTCGTCAGTTCGCCGCCCCGCTGGTGGCGAGGTGGACACGGCATCCGACCAACTCGTGCGCCCGATCGGTACGAGTCTCTGGACCTGCACGGCGGGTCGCGATGGGCGCGCCACAGGATGGTCGTCGGAGTCGCCGAGGGTAGGGAGTCGGTGCAGCGATTCGAGGGCATCGTTCCCGACCTTCGCCCGTGGACCAGGAATGCACCGATCATGACACCGGCGCCGGGCCCGCATGCACAAGGACTCGGCGCCGAGGGCGAGGAGTGTCAGGTCAGGCGGAAGACCTGCGCCGCGGAGGTGTTGCAGTCCCAGATGCGCAGGGCGGTGCCGTTGGCGGTGGCGCCGTTCGGGGAGTCCAGGCAGCGGCCCGACGCCGGGTTGCGCAGGGTGCCGTTCGGCTGCGGTGCCCACTGTTGGGCGCCGCCGCCGTTGCAGTCCCACAGCTGGACGGCCGCGCCGTTGGTGGTGGAGCCGCCGGTGACGTCGAGGCAGCGGCCCAGGGTCCGCAGTGCGCCGCCGGTGAGGGTCCAGTGCTGGTCGGCGGCGGACGGCAGGCAGTCCCACAGCTGGACGCGGGCGCCGTTGACGCCGATGTCGTCGCCGGAGACGTCGACGCATTTGCCGCCGGGGCCGGTGATCGTGCCCGTGGTCAGGCGGAACTGCTGGGCGGCGGCGGTGTTGCAGTCCCAGATGCGCAGGCGGGTGCCGTTGGCGGTGGCGCCGTTCGGGGAGTCCAGGCAGCGGCCCGACGCCGGGTTGCGCAGGGTGCCGTTCGGCTGCGGTGCCCACTGCTGGGCGCCGCCGCCGTTGCAGTCCCACAGCTGCACGAGCGCGCCGTTCGCGGTGGAGCCGCCGGTGACGTCGAGGCAGCGGCCCAGGGTCCGCAGTGCGCCGCCGGTGAGGGTCCAGTGCTGGTCGGCGGCGGACGCCAGGCAGTCCCACAGTTGCACGGCGGCGCCGTTGCCGCCGGAGTCGTCGCCCGTGACGTCGACGCATTTGCCGCCCGGCCCGGTGAGGAGGCCGCCTGCGGCCGGGGCGGGGCGGGCGTCGACGCCGGTGGAGGTCATCGTGACGCGCTGGATGGAGCCGTCGCCGTTGAAGTACATGCGGTCCAGGGCGGTGTACCGCTTGCTGTAGTCGGCGTTCTGGTAGCGGTGGTAGATCATGTACCAGTCGTCGGTGCCCGGGTACTGCAGCATGCCGTTGTGGCCGGGGCCGTTGTTGGTGCCGCTCGCCGAGAGGATCTGCCCGCCGTAGGTCCACGGTCCGAGCGGGCCGGGTCCGGTGGAGTACTGCACGTTGTAGGTGTTGTCGGCGTACGAGCCGTTGGAGTACTGCAGGTAGTAGCGCCCGGCGCGCTTGAACACGAACGGCGCCTCGGTGAAGTTCTGCGGGCGCTGCACGGTGACGGCGCCCGCGACGGAGGTCATGTCGGCGCCGAGCCGGAAGACGCCCATGTTGCCGCCGCCGGCGGAGCCGCCGAAGTACAGGTACGCCTGGCCGTCGTCGTCGACGAAGACCATCGGGTCGATGGCCTCGATGCCGTTGAAGATCTTGCCCTGGACGAGGGGTGAGCCCTTGTCGCGGCAGGGGCCGACGGGTGAGTCGCAGACGGCGACGGCGACGGACGTGGCGATCGCGGTGTAGAAGTAGTACTTGCCGTTGCGGTACACCATGTCCGGTGCCCAGGTGCGGGTGTCGGTGGACGCCCAGCTGACGGTGGCGCGGTCCAGGACGACGCCGGCGTCGACCCAGTTGGTGAGGTCGGTGGAGCGCCACGCGTGGAAGTAGCGGCCGGGTGCGTCGGTCGTGCCGCCGCTCGCGGTCGTGTACACGTAGTAGGCGCCGTTGAACAGCTCGATCGACGGGTCCGGGTGGTCCCCGGGCAGGATCGGGTTTCCTGAGGTGGCGGCGGCCGCGGGCACGGGGGTCAGCACCATCCCGGCCAGCAGCGCCAGCAGGGCGAGGGCTCGTCTCATGGCATCTCCAAGTGCGGAAAGACACGACACATGGCGGTGTGTCGATGCACGATTATGCGCAGCCGCGGCGGCTTCTGAAAGATCTTGTTGGAAAATGTTCGGCTTGACGCGCGGTACACCGGCAGCTTAAATAACCGATAGGTTAGATAACCAAGTGGTGAGGTAACTGATGGTCACGGATCAGCTCAGCACGACCTTCGCGGCGCTCGCCGACCCGACACGGCGGGCGATCCTCGCCCGGCTCACCCGCGGCGAGGCGACCGTGAAGGAGCTGTCCGCCCCGTTCGCGATGAGCGGCCCGGCGATCTCCAAGCACCTGCGGGTCCTGGAGCAGGCCGGTCTGATCAGCCGCGGCCGCGAGGCACAGTGGCGCCCCTGCCGGTTGGAGGCCGCACCCATGCGCGAGGTGACGGAGTTCGCCGAGGAGTACCGGCGGTTCTGGGACGAGAACTACGCACGACTCGACCGCTATCTGCAGACCCTGCAATCGAAGGAAGCCAACGATGATCGCGACGAATGAGCCCGGCGTCACCGCGTTCGAGCTGCCCAGCGACACCGAGATCCAGATCCGGCGGACCGTCGCCGCGCCCCGCGCCCTGGTCTTCGACTGCCACACGAAGCCCGAGCACCTGCCGCACTGGATGACGGGCCCGCCCGGCTGGACGATGCCGGTCTGCGAGATCGACCTGCGGCCCGGCGGCGCGTACCGCTACGTGCTGCGCGGCGAGGGCGACGCGGAGATGACGCTCACCGGCACGTTCCAGGAGGTCCAGCGGCCGCTGCGGCTCGTCGCCACCGAGTCGTGGGGGCCGGACTGGCCCGAGACCGTCAACACGCTGACCTTCACCGCCCTCGGCAGCCACACGACGATCACCACGCTGGTGCGGTACCCGTCGCAGGAGGCCCGCGACGCCGCCCTGCAGTCCGGGATGCGTGAGGGACTCGAGGCCGGCTTCGCCAGCCTGGAGGCGTACGCGGCGGGCCTGCCCCTGCCGCCGGTCCCGGACATGCGCCTCGAGCTGGTCCCGGTGCCCGTCGCCGACGTCGACCGGGCGATCGCGTTCTACGTCGACCTGCTCGGCTTCGGCCTCGACCACGACATCCAGCCGGGCAACGGCTCCCGCGTCACCCAGCTGACGCCGCCCGGGTCGGCGTGCTCGGTCGTGCTGTACCAGGACCTGCCGGGCCTGGACCTGCCCGCCGGCACGCTGCGCGGCCTGCACCTGGTCGTCGCCGACATCCACAGGGCGCGGGAGCTGCTGCTGGCCCGCGGGGTCGAGCTCGGCGGCGTCGACGACATGGGCGGCATCCTGTACTGCGCGTTCGCCGACCCCGACGGCAACACCTGGCTGCTGCAGCAGATCACGAGAATCTGACGCGAAGGCGGCAGGTCACGAGGAACCGGCGCCGGCCGGTACCGTCGGCGCATGCGGCGACTGGAGCAGCTCCTGCACGCCATGACGGGCGTGCGGGACTGCGCCGACCCGGTCGTCGAGGAGATCGAGGAGCTGATCGGCGAAGACCCGGCAGGCTGCCGGCAGGTGATCCTCGCGCACCGCGGGGACGAGCCGACCCGGCTGTGGGCGCTCGGTCTGGCCGGTCACCCCGACGACTTCGACACCCTGGTGGCGGCGCTGAGCGACCCGGACCTGCGGCACACGGCACTCGAGGCGCTCGGCGCCCAGCCCGACGCCGCCCGGGTCGACGCCGTGGCCCGCGGCCTGCTCGCCGACCCCGACCCGGTCATCCGGTCGAGGTCGGCGGGCATCGTCGCGTTCCTCGCCCGGGCCGGCGCCGGCGCGGCGCTGCTGCCGCTGACCGGCGACCCCGACGACGACGTCCGCGCGGATCTCGGCTGGCGGCTCGGCGGGCTGCCCGGCCCGGACGCACGGTCCGCGCTGGGGATCCTCCTGGCCGACCCGTCCCCGCGCGTGCGCGCCTGGGCCGCCCGCGGCCGCGACCGGCGCGAGCGGCGAGACCCGGACCGCTGACGGCGCCTAGAGGCGCGGGGCGTCGTCGGTGGGCTCGTCTGCGAGGGCGGCCGGGCCGATGATCAGCGGGTCGGGGTTGCGGACCAGGTCGACGTCCTTGCCGTCGTAGTCGAAGCGGCTCAGCACGTGCCGCATCGCCTCGATGCGGGCGCGTTTCTTGTCGTTGGACTTGACCACGGTCCAGGGGGCGTCGGCGGTGTCGGTGTAGAAGAACATCGCCTCCTTCGCCTCCGTGTACTCGTCCCATTTGTCCAGCGACGCGAGGTCCATCGGGGAGAGCTTCCACTGCCGGACCGGGTCGACCTGCCGGATCAGGAACCGGGTCTTCTGCTCGTTGCGGGACACCGAGAACCAGAACTTGACGAGGTGGATCCCGGACCGCACGAGCATCCGCTCCAGCTCCGGCGCCTCCCGCATGAACTCCAGGTATTCGGCGCGGCTGCAGAAGCCCATGACCCGTTCGACGCCGGCCCGGTTGTACCAGGACCGGTCGAACAGCACGAACTCCCCCGCCGCCGGCAGATGGCCGACGTACCGCTGGAAATACCACTGCGTCGACTCGCGTTCGCTGGGCTTCTCCAGCGCGACGACCCTGGCACCGCGCGGGTTGAGGTGCTCCATGAAGCGTTTGATGGTGCCGCCCTTGCCCGCGGCGTCGCGGCCCTCGAAGAGGATCACCAGACGCTCGCCGCGGGCCTTCAGCGTGTACTGCAGCTTCAGCAGCTCGATCTGCAGGAGGCGCTTGGTGCGGTCGTACTCGTCGCGGGTCATCCGCTCGTCGTAGGGATAGTCCTCCCGCCAGGTGTCGATCGGCTGCCCGTCCTTGCGCAGCAGCACGGGATCGTCGTCATCGTCGTCCTCGACCACGTAGTCGTCGAGCGAGAGGCCAGCCATCCCACTGATGTACCCTCTCGCCCGCCGTTTCACCACCACCGGCGTTTGAACACCGCGTTACCGATCTCCCCGGATCACTGGTAGCCGCGGATCTCCTTGAACGCGGCCGGGAGCGCGCCGGTGGCGCGGGCGTCGAAGGTGCGGCCGCCGGTGAGGGTCGCGACCTCGGTCATCTCGCCGGTGTTGCTCTCCCCGAACAGGACGGTGAAGACGGGCACCTTCGGCAGCTGCGGGACCTTCGCCCGGAACGCGGCGAGGTCGGCGCCGACGGTGCGTTCCCCGTCGGTGAGCAGCACGATCGACGTGACCCGGTCCGGGGAGGCTCCGGCGAGCCCGTACGCGGCGAGCAGCGCGTCGTAGATGGCGGTGTCGCCCTCGGCCTTCAGGTTCGTGACGTGGCCGCGGATCTGTGCGAGGACGGGGTCGAACCCGGCCTCGGGCAGTTCGAACGTGGTCGCGGCGCCTGGTCTGGTACTGAACGGCAGCAGCACCACCTGTTCGCGGCCGTTGAACCGGGTGAACTGCCCGGACAGGCTGGTGTCGGCGCCGGTGAGCCCGGTCAGGGCGGTCTTGAGCCCGGCGAGCCGGTCGCCCTTCATCGACCCGGACAGGTCCAGCACGTAGATGGTGCGGGCGGGGCGGCGCAGCGAGTCGCCGAACGCGCCGATGAGGGCGTCGGCGGCGTCGAGCTTGCCGGGGAACGGCAGCTCCGGCAGGTTCCCGGACCTCGGCCCGAACTCGGGTGCGAGGGTCAGCGCCGGGTCCGGCACCGCGGGGCGCCGCCACGTCTTCGCCATGATCTGCCGCTGGACCGACGGCCGGCGCAGGTAGTCGGCGACCGCCGCGTAGTTGGTCCGGGCCTGCTGCGACGCGGACGTCAGCAGGGTCAGCGGGTAGTCGGCGGTGACGACCCCGTCGGCGGGGTAGATCACGACCATGGGTTCGGTGAGCTTCCCGGACGCGTTCAGCGACAGGATCACCGACTCGTAGTTGACGAGGCCGTCGACGGGCCGGCCGTCGGCGGCGGCGCGCAGGTAGGCGTCCATGAGCCAGCCGGAGGAGCCGGCGGTGAGGCTCTGCCCGGCGAAGAACGCCCGCAGCCGCGGGGTGATCGGGCCGATCTGGTCGGCGGTGAGGGCGGCGCCGGTCCCGGCGATCGCCGCGGCGACCCCGACGAGGGCGGCGAAGCCCGAGTTGGACGCGGCGGGGTTGGTCATGCCGTAGGTGAAGCGGCGTTCGCCGGCGGCGACCGCGATCTCGCTCCACGTTGGCCGGGTCTCGAGCCAGCCGAGCTGCTGCGCGACGGACCGGCGCAGGCCGAGGACGACGGGCGACGTGGCGACCTTGGTCGCGGTGCCCGTCTGCGTGGCGGCGTCGGGGTGCAGCTGCAGGTAGCGGTTGCTGGCGAACCAGGTCGCGTCGTACTGCTTCGCGGCGCCGCCCTTGACGACGGACTCGATGCCGTCGAGGGTGCCGGTGGCGGTGAGCACGACCTTGACCCCGGTCGCGGCGGCCGCGTCGTCGAGGATCGGCTGCAGGTCGGCGAGCTCACTGCCGGCCAGGACCCGCAGCGTGCCGTCGCCCTTCAGGAACGGCGCCTCCCCCTTGGCCGCCTGCGGTGCCTCGGTACAGGCGGAGAGCAGGACGATCAGGGCGAGCGCTCCACACAGCTTTCTCATGCGAGTCTCTCTTCCAGCGCGGCGAGCAGCGCGTGCAGGGTGGGTTCGTCCGGGGACGGGATCGTGTCGGCGGCGCCGAGGGTGACCGCGCCGGGCTCGGCGGCGGTCCGGAAGCCGTGCGCGGCGGCGAGGCGCTGCAGCTGCGGGTCCGTGGCGAGGAGTTTCGCGAGGTCGGCGCCGGCGGTGGTGAACGGCACGACGGTGTGTTCGCTGACGACCGTCGGCTGCGGGTACAGCAGCACGTGGTCGCCGCCCTTCCCGCGGTCCAGGAACTGGGCCTCGTAGACCAGGACCAGGGGCGCGAAGTCCTTGCCGCGGCGCAGCCAGCTCTCGAACGGTTCCTCGGTGGTGGTGTCGACGGCGCCCTGGTCGGCGAAGACCTTGGTGACGGCGCCGAGGTCGCCGCCGGTGACCTGGTCCAGGACGTAGGCGAACAGCGCCGCGGAGTTGGAGTCGGCGGGGCGGGTCGTGGCGACGAGGACCGCCTGCCTGACGTTGAAGGTGGCGTTGCCGGGGATCTGGTCCCAGCGTTGCCCGCGCTGGTTCGCCGCGACGAACGCCTTCAGGTCCAGGGTCCAGTGCCCGCCGGCGGTGACGCGGCGGGCCAGGCCGGCGCTCTGCAGCAGGTCGACGATCGGGCCGGTGCCCGCCACGGCGAGGGGCGAGCGGAACACGGCCACCGGGGCGCCCGCAGCGGGGCGCCGCCGGGCGATCTCGGCGGCGGCGGGCGCGCTGCCGGGGAACGCGAAGTCGTAGCCGTCCAGCGGCAGGTCGGCCATGCGGCGGGACCCGGCGGGGTCCAGGCGCAGCCGGTACCCGTGCCCGGCGAGGGCGGCCCTGACGTCGGGGTCGGCGAAGAACTGCGCTTTCTCCGACCCGATCACGCCGGTCAGCTCGTGGGTGGCGGTGCGGCGGGCCAGGAGGTGCCCGACGGAGGCGCCGGCGACGACGAGCAGCACCACGAGGACGATCAGCCATCCGGTCCTTCTCACGCCTGAGATTGTCGCCGGTACGCGCAACTCCTGGCCGTCTATTCCCTGTTCAGACGCTGTTCACTTGGTCCACTGTGGATGATCGTTCGGCGGATGTTCACGCCACCGGTCCCGGCCGGACTCCATCGATGGTTATCGTGCTCCGCATGCGCTGGAAGCCATCGATCACCGTCACGCTCGTAGCGTGCGCCGCCGCACTGCTCGCCCCGTCCGCCGCCCAGGCCGCCGGGCCCACCGACGCCCTGAAGCTGTCCCGCACCACCGCCGTCGGCGTGCACAACACCTACGACAAGGCGAAGTTCGCCTACCTCGCCGACGCCCTCGACACCGGCGTCAACCTCATCGAGTTCGACATCTGGGCCGACAGCGCCACCCGGCGCTGGCGGGTCAACCACGAGCTGTTCGGCACCAGCAACAACTGCACCGCCGCGACCACCGCCGCCCAGCTGCGCACCGGCGCCCGCGACCAGCAGTTCGGCGTCTGCCTCGACGACATCCGCATCTGGAGCGACGCCCACCCCGGCCACCCCCCGCTGCACCTGAAGATCGAGCTCAAGGCCGGTTTCGACAGCCGGTACGGGCTCGGCCCCGCCGACTTCGACACCCTCGTCGCGGGCAAGCTCGGCGGCAAGGTCTTCAAACCCGCCGACCTCAAGGGCTCCCACGCCACCCTCGACGCGGCCGCGAAGGCCGACAACTGGCCGACCCGCGCCGCCCTCGCCGGCAAGGTCCTGCTCGAGATCATCCCCGGCACGTTCGAACGCGGCAACCCGTTCGACAACCTCGACACCGACGTCGAATACGGCCGCCACCTGCGCGACCTCAACGCCGCCGGGAACCTCGCCCGGGCCCAGTCGTTCCCTTCGGTGCTCGACGCCGCCGCCGGCGACCCGCGCACCCGCTACAGCGAGACGAACATCCGGCCCTGGTTCGTCGTCTTCGACGGCAGCGCCGCCACCTACCTCAACGGGTCCATCGACACCACCTGGTACAACACCAACCACTACCTGCTCGTCATGACCGACGCGTCGGCCGTCCCGCCGCCGATCGACCCCACCTCCCCCACCAATGCGCAGGCCCTCGCCCGGATCAACCTGCTCGCGAGCCGCGGCGCCACCGTCGTGTCCGCCGACTGGAACCCCGGCACCGGCGTCCTCGGCACCGTCGTGCCGCGCGGCTGACCGCCACCCCGCCGAGCGCCGCCTGAGCCGTTCAGCCCGTGTACCTGGCTGAACGGCTCAGGGTCACGGCCGGACGGCCGAGCGGGAACCGAATCATCCTTGCTCAATGGCATACTTTCCGCGTTCACGACCGCGTGAACCCCCTCTGACCTCGCGGATGGTTGCCAAAACGATGGGCAAGCACAAGGCCGGCACCCGCCTCATCGGCGCCGTGCTGCGCGGACTCGTCCTGCTCCTCGGCATCGGTCTCGTCGGCGGCGCCGGCTGGTACGTCGTGGCCAACAACGCCGCCAAGGGCGCCGAGGGCGGCTGCGAGACGACCCTGCACGTCGTCACCGCATCCTCGTTCGCCACCGTCGTCTCCGCCGCCGGCCGCACCCTGCGCGGCGGCGGCAACTGCGTCCTCGTCGACACCACCAGCGCCGACGGCCGGTCCGCCGGCGGGCAGCTCAGCCAGAGCCGCGCCGACCTGTGGATCCCCGACGACGCCGCCTGGGACGTCATCGCCCCGCCGCAGCTCCTGGCGAAGAAGGACACCCTCAACGCCTACGCGACCCTCGCGACCAGCCCCATCTACATGGTCACCGACCCCGCGACCGGCGACCGGATCAACGCCGGCGGCGGCAGCTGGCTCGCCCTCGCCGGGCTGCTCAACACCAAGAACTCCGGGGTCCGCATGGTCGTGCGCAACCCCGCCATGTCCGGCGACGGCATGGTCGCCGCCGGCGCCGTCGGCGAGGCCGTGTGGCTGGACAAGGGCATGGACGCCTCCTCGCTCGTGCTCACCAACGTCCTAGGCGTCACCCGCACCGTCAACCACGACCTCGCCGCCATCCCCGAGACGGCCGGCGAGGTCGGGCTCATCCCCGAGTACGCGCTGCTGGCCACCCTGCGCCTGGCGAAGTCCGACCGGCGGTACATCGTCGGCACCGACCACACCGCGACCCTGCGCTACACGTGGCTGCCGTCCGCGGCCGCCGCCGCCGACCCGAAGAAGGCCGCCGCGCTGCGCCGCCTCTACGCCGCGTTCACCAGCGCCGAAGGCAGCCGCGCCATCGCCGAGGCCGGCCTGCGCGGCCCCGACAACCTCCGGCCGATCTTCGACGGCGCCAACGTGCTGCCCGAGCCGACCGCGAAACCCTTCGAGGTCCTCCAGCCGCACCACGTGCAGCACATCTTCGCCACCTGGGACCCCGAGGACCGGCGCAGCAACCTGCTCATCATCGTCGACCTCGCCGCCAACGGCGCCGCCGGCACCCCCACCGGCGGCGCCTCACCACCGCCCGGCAAGGCCCAGATCCCGCCCCTGGACGTGCTGCGCAACGGCTGCGTCGTCCTCGCCGGGCTCATGCCCGTCGGGTCCCGGCTCGGCCTGTGGGAGGTCAGCCCCGGCACCCCCGGCTACCGCAAACTCATGCCGACCGACCGGCTCGACGACACCAGCCGCGCCGCGTTCGGCAAGCAGGTCGGCAAGCTCGCCGCCCACCGCAGCGGACCCGGCCTCTTCGACGCGATCGTCGCCGGCTACCAGTCCGTCCGCGACGACTACCGCGACGACATGTTCAACCAGGTCCTCGTCTTCACCGACGACCAGAACAAGGACAGCGCCGACACCGCCGCCGTCGACGAGCTGGTGCGCAAGCTCACCGAGCTGCAGGACCCGAACAAGCCCGTCAGCGTCAGCGTCGTCGTCCTCGGCAAGAAGGACTCCGCGGACCGGCTCAAGACCGCGCTCAAGCCGATCGACGCGTACGTCGACAACGCGCTGACCACCGACGACGTGCAGGCCGCGTTCATCCACGTCGTCGCCGGCGGGCTGCACGAATAACCGTCACGCCGGGGTCGTCGGCGAGTCCAGCCACGCGTCGATGAGCTTCGTGAAGTCGCGGCCCGTCTGCCGGTTCACGAACGCGGTGAACGCCGCCCGGTCCTGCGCCGTGCCCGCGTGCTGCGACACCCACGCCCTGGCGAGGGCGAAGAAGGCGGTGTCGCCGAGGGCGCGGTGCAGCTCATGCAGCATCAGCGCCGGGCACACGTACACGTTGCCCTCCGCGAAACTGTCCGCGCGCGGGTTGCCGGGCGGGCCGAGCCGCTGCCGCGCGTCCGCGTCGCTCTTGCGCGCCCGCTGCGCCCAGTCGTCGATGCTGTAACCGTCCCGCTCCGCCGTGTAGAGCGCCTCCGCGTAGGTCGCCCAGCCCTCGTTGAGCCACACGTCCTTCCACACCGCCGGGCTGACCGCGTCGCCGAACCACTGGTGCGCGTACTCGTGCAGCATGATCCCGTCCAGGCCCGCCACGTTGCCGGAGCTGCCGAGCACGTCGCCGCCGATCGTCACCATCTGCTGGGTCTCCATCGCCGAGCGCGACGGCACGATGACCGCCCCGGCGCTCGGGAACGGGTACCGGCCGAACCGCGCCTCCAGCCACCGGATGTGCTCCGGCGCCTTGCGCAGCACCGGCAGGAACTTGTCGTCCTTGCCGGGCCGCGTCCACAGGTACACCGGCACGTCGCCCTTCAGCTGCTCCAGGCGGTAGTCCTGGCCCACGGCGAGGGTCGTCAGGTAGGACGCGACCGGCTGCGTCGACGCGTAGGTGAACGTGCTGCCGGTGACCGGGCCCGGGGTGCCGCTCGCGACCGCCTCCCAGCCCTCCGGGACCGTGATCGAGATGTCGTACAGCGCCTTGTCCGACGGCTGGTCGTTCGCCGGGTACCAGGTCGACGCGCCGAACGGCTCCTGCATCGTCCACAGCTCACCGGCCGGGGTCACGGTCAGGCCGAGCGGCTCGGCGTCCCCGCGGTGCGAGGGCATCGGCACCGGCGCCGGCGTCCCCGAGTAGTCCACGACGAGGGTGACGGTGCTGCCGGCCGGCACCGCCCGGTCGACGACCAGCTTGCCGCCGGAGACCCGCCCGGTGGCCGCGGCCCCGTCGACCGTCGTGGCGCTCACCGTGTACGGGCTGGTGAAGTCCAGCGACAGCGCCGGCTCGGCGCGCAGCACCCGCAGCTTCACCGTCGCCTTCCCGGTGAGGGTCTTCGTCTGCGGCGCCCAGGTCAGGGCCAGGCCGTAGTGCAGGACGTCGACGGCCGGGTTGCCGTAGGCCGGGTAGAGCGGGTCGGCGACCGGCGTGGAGGTGCCGTCGAGGTTGCCGGCCGCCAGCCGCTCCGGCGCGGCCAGGGTCGTGCCCCGGCTCGCCGTGCAGCCGGCCAGCAGCACGAGCGCGGTCAAGGCGGCGAGGGGTCTCGATGGTCGGCGCACCCGGCCAAGGATATGACTCAGCCGCACCCGAGCGCTTCACGCAGGGCGGCGAGATTGCGCACCATGACCGACACGTAGTCGCTGCCCTCGTCGACGCCCTCGATCGGGTCGAGGACGGCCGTCTTCACCCCGATCTCCTTCGCCACCGTCTCCGACAGCTTCGGGCTGACCAGCGCCTCGAAGAAGATCGTCGTCACGCCCTTCTCCTTCGCCAGGGCGGCGACCTCCGACACCCGCTGCGGGCTCGGCTCCTCCTCCGGGTCCAGGCCCGAGATCGGCACCTGCGTCAGCCCGTACCGGGCGGCGAGGTACCCGAACGCCGCGTGGCTGGTCACGAACTCCCGCCGGGCGCAGGTGCGCAGGCCCGCCGCGTACTCCTCGTCGAGGCGCTTGAGCTCGTCCCGCAGCTGGCCGGCCCGGGTCCTGATCGCGTCGGCGTTCACCGGGTCGACGGTGGCGAGCCGGTCGGCCAGCTTCCCGGCGATCGCGGCGAAGCGGACCGGGTCGAGCCAGACGTGCGGGTCGTTGTCGTGCTCGAGGGGCTCGACCGCGGCGACGTCGAACGCCTTGTCCTTCGCCTGCAGCCGCACGGCCTCGTCGACCGACGGCTGGAAGCCCGACAGGTAGACGACCAGGGCCGCGTCGGTGATCCGGGCCAGCTGGCTCGGCTTGAGCTCCAGGTCGTGCGGCTCCGCCCCGGCCTGGGTGAGGTTGGTGACCGCGGCCTGCGCCTCGCCCAGCCGCTCCGACAGGTACTGCAACGGGTAGAACCCCGCCACGACCTTCAGCCGGCCGTCGGCCTGCCGCTGCGGGGTCTGCTCGTCGCCGCCGCAGGCGGTGGCGGTGAGCAACAGGGACCCGGCGGTGAGGCCGGCGAGGACGGCGCGTCGCAGCATGATCCCCATCCTGGCGACTGTTGACAATGATTGTCAAAAACGCATGGTTGCCGGTCGCCACATCGTGTTAAGCTTCCTAGGAGGCTAGTTTTATCTCGCCATGTCGATCCCGCGCCCCCCTGTCCGACCTGGTGGTGACATCGTTCTTCGAAGGGATCCGGCAATGCTGAGAGTGCACAACTTCTGCGTCTCCATCGACGGTTACGGCGCAGGACCGGACCAGCGCCTCGACGAGCCGCTCGGCACCGGGGGCGAGCGACTGCACGAGTGGTTCTTCCGGACCCGCACCGGCCGCCAGATGATCGGCGAGGAGGGCGGCTCCGAGGGCCTCGACGACGAGATGATCGCCGCCGGGCAGACCGGGCTCGGCGCCACCATCATGGGCCGCAACATGTTCGGTCCCGTCCGGGGACCGTGGGCCCCCGACGAGACGTGGCGCGGCTGGTGGGGCGAGGACCCGCCCTATCACCACCCGGTCTTCGTCCTGACGAAGCACGCGCGGCCCAGCGTGACGATGCTCGGCGGCACCGTCTTCCACTTCGTCACCGGCGGCATCGAGGACGCCCTCGAGCAGGCCACGAAGGCGGCCGGCGGGCTCGACGTGCGGCTCGGCGGCGGCGTCTCCACCATCCAGCAGTATCTGCGCGCCGGCCTCGTCGACCAGCTGCACCTGACGATCATCCCGATCGTCCTCGGCCGGGGCGAGCGGCTCTTCACCGACGGGCTGGCCGACGGCCTCACCTGCACCCGGATGGCCGCCTCCGACTCGGCGACCCACATGATCCTCAGCCGAGCATGACGGCGAACTGACGGGCGGTCGTGCCATACCAGCGGTCGGTCAGCCCCTCGTCGGTCATGCCGAGGCGTTTCGCGACCGCCTGCGACGCGAGGTTGTCCTGGTCCGTGAGGGCCAGGACACGGCCGCTGGTCCGGGACAGCAGCTCCCGGGCCGCCGTGGTGGCGAGGCCCTTGCCGTGCTGCGCGGGGTGCAGGTGCCAGCCGACCTCCACCTCGCCCGAGTCCCCGCCGGCGTCGTCGAGCGGCAGCAGCAGGACCGTGCCGACCGGCACCCCGTCCACGTCGATCGCCCAGTAACCTCTCGGACCGTCCTCACGGGACTGCATCCTGGCCAGCCTGGCGAGGGCCTCGTCCCGGTCCGCGACCACCCGCCGCGGGTGCGCGCCCAGATGCCGCATCACCTCCCACCGGGAGTAGATGTCGTAGAACGCTTCCACGTCGTCGCCCGCCCACCGCCGCAGCATCATGCCCGCCATGATGCCTCCCCCGCCCCGGTCCGCGGCGCACCACGGGATACCGGACGGAGATCACGTTCGATAGCATCGGCTCGATTTCCGCGACGTGTCGCCGAGACCACGGAGGGTCGACGCTCAATGACAGTCACCGAAACAGCCCCCGCCGCCGCGCGCCCGATCCCCGTGGCGAAAGGGCGGCCCGTCATCGGCAACGTCCTTGAGCTGGCCAAGGACCCGGCCGCGTTCTTCGCCCAGGCCTACCGCGACAACGGCCCCGTCTTCCGGATCCGGCTGTTCAACAAGACGCACACCGTCATCGCCGGCGCCGAGGCGGCCGAGTTCATGGGCTCCCGCGAAGGCCGCGAATGCCTGCGCTCGAAGGAGTTCTGGCAGGGCTTCCTCGACGAGTACGGCGGCACCCGCACGATCCTCGGCGAGGACGGCGACAGCCACAAGGAGCTGCGCGACATCATGCGCCGCGGCTACTCCCGCGACGCGATCAAGGGCCGCGGCAACGAGCTCGTCGAGATCACCGACCGGGTCCTGGAGCGCGACTGGACGCCCGGCCGGTCCGTGCCCGTCGTGCACGCCCTGCAGTACATGGTCACCGACCAGCTCGGCACGATCCTCACCGGCAACGCGCCCCTGCAGTACGTGCCGGACATCCGCACCATGACGCTGTACGTGCTCAACGTCCTGGTCACCAGGCAGCGGCCGAAGATCCTGCTCAGGCACCCGAAATACCGCAAGGCCAGGGCGCGGGTGTTCGAGCTCGGCGACACGATGATCGCGAGCCTTCGGGCGAGCGCCGGCAGCAGGCCCGAGGCGGAGCGCAACCTCGTCGAGGACCTCATGGACGTGCACCTCAACCGTGAGGGCGTCCTGCCGGTCAACGACCTCACGCTCGCGCTGACCGGGCCGTACGTCGCGGGCCTGGACACGGTGGCGAACACGACCGCGGCGTTCATCTACCGCGTCCTCAAGCACCCCGAGGTCCTCGCCCGCGTGCAGGAGGAGGCCGACGCGCTGTTCGCCGCGGGCCCCATCACCGACGACGACCTGCGCAAGATCCCGACGATCCGGTACGCGCTGATGGAGACGATGCGGCTCCACCCGATCGCGGTCGCGCTCAACCGGACCGCCACCCGGGACTTCGAGTTCGCCGGGCACACGATCAAGGAGGGCGAGATGGTGTACATCGGCACGACCGTCCCGCACTTCATGGAGGAGTACTTCCCGGACCCGGCGCGCTTCGACGTCGAGCGGTACGCCAAACCACGCTCGGAGCACCTGCGGCCCGGCGCGTACTCGCCGTACGGGCGGGGACCGCACACGTGCCTCGGCAAGAGCTTCGCCGACGTGCAGATGGCCCTGTCGATGGCGCGCGTGTTCCACCGCCTGGACCTGGAGCTCGACCCGCCGGGGTACACGCTCGTCACGAAGACCGCGCCGACGCCCGGGCCGTCGATGAACTTCAAGGTGAAGGTCCGCGGCCACCGGCACTGAAGCGTTTCTGTCACACCCGGGAGCTAGGTTCTTCGCATGGCAACGCTCTCGTACGGCAGCGCGACGGGCCGCTGGGTCCTGACCGCGACGATCCTCGGGTCCGGCATCGCGGCGATCGACGCGACGGTGGTCGGGATCGCGCTGCCGGCGATCGGCCGGTCGTTCGGCGCCGACCTCGAGACGCTGCAGTGGGTCGTCACCTCCTACACGCTCGCCCTCGCCGGGCTGCTGCTCATCGCGGGAGCACTCGGCGACCGGTATGGCCGGCGCCGGATCTTCCTCGTCGGCGTCGTCTGGTTCGCGGTCGCGTCCGTGCTGTGCGGCGCCGCGCCCGACGCACCGACCCTCATCGCCGCCCGCGCCCTGCAGGGCGTCGGCGCGGCCCTGCTCACCCCCGGCAGCCTCGCCATCCTGCAGGCGTCGTTCCGCCGGGAGGACCGCAGCCGCGCGATCGGCGCCTGGTCCGGCCTCGGCGGCGTCGCCACCGCCATCGGCCCGTTCCTCGGCGGCTGGCTCGTCGGCGCCGCCTCCTGGCGCCTCATCTTCGCCATCAACGTGCCGATCGCCGTCGTCGTCGTCCTGCTCACCTGGCGCCACGTCCCCGAGTCCCGCGACACCACCGCCACCGGCCCCGTCGACGTCCCCGGCGGCACCCTCGTCACCCTCGGCCTCGTCGGCCTCACATATGGGCTCATCGAGGGCCACTCCCTCGGCTGGACCAGCCCCGCCGTCCTCACGTCCCTGTGCGGCGGCGTGCTGCTGCTCGCCGCGTTCGTCTGGTGGGAGCGACGCACCGCCCACCCGATGCTGCCACTGGACCTCTTCACCTCACCGCAGTTCAGCGCCACCAACGTCGTCACGTTCGTCGTCTACGGCGCGATCGGCGGCGCCCTGTTCCTCCTGCCGATCCAGCTCCAGCAGGTCGCCGGCTACACGGCCCTGCAGGCCGGCGTCTCCCTCCTGCCGGTCACCGCCATCATGCTGGCCCTGTCCGCCCGCTCCGGCGCCCTCGCCGCCCGCATCGGCCCGCGCCTGCAGATGAGCGCCGGCCCTCTCGTCGTCGGCCTCGGGATGGCCCTGTTCGCACGGATCACGGCGTCCGGCTCGTATGTCACCGAGGTCCTCCCGGCCGTCACCGTCCTCGGCCTCGGCCTCGCCACGACAGTCGCCCCCCTCACGTCGACCGCCCTGTCCTCCGCCCGCTCCAGCCACGCCGGCATGGCCTCCGCGGTCAACAACGACGTCGCCCGCGCCGCCGGCCTCGTCGCCGTCGCCGTCCTCCCCGCCGCCGCGGGCATCACCGGCACCGCCTACCTGGACCCGTCCCGCCTCTCCACCGGCTTCCACACCGCGGTCCTGATCTGCGCCGCCCTCTGCCTGGTGGCGGGCGCCCTGGCCGCCGCCACGATCCGCAACCCACCACGCCCGCCGGCCGCTGCAGCCCCCACCCCTGCCACCCCTGAGAAGCCTTGGCTGCACTGTGCGGTCGACGCGCCCCCACCGGCCCCGGCACCGACCCCGGCCCGCCATCCCTGACCCCCGCACCCGTTTCGAGCCACGGGTTCCGCTCCCCCCAACTGCGGTCCACCTCGACGCCGCAAGGGTGGAGTCATGCGAAGGCGAGCCAGGGCCGTTCGGCACCTGTTGACCTGCGTCCGTGCGCGAGGACGGCGCCGAGCCGCGACCACGCCGCAGCCTCACGCGGTGCGGCGGCCACGCCGAAACCTGACGCCGGGCGGCGATGGCTGACTGATGTTGACCATCCACGGGACGCCGAACCGGTCGACGCAGCTGCCGCGGTGACCGATCCACGCCGGGCAGCCGCCCCTTCACCGAAACATCGCCATCTTCGACACCACCGGCGGCGACGTCGCACGGCAGCAAACGGGCCGATGCCAGGCTGCCCACCCATCGCCGAACCCCCTCCACAGCCGACAAGCCCTGGCTGCACTGCGCCGTAAGCGCTCCCCACCGCCCCGACCCCGGCCCGCCACCCTGACCCGCACCGCCACACCAACCTCCTGCCGCCGACTCCGCTCCCCCAGCCGCGGTCCCGCCGTCCACCTCGACCCCGCAAAGGCACAATCACGCGACCGGCGAGGGCCAGCGCCGGGCGGCATCTGTTGACCTGCGACCGTGCGCGAGGTTGGTGCCTAGCCAAGACCACGCCGCGGTCTCGCGCCGGGCGCCGGCCACGCCGAAGCCTGACGTCGGGCGCCGGCGACCGATTCACACTGGGCAGCCGGCTCCCGTCACCGAACAAACGCACGGCAGCAACAGGTCGACGCCAGGTCCCTGTCGCCGAAACCCGCCAGCCGCCACACCCGCCCCCGCCATCCCTGACAAGCCCCTGGCTGCGCTGCGCAGTCGACGCGCTCCCCCACCGGCCCGCCACCCCCTGGCCCCGCACCGCCACACCAACCTCCTGCCGCCGACTCCGCTCCCCGGCCGCGGTCCCGCCCGTCCACCTCGACGCCGCAAGGGCACGATCACACGACGGTGAGCCGACGCCGTGCGACACCTGTTGACCTGCCTCCGTGCGCGAGGATGATGCCGGGCCACGACCATGCCGCAGTGTCACGTCGAGGGCCGGCCACGCCGAAACCTGACGCCGGGCGGCGGTGACCGATCCACACCGGACAGCCACCCCGACACCGAAACATCGCCATCTTCGACACCGCCGGCGGCGACGTCGCACGGCAGCAAACGGGCCGACGCCAGGTTGCCCACCCGTCGCTGAATCCCCGCCACAGCCGAAAGGCCCTGGCTGCACTGCGCCGCAGGCGCTCCCCTACCGCCCCGACCCCGGCCCGCCACCGCCGCACCGCCGCACCGGCCTCGTGCCGCCGGCTCCGCTCCCCAGCCACGGTCCCGCCGCCCACCCCGGCGCCGCAAAGGCACGGTCACGCGACGGCGAGCCAGCGCCGGGCGGCATCTGTTGACCTGCGATCGTGCACGAGGATGGTGCCGGGCCGCGACCATGCCGCGGTGTCACGCCGGGCACCGGCCGCGCCGAAACCCGACGCCAGGCGGCGGTGACCGATCCACACCGGGCAGCCGACGCCCTGTCACCGAACAACGCACGGCAGCAACGGACCGACCTAGGCGGCCCGCCCATCACCGAACGCGCGACGGCAGGGCCCACGCCCGCTCTGCGGCAGTTCGGTCACCACGGCCGCCGCCCCGCCGCCCACCTCAACGTCGCAGCCCACGCCTGAAGGGCAGAACCGATGCCGTGCGAACTGTCGACCAGCAACCGCGCGAGGGTCGCGCCGAGCCGCAACCACGCCGCGCACTCCAGCAACGGGCTTGCACAAACAGCCACCCAACGGCCGACACCAGTTCGCAGCCGTCCGGTCCACGGCCGCCCGGTCACCACAGGACGGTCCCGCCGCCCACGTCCACGCGCAGCCCCCACCCGAGGCCAGAACCGATACCGTGCTGACCGTCGACCTGCGACCGTGCGCGAGGGGATGCCGAGCCGCGACCACACCGCAGTGTCACGTCGAGGGCCGGCCACGCCGAAACCTGACGCTGGGCGGTGGTGATCGATTCGCACCGGACAGCCGATGCCCCGTCAGCGAACAACACACAGCAGCAACGGGCCGACGCCAGGTTGCCCACCCGTCGCCGAACCCGACAAGCCCTGGCTGCACTTCGCCGTCGACGCTTCCGCACCGGCCCCGACCCCGACCCCGCACCGCCATGCCAACCTCACTCCGCCGACTTCGCCTCCAGCCGCCGTCCCGCCGTCCACCTCGACGCCACAAAGGCGCAATCGTGCGACGGCGAGTCGGCGCCGTGCGACATCTGTTTCCTGCGGCCGTGCGCGAGGATGGTGCCGGGCCGGGACCACGCCGACACCTGACCTGACAATGGCGCGCCACCCACCTCGGTGCGGCAGTTGGCCGGATGGATCTGCCGACGGCCCGGCTTCGCGGTCGAAACCGGAGCGGGGCTGCGGCGGACGCTGACGTTGCCCGGCACCGCTCCGGTCACACTTGGTGCAGCGGCGTAGCGAGAGACGGCTTGCATTCGGGCGGAGGTCGGGCAATGGCGGACGGACGACGCGGGCGAGCAAGTCGTGAGCTTGAGTATCACAGTCCTGATGAGCTGCGACCGCCGCCGTGGCCGTGGCAGGAAGACCTCGATCCTCCTGCCGATGAGGCCGGCACGCACGAACCTCGCGGGCCACGCCGCACGGTGACGGCCCCTCCGCGGGCGGAGAATCGCCGGCTTCCACGTAGAGCGGCATCGTCCAACATCCAGCGCCGACCGGTCCTCGGACGAGTTCCGCATCGGATGTCGTGCGCCCGCTGCGGCTTGCCGGGCGCTGCCCCGCTCGACGACGACGGACGCCGCCGGACCGACGTCTCGGCAACCAAGCACCCGTGACCGGGCTTCCAGCGATCAGAAAGGCAGGTCCGGCACATGCGTCCCGCTCTGTTCACCGTTGACCAGGCCGGGCCTGGCCGGCTCAGTACCATGGCCAAACCCCGGGGCGGGGACTGGCTCGACGACGAGATGGCCGCGCTGCGGGCCGCCGGCGTCGACATCCTCGTCTGCGCGCTGACGACGCCCGAGCTTCACGAGGTCGGGCTTGCCGAGGAGGCCGGTGCGGCCCGTGACGCGGGGCTGGAGTTCGTCTCCATCCCGATTCCCGACCGGGGCGTGCCCGACCCGGGCGTCGTCCTGCCCGACGTCCGGCGTCTCGCCGACCGGCTCCGCGGCGGCGCGCACGTCGTCACCCACTGCAGGATCGGGATCGGCCGTGCCTCGCTGCTCGCCGCCGGCATCCTGGTCCCCAACGGGGTGCCGGCGGACCAGGCATGGGATCGGATCGAGCGTGCCCGCGGGCTCGCCGTCCCGGACACCGCGCCGCAGCGTGGGTGGCCCGCCGAGCTGCTCGAACGGGCGCAGCGCCGGTCCGGCGCACCGTGGTGAGTCAGGGGTCCGGGGAGAGCAGGCCGCGCAGGAGGCTGCGGATGGTGCGTTCGAACAGGTCGGGGGTTGCCGGGGGCGCGGCCGGGGTGGTGAACGCGGCCGTCAGGTGCGGGTGGGACCGCGGGTCGATCAGGGAGAACAGGTGTGCGGCGGCGGCCTGCTTCTGCTCGGCGGCCTCAGGGTCGTCCGGCCGCGGGGTGGTGGGCGGCGGCACCGTGAACAGCGAGACGACGCCGGTGACGACGGCCATCGTCTCCATCTTCGTGCCCGGCGGGCAGGGCAGCGGGGCCATGACGGTCAGGCAGTGCTCGAAGTAGGCGACGGCGCGTGGACCGTAGGCGCCCGGGCGGCGGGCGGCCTCGGGGAGCCAGGGGTGGCGGCGGTACAGGACGAGCTGGTCGCGGGCGATCTCCACCAGGTCCTCGAGCCAGTCGCCGGTGAGCGGGCGGTCCAGCGGCAGCTCGGTGAGGACGGCGTCCGCCATGAGGTCGAGCAGGTCGTCGCGGGACGACAGGTAGCGGTACAGGGACCCGGCGCCCGTGTTCAACGCCGCGGCGACCGCCCGCATCGAGACAGCCGGCAGGCCGCCGGCGTCTGCCAGTACCACAGCGGCGGCGACGATCTCGGCGCGGGTGTGCTGCGGGACGGGGCCCCGGGACCCGCGGTCGGGGCGGGTCCAGATCGAATCCCGGGGCATGTGCCAAGCCTAGAGGGCGAGCCGTGCCCGGCGCCGGGCGAGCAGGACGGCACCGGCGTGCGCGGCGACGAGGTGCTGTAGCCGGTCGTCCACGCGAAGCCCGTCGTCATGGGCGTCACGACGAGGGCGGCGACCGGGATGAGCAGGAGCATCGCCTTTGCCGTGCTGCCGGTGTACGGCACGTCGCGCAGCCGCACGTACACGGCCGTGACGGCGCCGGCCATCGCGAGCGCCACGGCGCTGCCGTAGTAGAGGACGACGGCCAGCAGGACCGGTACATCGGCGGACCGGGGCAGGTCGACCAGCCGCACCATCATCAGCGGTCAGCTCCTCGGCTCTGTCGTGCGTCAGGGTGGCGGTCGGGAAAATGTGTCGGACCAACCCGGTAACATCCATGGCGTCCCGAAAAACTAGGCAAAGGTGCGCGGCAGACATGCTCGACATCGAGTTGATTCGCAAGGACCGGGCCTCCGTCGAGGCCGCACTGTCCAAGAGGCTCGACCCGTCCGAGGTGTCCCGCTCGCTGAGTGCGATCGCCGAGCTGGACAAGCAGCGCCGTGAGCTCATCGGCGACATCGACGCCGAGCGTGCCCGCCGCAAGGAGGAGGCCCGCGCCTTCGGCGCCGCGAAGGCGGCCGGCCAGGCGATCGAGCCGACCACCCGCGACGCGAAGGCGGCGCTGCAGGAGCTCGAGGAGCGCCTCGCGGCCGTGCAGGAGCAGCTCACCACCGCGATGAGCGAGCTGCCCAACCTGCCCGCCGACGACGTCGTGGCCGGCGGCAAGGAGGCCAACGTCGTCGTCAAGGTCTTCGGCGAGGCCCCGAAGATCGACAACATCCGCGACCACGTCACCCTGGCCAACGAGCTCGGCCTCGTCGACTTCGAGCGCGGCGTCAAGCTCGGCGGCTCCGGCTTCTGGATCTACACCGGCTGGGGCGCCCGGCTGGAGTGGGCCCTGGTCAACTGGTTCATCGACCGGCACTTCGCCGCCGGCTACCAGTTCATGCTGCCGCCGCACCTGCTGCTGGACTCGGCGGGCTATGCGGCGGGCCAGTTCCCGAAGTTCTACGACGACGTGTTCCACATCGCCACCGACGAGGACGAGCGCGGCCGCTTCCTGCTGCCCACCTCGGAGACGGCGATCCTCGGCGCCTACCAGAACGAGATCTTCGAGACCGCCGACCTGCCGCACAAGGCGTATGCGTACACGCCCTGCTACCGCAGCGAGAAGGCCGGCTCGCACTCCGACGAGCGCGGCACCGTGCGCGGCCACCAGTTCAACAAGGTCGAGATCTTCCAGTTCACCACCCCCGAGGACGGCGAGAAGACCCTCGAGGAGATGGTCGACTACGCCGAGGACCTGGTCAGCTCGCTCGGCCTGCACTTCCGCCGCTCCCTGCTCGCCGCCGGCGACTCCAGCGCCTCGATGCGCAAGACCATTGACATCGAGGTCTGGATGCCGAGCACCGGGAAGTACAAGGAGGTGTCGTCGGTCTCCTGGGCCGGCGACTACCAGGCCCGCCGCGCCGGCATCCGCTACCGCGTGCCCGGCTCGAAGAACAACCGCTTCGTCCACACCCTGAACGGCTCCGCCCTGGCGACCAGCCGCATCTTCCCGGCGATCCTCGAGCAGTTCCAGCAGGCCGACGGCTCGGTCCTCGTCCCCGAGGTGCTGCGCGAGAAGGTCGGCACGGACCGCATCGAGAAGCCCACGAAGCGCCGGTAACACTCCTTCGACCGTTTCGTCCTGCGCACGCAGCCGGGAAACCGCCCGGCGCCGCGTGCGCAGGGCATCCGGCCGGGTCGCGTGCGCGGGACACCCGGCCGGTTGCGCGCGACCGGGGTCGCGCCGTTCCGTGGGCCGCGGGCATCGGACCGGGTGGGCAGCTCGGACTCCGACCGGTCGCGGGCAGCCCGGATTCCGACGGGCCGCGGATAGCCGGCAGTCCAGTAGCCGCCCGCAAACCGGCGTCCAACCACACCCGTGCAGACGCTCGACGTACCAACCGCCGGGCGCACCACGACCCGACCGCTGGCCGCCGTGCGCCACGGGACGGTTCTGTTTGCGAGACCGGCAACCAGGTGCCGCCGAGTTCCGAGACCAGCGAGATCTCGCGGACTTCGATGTTCGCGAGCTCGGCTGCGAAGGGTTCGGCCGGTCAGTGAAGCAGGAATCTGATCGCGCACTCGACGGCCGGGTTCGATTCCGCGGCCGCTACAGGCGCGCGGTCAGAGTAGGTGCGTTTCGTCGCCTGATTCCGCTCCAACGAAGGCTTCGAACTTCCTTCTCCGTGGCACGCGTGACCAGCTTGTAGCACCAGTGATCCACCGATGAGCACATCAATGAGACCGATGAACGCATCCGTACATTGACGATGCCATCCAGCGACAACGTCCGGATTTCAGTCTGGCGGTCGATTGTGATGTGGTCGAGCCGGGCAGCGGTGGCGGCGGGCGCGTACAAGGGGCATCGTCGTGGTTATGCGATCTTCTCACCGCGTGCGGGTGACGGCGCTGCTGGTCGGCCTTGGTCTCGGGTTGACGGCGTGCGGCGGGAACTCCGCGCCGAAGGCATCGTGGTCAGGGGCTCCGTCGTCGGGCCAGCAGCCGGACGGGGCCGCGTCGCCATCGGTGTCGCCGGCGCCGAGCGGCAAGCCGGTGCACGTGCGGCTGTACGAGAAGGACGGGGCGACGTACGGCGTGGGCATGCCGATCATCGCGTACCTGTCGGCGTCGATCACCAGCGCCAAGGACTTCGACGCGGCGACCCAGGTCACCGTCAACGGTGCGCCGGTCCAGGGCGCGTGGTACTTCCAGAAGTCCACGATCTACGCGGGCTACCCGATCGAGGCACACTACCGCCCGGCCGAGTTCTGGCCGGCGCATGCCGAGGTCGCCATGCACCTCGACACGAAGGGCAAGTCGGGCGGGGCCGGGCTGGTGTACGACAACAGTCTGACCCTCGACATGAAGACCGGGCCGGCGAACATCGGCAAGGTCGACGGCAAGACCCTGCGGATAGTCGTGACCTCCGACGGCAAGCAGGTCTTCGACTTCCCGGTGTCGCTGGGCAAGGCGAGCACCCCCACGTTCAACGGCACCAAGGTCGTCATGGAGAAGAAAGCGGTCGAACACATGGCCGGCGACGGCTATGACGAGCAGGTGCCGTGGTCGGTACGGATCACCAACTCCGGCGAGTACGTCCACTCGGCCAGTTGGAACGGCGGCAACATCGGCCAGCGCAGCACCTCCCACGGCTGCACCAACCTGACCGAGGCGAACGCCAAGGCGTACTTCGACTTCGCCCAGGTCGGCGACCCGATCACCTACACCGGCACCGGCGGCCCGACGATGCCGACCTGGGACGGGTACGGCGACTGGAACGTGCCCTGGAACACCTGGCAGGCCGGCGGCGCGGTGCCGGCCAACTGACGCGTCACCGCGGCTCGCGAGACGCCGCCCCGCCCTGGTCACGGACCGACGGTCCGTCCTGCCACCGTTCCGAGCGGCGGCAGGACGGACGTACACGACGATGGGGGTTACACGAGTTCGCGGATGGCGTCGACCAGGAGCCAGATGCCGAAGAGGAAGAACAGGACGGCGGCGCCGTACTTGATGGCGCGTTCCGGGAGGCGCTTGCCGAGGGCGCGGCCGGCGACGATGGCGAGGGCGTCGGCGGCGACCATGCCGATCGTGGAGCCGAGCCAGGTGCCGAACCAGCCGTGCTGGGTGGCGAGCGTGATCGTGGCGAGCATGGTCTTGTCGCCGAGTTCGGCCAGGAAGAACGCGACGCCGACGACGATGATCGCGGAGCGGGTGGTGGGCTGGGCGGCCTTGTCGCGTTCGGCGTCGGTGAGGGAGTCGCCGCGCAGGGTCCAGGCGCCGAAGGCGAAGAACGCGATGGCCGCGACCAGGGCGATCCAGCCGGTCGGGAGGGCGGCGCCGAGACCGTACCCGACGGCGACGGAGACGAGATGGACGACCGCGGTGGCGATGGTGATGCCGATGAGGACCGGCACGGTCTTGAACCTGGTCGCGAACGTCAGTGCCATCAGCTGGGACTTGTCGCCGAGCTCGGCGACGAAGATGACGCCGAAGCTGATCGCGAGTGCAGCGAGGAAACCGCTCATGTGGCTTGAGAAACCTTCCCGGAGAGAACCGGGAGGAGGGCACGGACGACCTCGACCCGGCTTGTTCAGCCTGAGTCGAAGGTCTCGTCCGCCCTGTGGATCGCCGGCCAGAGGAACCGGCTACCCGAGGGCCGCGTGGCCGGGGACGCGAGCGCCCCAGTATGTCGACCACGCAGTTGGAGGACTACTCCCCTTCGCGCCCTGCCAGCGTACCGGATGAGCAGCCGAAATCAGCGTGCGCAGCGCCCGCACGTGCCGAAGATCTCAAGGGTGTGGCTGACGTCGGTGAAGCCGTGCTCCTCACCGATGCGGTCCGCCCAGCGCTCGACGGCGGGGCCGAGGACCTCGACGGTGCGGCCGCAGCCGCGGCAGACGAGGTGGTGATGGTGTCGGTCGCTGCAGCGCCGGTACCGCGTGTCGCTGCCCGGGACCTGCATGACGTCGATCTCGTTGGTCTCGGCGAGGAGCTGCAACGTGCGGTACACGGTCGTGAGGCCGACGTTGGCGCCCCGCTCGCGGAGCATGACGTGCAGCTCCTGGGCGCTGTGAAACCCGTCGACGTCGCTGAGCAGCGTCATCACGGCGTCACGCTGGCGGGTGTTGCGCCGGGCGGGGTGCTGCTCCACGTCGTTCACTCGAAAAAGCTTAGCGTGACCTCACCCGAGCACCCGCGTCCCGGGCGCGGAAAAACGTCGTACCCGCGCGGTACCTTTCCGTCGTGGACATTCGCCTTGAGGTCGACGACGAGGAGTCGCTGCGGCAGCTGTATCGGTGGCTGCGCGACGACGAGATCTACCGCACGGTCCGGGTGAGCCTGACCCCCGCGGCGCCGCGTCCGGGCGAGATGGGCGCCGCGCTCGAGGTCGTCAACGCCGTGGTCAGCAACGGGATCGCGCTCGGCGGCCTGCTGGTGGCGGTGGTGACCTGGCGCGGCACCCGCCCCCGGCCGCCACGGGTGCGCATCGTGCGCGGCGACGTGACCGTCGAGCTGGACGGCGCGGCATCCCCTGAGGAGATCCGCCGGCTCGTCGACACCCTCGACCCGCCGGCCGACGAGGCTCCGAGCCCAGCTCCGGCCCCGCGTCCCGCTTCGGACCCGAACCCGGCCCCGGCCTCGAACCCGGGCTCGGACCCGCTTCCCGTGCCGGATCCGGGTCCGGCATCGAGCCCGAGTCCGACCTCGGAATCAGATCCAGCCATGACCACGAACACGAACACAGCGCCGAGCGCGGGTCCGGCCCCGGCCCCGCGCCCCGCTTCGGGCTCGAACCCGGCCTTGAGCCCGGCTCCGGCCTCGAACTCGGGCCAGGCCTCGAACCCGGGCTCGAATCCGGGCTCAGGTTCGGTGGCGGAGGGCGACGGGCCGGAGCCGGGAGCGGTGTAGGGGGTGCGTGCGTCGCGGCTCATCTCGCTGGTGCTGCTGTTGCAGGCCGGGGGCACCGTCACCGCGGGCGAGCTGGCCGAGGCGCTGGAGGTGTCCGAGCGCACCATCTACCGGGACATCCTCGCGCTGTCCGCGGCGGGGGTGCCGGTCTACGCGGAGCAGGGGCGGGCCGGCGGGTATCGGCTCCTCGACGGGTATCGCACGAAGCTCAACGGCCTCAGCCGGGCCGAGGCGGAAGCGCTGTTCCTGTCGGGGCTGCCGGGGCCGGCCCGCGACATGGGCCTCGGGGACGTGCTCGCCGTCGCGGAGCTGAAGGTGGCCGCGGCGCTGCCGGCGCCGATCCGGGACGCGTCGAGCCGGGCACGGCAGCGGTTCCACCTCGACGTGCCGGGGTGGTTCGAGGACCAGGCGCAGCCGCCGCCGTGGCTGGCCGAGCTCGCGCGTGCGGTGTGGGACGACAGGGTGGTCCGGCTGACGTACGAACGACGGCCCGCCACGACCCGCCCACCTCACGAACAGCGCGACACCACCACCCACGCCGCTCACGACCACCGCGACGCCAAGACCGGCCCAGCTCAGAACCAGCGCGACACCACCGCACACATCGCCCAGGACCACCGGGACGTGGCCTTGTCCGGGCAACGGCGGGCCGACGCAGTCCGACCGGAACGCCACGGGCGGGGGCGGGAGGTGGTGACGCGGGTCGTCGAGCCGTACGGGCTCGTGCTCAAGAACGGGGCCTGGTACGTCGTCGGGCGGGTCGGCGGGGATCTGCGGGTGTACCGGGTCGACCGGATCGCCGATCTGACCGTCGACGAGGCGGCGTTCACCCGGGACCCAGGGTTCGACCTTGGCGGGTTCTGGGCGGTGCGGGCCGACGAGTTCGTCCGGCGGGTCCTCGCCGAGCGGGTCACGGTCCGCCTCACGCCCGCCGGGCTGCGGATGCTGCGGCACGCGGTGGAGTCGCTGGCGGTGCGGGAGGCGACGCACCACCCGCCCGACGAGCAGGGGCGGGTGGTGCTGGACCTGCCGGTGGAGTCGGTCGGTGTGGCGTACACGCAGCTGCTGCGGCTCGGGCCCGAGGTCGAGGTGCTCGCCCCCGAGGAACTGCGCGAGCTCATGCGCGCCGCCGCGCACCGGATGGGTGAGCTCTACCGGTAGCCGGTCGCGTCGGCGGGCTTGCCCGGCTCCTGGACCTCACGGTAGTACCGCCACCAGTCGGGGCGGCTGCCGTCGAGGTCGGTGAAGCCGTACACCTGCGACAGCTGCCCGCTCGACAGCGACTCCCCGGTCCAGCGGGCAACGTCCGGGTCGGCGGCCAGGGCGGCCACGGCACGGCCCAGGTAGGCGGGGGTCTCCGAGATGACGAAGTGCGGCTCCCTGGCGGTCGCGTCCAGCCAGTTGGACTCGGTGACGCCGAAGTGCTCGAGCATCACCTCCGAGCGCAGCCAGCCCGGGGTGACCGCCACGGCCGTCGCGCCGTGCGGTTTCAGCTCGTGGGCCTGCGAGAACGCGAGGCGCAGGACGGACATCTTCGCCAGGTCGTAGAAGAACGAGACGCGGTAGTTGTCCAGGTTGTACGCGAGCGTGCCGTCCGTCACCTCGACGACCAGGCCGCCGGGCCTGCGGATGAGCAGGGGCAGCGCGAAGTAGCTGGTGACGATGTGCGTGTCGATCGCCAGGCGCAGGATGTGCAGGCCGGTGTCGAGGGAGTCCTCCCACAGCGGCTTGTCCCAGGTGAACAGCCCCTCCGCGCCCCAGATGTCGTTGACGAGGACGTCGAGGCGGCCCTGCTCGGCGTCGATCCGGGCGACCAGGTCGCGCACCTGGTCGGGCACGAGGTGGTCGACCTGCACGGCGATGCCGGTGCCGCCCGCGGCCGTGACCAGTTCGGCGGTCTCCTCGATCGTCTCGGGCCGGCCCATCTCCGAGGGCTGCGCCCGGGTGGTGCGGCCCGTCGCGTACACGGTGGCACCGGCCGCGCCGAGCTGCACCGCGATCTGCCGGCCCGCACCCCTCGTCGCGCCCGCGACCAGGGCGACCTTGCCTTTCAGTGGTTGTTCCATACCGAGGACAGTGCCAGGAAAACCTGACAACCGATGTCCGACTTACTGCAGAAGCTTGCCGGCGACGCGGGGGCGGGGGACGCCGTCGACGGCGACGCAGATGCCGTACACCTTGGCGTGGCCCGTCCAGCCGTTGACCCGGCCGCGGTTGTTGCTGATCTGCACCCGGCCGGCGGCCGGGTCGACGGCGGAGACCAGGTGCAGGTAGACGGTGCCGGCGACCTTCGCCAGGACGATGTCGCCGACCTCGACCGCGGCCGGGTCGACCGGGCTGACGGTGACCAGCTGACGGCTTCGTACCAGCGGAACCATCGACGAACCGCTGGGCCGGAAACTGATCGTCGCGCCACCGGCGACCCGCCCGGCGATCATGTCGAGTGCCCCCATCGTCCCGCGAGCATGCTCTCCCGCACGACGCGTTGTCGAGCGAGAATTGCCCGGTGGATGTCGACGGATGCGCGACCGAGGCCGTGACGATGTGTCTGTCCGCGGCCGCGGACCTGGCCGAGGCGCGGACGGGCCGGCGCCCCGAGGTCACGCTCGACCCCGCCCACGCGGCGGCCGCCGTCCGCGCCGAGGCGCTGCTGCGCGACCCGGCCGGGCGGGGTGTCGACGGGTTCGCGCCGCTGTCGCGCCTGTGGCCGGCCGCGGACGGCTGGGTCCGCACCCACGCCAACTACCCGTGGCACCGCGCCGCGCTCCTGACCGCCCTCGGCACCGGCGAGGAGGGCGTGGCGGACGCGATCGCGGCGTTGCCGGCCTTGCAGGTCGAGCGGCTGGTGTACGACCAGGGCGGCCTCGCCGTCGCAGCCCGCAAGCCCGGCGACTGGCCCGGCCCACCCGCACGCGACACACCCGGCCCGGACACGCGCGACGCACCAGGCCCGGACGGCATGATCCCGCCCGCGCGCAGCACTCCGCACGGCGCGGACGCCGTGGCTGCGCTGGTGCGCGTCACGCCGTTCGGCGCCCTGGGCGGCGCGGCGCGCGGCCGGTCGGGATCCGGCGGGCGGGGCGGCGGGCAAGGGTCGCTGCCGGCGGACGGGATCCGGGTCCTGGACCTGACCCGGGTCATCGCCGGGCCGGTCGGCACCCGGATGCTCGCCGCGCTCGGCGCCGACGTCCTGCGGGTCGACCATCCGGGCAGGCCGGAGCTGCCGCTGCACGCCGTCGACGGGGTCGTCGGCAAGGCCAGCACGCTGCTGGACGCGGGCACCGCCGACGGCCTGCGGGCACTGCACCGCCTCCTCGCCGGCGCGGACGTGCTCGTCACCGGGTACCGGCCGGGAGCCCTGCGCCGGCTGGGTCTCGACCCGGACCAGGTCGCGGAGCGGCACCCCGGCACGGTCGTGGTGACCCTGTCAGCGTGGGGCACGACCGGGCCGTGGGGCGGGCGGCGCGGCTTCGACAGCCTGGTGCAGGTCGCGACCGGGATCGGCTGGCTGCTGCGGGACGCGGACGGGCGGCCCGGGGCGCTGCCGTGCCAGCTGCTCGACCACGCGACCGGGTACTTCGCCGCCGCCGGTGCCCTCACGGCCCTCGCCGAGCGGGAACGCACCGGCGTCGCCGCCCACGTCGAGGTGTCCCTGGCCCGGACCTCGGCCTGGCTGCTCTCGTCCGGCGACCCGCCGCAGAACGCAGCACCTCAGCACGGGGCACCGGTGGCGCCGTGGCTGGTGCCGCTCGGCAACGGCTGGACCGGCGTCGCCCCGCCCGGCGCGGTCGGCGGTGTCCCGCTCTCCTGGCCCCGGCTGCCACCGTCGTACGGCACGGCGCCCGCCGCCTGGACCGGCACCGGGACTACCCGTTGACCACTGCGCGCACCATGGGAAACGGGGAGGCACCGATGAGGAAGCTGGCAGTGCTCGCCGCCGCCGTGCTGCTGCTCGCGGCGTGCACGCAAGGCACGCCTGATACAAAGAGCACGCCCGGCAGCGAGGCGCCGGTCGAGGCGCACAGCGGGCACGCCGGCGGCGGTTCCGAGCCGCCCGCCGCGCCGCTGCGGGCCGGGGAACGGTTCCAGCACCTGTCGATGCCCGCGCCGTACACGCCGAAGGCACCGAACGGCGGCACCGACGAGTACCGCTGCTTCCTCGTCGACCCGGGGCTGACCAAGGAGGCGTACCTGACCGGCAGCCGGTTCCTGCCGCAGAACGCCGCCGTCGTGCACCACGCGATCTTCTTCCGGATCTCGCCCGGCTCGGCCGCCGAGGCCCGCGAGCTCGACGCCGGCGCGCCCGGGGACGGGTGGACGTGCTTCGGCGACTCGGGTGTACGCGGCGGCACATGGGTCGCGTCATGGGCGCCGGGTGCCGACGAGACCCTCCTCGACCCGAGGCTCGGCTACCCGATGCCGCCCGGCAGCCTCCTGGTGATGCAGATCCACTACAACCTGCTGGCGACCGGCGGGAAGGTCGGCGGGGCGGACCGGTCCGGGATCCGGCTGCGGCTCAACGACACCACGGCGGCGATGACACCGCTGCAGACGTCGCTGCTGCCCGCACCGGTCGAGCTGCCGTGCGCGCCGGGCGAGACGGGTCCGCTGTGCGACCGGGCGGCGGCCGTCGCCGACGTCGGGAAGCGCTTCGGTCCGGAGGTCGGCGGGCAGGAGGAGCAGCTCGTCCGGCTGTGCAGCGGCGGCCGGCCGGTCGCCGGCCCGACCCAGCGCTGCGACCGTCCCGTGCCGCGGGCCGCCACCGTGTACGCGACCGCCGGTCACATGCACCTGCTGGGCCGGTCCATCCGGATCGAGCTCAACCCCGGTACGCCGGGCGCGAGGACGTTGCTGGACGTCCCCCGGTACGACTTCGACGACCAGGCCATCCGTCCCCTGGCCGAGCCGGTCCCGCTGCGGCGGGGTGACACGCTGCGGGTGACCTGCACCCACGACGCGACGCTGCGCGCCCGGTTGCCGCAGCTGAAGGACACCGCGCCCCGCTACGTGGTGTGGGGCGACGGGACCAGCGACGAGATGTGCCTCGGCCTCGTCATCGTGGGAGCGTAGCCGCGGCGGCTCAGACGCTGCGGGTGACGAGGACCGGGCTCGCCGCGTGGTGGACGATGAGCTGGGTGCGCGGGTTGGGGCGGGGATGCTCGAACCATGCGACCCGGCGCGCGCCGAGGACGAGCAGCAGCGCCTCGTCGGACGCGCCCGTCAGCGCCTCCAGGACCGGCGCGTCCGACCCGGAGAACCGCGCGTCGACGTCATGGTGGCGGCGCAGCCACGGCGCCAGCTCGGCGTAGACGGCGGCGTGCGGCGTGGCCTGGCCGGCGTGCATCGCGACGAGCGGCACGTGCCGGGACAGCGCCTCGGCGTAGGCGAACTCGAGGGCGCGCCACGCCGACGGCGACCCGTCGACGCCGACCACCACCGGCGCCGATCCGGGCAGCGTCGTCAGCGGGTCCGCGCCCGGGCCCGCCACGTCCGCCGCCCCGCCGGCCGACGTCAGCCACCGCTCGCCGCGGTTGACCACGAGGACCGGGCAGTGCGCGTACGCGGCGAGGTGCGTGGCGACCGACGAGTTGAGCAGGCCGCCGTCGTGCGGCCTGCCGCCGATCGCCACCAGGCTCGCGGCCCGTGACTGCTCCTGCAGCACCCGGGCGGGCGTCCCGCCCAGGGTGACGGTCTCCACGGCGATGCCCGGCTGCCAGCCCCGCGCCTCGGCGGCCGCGTCGAGCACGACCCCCTGCCCGTCCGCGGGGCCCTCCCAGGACATCGCATGCACGATCCGCAGTGTCCGGTCATGCCGGGCGGCCTCGTCCGCGGCCCACCGCACGGCGCCGAGGCCGGCCGCGGACCCGTCGACGCCGACGACCACTGGTCTGTCCATGATTCCAACGTCCCTCGCGGGACGGGGAACGGCTAGTCCTCGGCCTTCTTACGGCGGCGCGGGCGGCTGGCGCGTTTGCGGGGCTTCGGGTTGCCGGACGCGAGCCTGGTGTACGTCAGCATGTTGGCCAGGCCGATGCCGATGGTGGAGAACAGGACCTGGATCGCGAGCTCCCACCAGCTCCACTCGATCTTCCAGACCTTGACCAGGGCTTTGTCGTCGAGGTTGACGAGCTCGGCGACCAGGGTGCCGAGCAGCGCCGCGCCCACGCCGATGAGGAACGTGATGAACAGGCCGATCGACTGGCGGCCCGGCAGGACCAGCCGGCCGAGGACCCCGACCAGCAGGCCGATCGGGATCGCGCTCAAAAAGTCGTTGATGTGCATGGCACCCGCGCTCCCCTCGCGTTCGGATCAATCGACCGGCACCGTACACGCCTCCGGCAAGATCCGCAGCGGAGGGCGCCGCTACCTGCGCCCGCCCATCTGCCAGGGGTGGACCTCGACCTCGTCGTACACGCCGGGCAGGACGACGCGGGCGTCCATGTGCGCCGCCTCGACCAGCACCGCGGTGCCGAGCCAGCCGCCGTCGTCGTGGGAGAACAGCTCGCCGCGGGCCAGCAGCCCGGGCGGCGGTGGCAGGGGCGCGGCCGGTCGGGTGCCGGGGGCGGCGTGGCCGATGAGGAGGAAGCCGTCGCCGCCGCGGCCGGACGCGCGTTGCCACATGGTGCCGCCGAGGGTGTCCTCGTACCGCATCAGCAGCAGCGGATCGTAGACCCCGCCGCGCTGGTTGGGCTCGTCGAACGCGAACGCCCGCGCGGCGGCGAGATCCGGCAGGTCGACGATGTGGATGCTGCCGGTCGCCTCGGTGCGGTCCTGCGTCAGTGTCGGGCCGCGGGCGGTCAGCTGCCTGGCGTAGCCGTCCATGTACGCCCAGTGCTTCTCCAGAAGCTCCATGCGCAGAGGCCCGGTGCCGGGGACGTCCACGCCCCACACGAAATGCAGCATGGTGGGGCAGTCTTCCATGCCTGTCAATCGGGCAGGTGCGCGGCCAGCACCGTCCCGCCGTCCGGGTCGGTGTCGGTGATCAGCCGGCCGCCGTGCCGCGCGACGATGGCCCGGCACAGCATCAGCGCCGTCGAGTCGTGCCGCACCCCGCCGCCGGTGACCGCGGAGGAGGTGAAGAGCCGGTCGCCGCCGCGCCCGCCGATCGGCACCGTGACCCGCCGGCCGCCGTCGGCCGGCGCGACGCAGACGGTGAGCAGCGCACCCGGCTCGGCCGCCGCGAGCCCGATGCCGACCATCGCGCCGACCAGCCGCCGCAGCAGCGCCGCCTCGCCCCGCACGGTGGCGCCGTCGCCGCCGCGGACGGTGAGGTGCACGGCCGCACCGTTCGCCGCGCCCGCCCAGCCCCGCAACGCGTCGTCGACGACCTTTCGCAGGTCGACCGGTTCGCCGGTACCGGCGGGAGCGGCGTTCTCGATGCGGGCCAGCTCCGTCACGTTGTCGATCAGGCCGAGCAGCCGCTGCGCGTTGCGGGCGACCGCCGCGACGGGCGCGGCGAGGGGGTCCGGCTCGGTCACCTCCTCACCGAGCAGCTCCGACATCGCCGCGATCGACGTGACCGGGGTGCGCAGCTCGTGGCTCACGGCGGCGGTGAACTCGGCCTTCATCGCCACCAGCTCCGCGAGGGCCCGGTTCTGCCGGCGGAGCCTGGCCCGGTCGGCGATGCGGTGCGACACGTCCCGCAGCACCAGGCAGCGTCCCTCCTGCGGGGTGCCGGGCAGCAGCGGGCTCCAGCTCCACTCGACGACCAGCCCCGGCCGCGGCGACCAGCGGCCGGAGTCCTGCGCGGTCATCGCCGCGGCGACGGTGTCGCCGACCTTCCGGCCGGTCGCCTCCTCGCCGAGGAGGTCATGGGTGGCCTGGTTGGCCGCGACGACGGTGCCGTCGGCGCTGGTCACCAGCAGCCCGGTGCCGAGCTGGTCGAGCGCCGCCTCCAGCAGCGCCGGATCGACCGTCATTCCTGACCCGCTTCTCGTCGGTTTGTCGCCGTTCGCCCCGATATGAGTCTAAGTGACGTCCACCCGACCGCGAGCGGCGATTGACACCCGCCGACGGGCACCCCTACGGTTCGATCCACCATGACGCATCTCGGCGGGTCGTCCAAGCTGCTCAGGGCCATGAACGACGCGGCCGCCCTGAGTCACATCCTCGAACGAGGCCCACTCACGCGCGGCGACCTGCGTGAGCTCACCGGCCTGTCCAAGCCCACCATCTCCGAGGCGCTGCGCCGGCTCACCGAGGCGAAACTCGTCACGGTCGTCGGCTACGTCAGCGCCGGCCCCGGCCCCAACGCCGAGGTCTACGCGGTGAACCCCGACGCGGCCTACTCGGTGGCGCTGTCGGTCCGGGACCGGGCCGCCTCCCCCGGCACGACCGGCTCCGACCTGCCGACCGTCACCGCCGCCGTCACCGACCTCGCGGGCAACGTGCGCGGCCGGCTGGACCTGGCGGTGGACTTCACGCGCACCGACCCTGTCTCCGCCGTCGTGGACGCCGTCCAGGACGTGTGCAAGGAGGCGCGGATCGCCCCCGACCCGGTCGCGCAGGTGCAGATCGCGGTCGCCGGTTCCTTCGACCCGCGCACCGACGTCCTGCACCACGTCGAGGTCCCCGGCTGGAGCCGCCCCGGCCTCCTCGACGACCTGCGCCGCCGCCTCGGCGTCCCCGTCGGCGTCGACAACGACGTCAACCTGGCCGCCGTCGCCGAACGCGCCCACGGCGCCGGCCGGGACGCGGAGAGCTTCACGCTCCTGTGGCTCGGCGAGGCCGGCCTGGGCCTCGCCATCGACCTCGGCGGCACCCTGCTGCGCGGCGCCCGCGGCGGCGCCGGCGAGATCGGCTACATGCCGATGATGCTGCCCGGCGTCACCGGCGGCCGCGGCTTCACCGGCCGCGTCGACTTCCAGGACCTCGTCGGTGGCGCCGCCGTGCTCGACCTCGCCGCCGAGTACGGCATCCAGGAGAGCACCGCGGCCGGCACCATGACCACCGCCGTCACCCGCGCCGACGCCCGCGACGACGCCGCCCGCAGCTTCGTCACCACGCTCGCCGGCCGGATCGCGATCGGCCTGTCCGCCGTCGTCGCCGTCCTCGACCCCCCGCTGGTCGTCATCGGCGGCGAGGTGGGCCAGGCCGGCGGCGACGTACTGAGCACGGCAGTCGCGACAGCCTTGGCCGAGGCGGCCCCGCTGGAGACGGCGATCGCCGCCAGCACCCTGCACGACGACGCCGCCCTGCTGGGCGCCCAGGAAGCGGGCCGCTCCGCCGTCCGCGACAGCATCCTCGCCACCCTCCGCCGCCCCTCCTGACCCTGCCCCATGATCCGGAAGACTTGTTGTCGCCCTGACGACCAAAAGTCTTCCGGATCATGGAAAAGGCGCGGCGGCGAGGCGCCGGGGATGGCACGCGGATGCGTAGGAAGCTGCCGCGCGCTCTGCGCGCTGGCAGTGCGTCGCGGAGCGACGCATTGGGGGGCTCCGGGGGTGAGAATCCCCCCGGCGGGACCCGCGGAGCGTGGGGCAGCGAGCCTATCGCCGGAGGCGAAACAGCGGGTAACAGCACCCGCGCGGAGCGTGGGGCAGCTAGCCCATCGCCGCAGGCGACAGAGCGGGGAAACAGTACAGCTAGCTGGCGCTGGACTCGCGGGATGACTGGAAGACGTCGGCGGCGGCCAGGTCGCTGATGACGGCGTTGAGCTCGTCGATCTGGTCGTCGGTGTTCGCCGCCGTCACCTGGACCCGGAAGCCGACCTGGTCGCGCGGCACCCCCGGGTACGGGGCGAGCGTCACGAACAGCCCCCGCCGCCACAGCAGCTCAGACACCTCCACGAGGTCCCGGTCCAGGGCGATCGGCAGCTCGATGATCGGGGTGTCGTCGACGTTGGGGGTGAAGATGCCGAGGCCGCGGACGTGCTGCAGGACCCGGGTCGACATGCGGTGCAGGTCGGCGCGGAGCTTGTCGCCGCGTTCGGCGTTGACGTCGAAGCCCGCCAGTACCGTCGCCAGCGAGGCGGTCGGGGAAGGGCCGGAGTACAGGTAGGGCGCCGCGGACGCCTTCAGGCGGTTCTTCAGCACGGTCGGCACGGCCAGGAACGCCAGGAGCGACGAGTACGCCTTGGAGAAGCCGCCCACGAGGATCATGTCGTCGTAGGTCTCGCCGTAGTGGCGCACGATGCTGTTGCCGCGGGTGCCGTACGGCGAGGTCTCGTCGGTCGTCCGCTCGCCGATGACGCCGAAGCCGTGGGCGTCGTCGACGTAGAGGATGGCGCCGTGCGCGCGGCACAGGTCCAGGTACGCCGGGATGCGCGGGATGTTGCCGGTCATGCTGTTGACGCCGTCCATGCAGACGATGACCGGGCCGGGCAGGTCGGTGGCCAGCAGCGACGCCAGCTCGTCGAGGGTCTTGAACCGTTTCAGCGTGGCGCCCAGACCACGGGCGTGCACGCAGCCGTCCCAGATCGTCTTGTGCGCCCGCGCGTCGACCAGCAGCGTGCCCTGCTGCGCCAGGACCGGGATCACCGACAGGTGGATCTGCGTGATCGTCGGCAGGACCAGGGCGTCGGGGGCGCCGAGCAGGTCGGCGAGGCGCTCCTCGATCTGCGGGTACAGCGCGGGGTTGCCCAGCATCCGCGACCAGCTCGGGTGGGTGCCCCAGCGGCGCAGCTGCCCCTCGACGGCGTCGATGATCTGCGGCTCGAGGTCGAAGCCGAGGTAGTTGCACGACGCCCAGTCGGTGAGCCAGTGATCGCCGACCCGGATCCGCCGGCCGTCGATCTCGTCGACGACCGCGTCGTAGAAGCGGGTGGTGGCGCGCAGGTGGGCGATGCCGCTGTACCGTGGGTCGTCGTCGACTGCAGCGGCGAGGTGTTCGAGCACAGGTCCTCCGAGGGCCGAGGTTCAGGCCGCCGTCCGACTTCCCCGTTGAAGCCCCGACGCTTCCTCCAACAACCATTGACTCGCGTCACCGTAGCTCAACGGCCGGGAGAACAAGTAACCCTGCCCGAGATGACAACCCATCGTCACGAGAAGATCACGTTCGGCTGGCGTCTCGATACCTTCAGCTACAATCTGCAACTGCAGAATCGCTGCGAGCTGCACAATCATGTCGACGACGGCGTGCTGCTCGGCGGACGAGGCGATGGTGTCGATGAAGCTCTTGTCGAGCTTCAGGACGTCGACCGGGAGCCGCCGCAGATAGGACAGCGACGAGAAGCCGGTGCCGAAGTCGTCGATGGCGATGCGGACGCCGGCGTCGCGCAGCGCGGCGAGCTCGGTGGTGACGTCGCCGTCGTCGTGCAGCAGGAGGCTCTCGGTCATCTCCAGCAGCAGGCTCGCCGGCGGCAGACCCATCCGGTCGATCTCCTGCAGCACCCAGCGGGCGAAGCCCTGCTCGCGGCCGCGGAACTGGCGGGCGGAGACGTTGACCGACACGTACACGTCCTCGCCGGGGTGCAGCAGGCGCCACTGCGCGGCGGCCTCGACGGCGTTGCGCAGCACCCACGCGCCGAGCGGCACGATCAGGCCGCTCTCCTCGGCGACGGAGATGAACTCGGCCGGCGACACCATGCCGCGGGTCGGATGGTTCCACCGCACGAGGGCCTCGAAGCCGTGGGTGCGGCCGTCGCCGATCGCCACGATCGGCTGGAAGTGCAGCAGGAACGCGCCGTCGGCGACGGCCCGGTCCAGGTCGGCGCGCAGCTTGTGCCGCTCGACGACGGCACTGTGCAGCGACGACTCGTACCGCCGCCAGCGGTCCTTGCCGGCGTCCTTGGCGACGTACACGGCGAGGTCGGCGTGGCGCAGCAGGTCCTGGGCGTCGGCGGCCTCGGCGGTGGTGGACACGCCGATGCTGGCGGTCGCGGTGACCTCGCCGTGCGGCAGCTCGAACGGGGCCGCGAAGCTCGCGAGGACCTTCTCGGCGACGCGTTCGACGTCGGCGGCGCTGCCGGCCCGGCGGACCAGCGCCGCGAACTCGTCGCCGCCGAGCCGGGCGACGGTGCCGGCGGCGCCGTAGGAGCCGTCGACGGCGCGCAGCGCCTCGGTGAGCCGGTTGCCGACGGCGACGAGCAGCGCGTCGCCGGCGCTGTGGCCGAGGGTGTCGTTGACGACCTTGAAGTCGTCGACCTCCACGATGAGCACGCCGACGGTCGCGCCGCTCTCGGCGCCGGAGCTGACCGCCTCCTGCACGCGGGCGAGGAACACCTCCCGGTTCGGCAGGCCGGTGAGCGCGTCGAAGGTGGCCCGCTGGTACAGCTCCGCCTGCAGCCGGCTGCGTTCGGTGACGTCCCGCAGCGTGACGACGACACCGCCGACGGTCGGCTCGCCGCGCAGGTCCCGGAACGTCGCCTCGACCAGGGCCGGGCGGCCGTCGGCACCGACCACGTGCAGGTCGTCGCCGGGCCGGTCGACGCCGCGGGTGCGCAGGTCGTGCAGGCGGCGGTCGACCTCGACGAGGCTCTCCTTCGCGAACGCCATCGGCAGCGGGGTGCCCTCGAGCTCGTCGCTGCCGAAGAGGGCCCGCGCGGACGGGCTCGCGTAGCGGATCTGGTCGTGGTCGCCGACGATGAGGATGACGTCGGCGGTGTTGAGCACGAGGGTCCGGAAGTAGGCCTCGCTGTTGCGCCGGCCGATCTCCTCGCCGAGCGCGATCCGCTCCAGCGCGAGGGCCGCCTGGGTGGCGAGGATCTGCGCGGCCTCCTGCACGCCGACGAGCGTGACCTCGTCGGCGGCGATGTACAGCGCCCGCCCCGACTCACGGCCCTCCACGGGCGCCAGCGGGCAGCACAGGGTGACCTCGAAGTCGCCGAGCTCGTCGGCGAGCGCCGGGGCGAGCCTGCGGGTGTACGGCATCGACACGGCCCGGTCGGTCGCGCCGCCCAGTGGCGCGAGGACGACCCGGTGCGCCCGGCCGAGCGGCAGCAGCTCGGCGATGGCGGTGCGCACGGTCGCGGTCACGCCGGGCTCGTCGGTCGCCATGAGCAGCGCCGCGCCGGCCCGCCGCAGCCGCCGCTCGCGTTGCGCGGCCCGCCGCTGGACGTTGATCGCGCGGGCGAGGCGGAGCAGGACCATCCCGGACAGCAGCGCCGAGGAGACGGCGATGACGGTGGCGTCGCGGACCTGGCCGCCGCGCATCTCGAAGTACAGCACGCACGGCGCGATGAACAGCGACAGCCCGAGCAGCAGGAGCCGGCCGAAGTGCTCCTCGCCCTCGCGGTGCACCTTCGGCTCGGTGAGCTCCCGCATCGAGGGGTGCAGCGCCGCGACGCCCCACAGCACGTAGAAGGCGACCCACCCGAGGTCGACCGGGCCGCCGGTGTCCCAGACGCCGTTGAGCTGTTTCAGCCCGTACCCGACGTCGGCGCTGAGCAGGCCGATGCCGCCGGCGGCCAGCAGCAGCAGCGCCGGGCCGCGCCGGACGGCGGTGATGAGCCGGGCGCCGACGGCGAGGACGAGGATGTCGGCGAGGGGGTAGGCGATCGAGATGCTCTTCTCGAGCACCGACAGCGCGGGATCCTCGACGTAGGGCCTGATGAGGAAGATGTACGACAGCAGCCCGAGCCCGGCGGTGACGGTGACGGCGTCGTAGAGCCCGTTCGGGTCGCGGCGGGCGACGCCGATGCGGATCAGCCCCACCAGCGCGGCGGCGATCAGCACGTAGACGGCGAGGTAGAAGCCGTCGGCGAGGGACGGGAAGCCCTGCCGGTCCAGGACGCGGGTGAGGACGTCGGCGATGAGGTCGCCGGTGATGAACGAGGCGACGGCGCCGGCGAGCAGGAACCAGGGCGCGCGGCGGCGGGGGCGGTTGAGGTGGACGCCGGTGAGGATCGCCGCGACGCTGGTGAGACCGATGGCGGACCACAGGACCAGGTGCAGCGCGGGCAGCGCGAAGTTGGCCACCACGAGGGCAGCCATGATCACGCAGTAGCCGGCCAGCACCCTACGCGGCGACACGCATCCCTCCCGACCGTCACGGTGGCGACCCGACGCTACCCAGTGACACCCGTAAACGCCCCATCGGCACGGGGCCCGTCCCATTTAGGCTTTTTGGCGAAGGGAGCCATCGGCCTGTCCTCACCGTAGATTGTTTGTTGCCGAATGAGGAATACCTTGCAGGGACATGCCATCAGGGGCTGAGCAGGCGCTTCGCGGCAATCGCGAGCTTTGCGGTTTTCGTCGCACCCGGCCCGGCACGCGGTGCGATCATGCCGTCTACGGTGCGCATCCGCTGCCGGATTCATTCACCTCATTCGGCAAAAGGTAACTTTCACGCCATCTACGCTGGTCGACCCACCGGGTCGCGGCGGCCGGTGGACCGGCCCCCGGCAGCGGCCTACCTTCGGCCTTCCCGCGACCGGAAGGACCCCTCCAGTGCTGAGATCCCCGCGAAGGTGGCAGACCGCCGTCGCCGCGCTCGCCGCCGTCACCGCCGGCACCGCCGGGCTGTGGCTGGCCGGCGGCGGCTCGGCGAGCGCCGGCACCATCACCGGCACGTTCTACCGCGACCCCGACTCGCAGGTCCTGCGCTGGCTCGCGGCCAACCCGGGCGACTCGCGGGCCACCCTGATCCGCGACCGGATCGGCGTGCAGCCGCAGGCGAAGTGGTTCACCACCCCGAACACCGCGCAGACCACGTCGGCGGTGCAGGGCTACGTCGGCGCCGCGAACGCCGCCGGGCAGATCCCGGTCCTCGTCGCGTACGCCATCCCGAACCGCGACTGCGGCGGCGCCTCCGCCGGCGGGACGACCACGCTGACCGAGTACGCCGCCTGGGTGCGCGCGTTCGCCGCCGGGCTGGGCAACCGGACCGCGGTGGTGCTGCTGGAGCCGGACTCCCTGGCGTTGCAGACCTGCCTGGACGGCGCCGGCGTCGCCGCCCGGGGCGCCGCCCTGGCCGACGCGGTCACGGTGATCAAGCAGGCGAACCCGTCCGCGAAGGTCTACCTCGACGCCGGGCACTCCGCGTGGAACTCGGCCGGCGACCAGGCGGCCCGGCTCGTCGCCGCCGGTGTGCGCGGCTCCGACGGCTTCTACAGCAACGTGTCCAACTTCCGCACCACCGCCGACGAGGTCGCCTACGGCCGGAGCATCATCAGCGCGATCGGCGCCGCGAACCTGCACCAGGTCGTCGACACCAGCCGCAACGGCCGCGGCCCGAACGGCAGCCAGTGGTGCGACCCGGCGGGCCGTGGGGTGGGCGTGGGCCCGACAACCGCCACCGGCGAGGCGAGCGTCGACGCGTTCGTGTGGGTGAAGCCGCCCGGCGAGGCCGACGGGTGCGCCGCGGGTGCCGGGCAGTTCGTGCCGGACCTGGCCTACCAGCTGGCGTTGAACGGTGTCGTACCGTCGGCGCCGCCGACCTCCGCGTCCGCGACCCCCTCGAGGTCGCCGTCGGCCTCCCCCACGCCGTCCCCCACACCGTCCAAGACGCCCTCGTCGTCCGCTCCCGCCGGGGTCGGCTGCGGTGTCGCGTACAAGATCGACAATCAGTGGAACAACGGCTTCACCGCGACCGTGACGATCACCAACCGCGGACCGGCGGCGGTGTCCGGCTGGACGCTCACCTTCGCGTTCGCCGGTGACCAGCGGGTCAGCAACGCCTGGAACGCCACCGCGACGCAGAGCGGCACGGCGGTCTCGGTCCGCGACGGCGGCTGGAACGGCACGATCCCCGTGGGCGGCACGGCGAGCTTCGGCTTCCAGGCGAGCTACTCGGGCACGAACGCGGCGCCGGCGTCGTTCAAGGTCAACGGCAGCACCTGCTCCTGAACCCGCGGCACCACCTGGACCACCTGAACCACCTGGACCACCCGGCCCCTCCGCGTTCAGGCGCGGAGGGCCTTCAGGAACTTGTCGGCGATCGGGCCGGTGACGTCCTGGCCGGCCCCCTCGACGTAGACGCAGTAGGCGATGTCGCCGCTGACCCCGACGGACATGCCCGGCACCGTGACGGGGCCGGTGAGGGCGGGGCCGTCGGCGGCGGGCGGCCCCGGGGACGGCTCGGTGACCAGGACCGGCTGCCGCCAGTGACCGCGGGCGGCGGCCGCGGCGGCGCCCGCGTAGACCAGCGGCGAGCCGACGACGCCCGCGTCGGTGACCCGGCCGGTGAACATGTCCGCGCCGAGCTTCCACGCCGCGCCGAACCCGGCGGCGGCGCCGTCCACACCGAGGGGCGGGCCGGCCACCTCGGCCTGGAACGCGAGGTTGTAGCCGGCCGCGTCGGGGCCGTTGGCGGCGGCGAGGACGGCGCCGTCGCCGACCCGGATCGCGACGAGGGCGGAGCGCTTCGTGGTGGCCGCGAGGGCGGCCTCCGCCGCGTTCTGCGTCCGCACCTCGATGGTCGTGCGGATCCGGGCGCCGTCGGTGGCGGGCGCGGCGTAGAGGACCTTGTCGGCGCTCGTCGCGCCGGCCTTCTCCGCGGCGACGACCTCGGTGCGGGGCGTGCCGCGCAGCGCGGTGTCGTACCGCCGCTGCATGCCGGTGAGGCCGGTGACGTCGCCGGCCTTGAGCGCGCCGCCGCTGCCGTCGATGAGCTCCTTCGTCGCGGGCCCGGACGTGCCGAGCAGCGCCCGGCCGAACGTGCGGGTCAGCGGCAGCGACAGCGTCCCGGTCCTGGTCGCGATCCCGTCGGTGGCGGCGAGGTCCCGCTCGATCTCCTGGTAGTCGCTCTCGCGGAGCGTGACGAGGTCGACGAACGCGTCGGGCTTCGCGGCCGCGAGCCGCCCCGGCAGCGCCGACACGTCGACGTCGACCCGCACGGACCGGAAGACGATGTCGAGGCGCTGGACCAGGGCGTTGACGTCGCGGACCCGGCGCGGCTCGACGCCGATGTGCACGACCGGCAGCTCCGACACGATCGGGGTGCCGTCGGCGGCGAGGATGACGCCCCGCGAGGCGGGCGCGGACCGCAGCGTCAGCCGCCGGCCCTCGGGCAGGTCGGGGTGCACGGTGACGGCGCCGAGGTAGACCGCCCACCGGCCGTCGATCCTGCGGGCGTCGAGGGTCGTCCCGTACGCCCAGTGCCGCCCGTCGGGCAGGGTCCAGTCGACGCCGACCTCGGTGGTGGCGTTGTTCTTGCGGACGGTCGCCGTGCCGCGCCTGGTGAGGACGGGCCGCTTCGCGGCGAGGTCGCCCTCGGCGTCGGCGAGGACCCGCTCGGCGGCGTCGGTGGTCAGCGTCTGCCCGGAGGGGCTGCGCAGGTCGATGCCGTCGAGGTCGGCGCGCTGCCAGCCCGCGACGAACGTCGTGAACGGGTCCTCGGCCTTGTCGCCGGTGCATCCGGACAGGGTCCCGATCAGGAGCGCGGCGGTCAGCGCCCATCGTGTGTGTCGCAGCATCCGTGCCCTAACCCCCGTGTCGCGTTCCCTGCCCACCCTGAGACCTGGTCGGCGGCGCGCAGGGTTGGGCCCGGGCGGTATGACTCAGGTCACACGGTAGCGCTGCGGCGCTCCAGGAGCACGACGTCGCGCCAGACGCCGTGCCGCCGGCCGATCCGCTCCCGGACCCCGACGCGGCGGAACCCGCAGCGCTCGTGCAGGGCGAGGCTGGCCGCGTTCTCCGGGAAGACGCCGGCCTGCAGGGTCCAGACGCCGGCTGCCTCGGTCGAGGCGATGAGGGCGCCGAGCAGCGCCCGCCCGACCCCACGGCCCTGCGCCGCCGGATCGACATAGACGCTGATCTCGACCACACCCTCGTACACCTGCCGCTGCGAGACCGGTGAGACGGCGACCCAGCCGAGCAGCCCCGCGCCGGACCCCACGACGAAGCGGTGCCCCGGCAGGCGCGCGGCGGTGAAGACCGGCCACGGCGGCGCGGTGAGCTCGAAGCTCGCCGCGCCGCTGTCGAGACCGGCCTGGTAGATGCGCAGGACCTCGGCGGCGTCCCGGTCGGTCATCGCCCTGGGCGCCACCGGGTTCAACGGGGGCTCATGCGGTCAGCCGGGACACCGAACGCATCTTGTTCATCGCGTCGAGGGCCGCCACCTTGTACGACTCGGCGAGGGTCGGGTAGTTGAAGACGGCGTCGACGAGGTAGTCGACGGTCCCGCCGCAGCCCATGACGGTCTGGCCGATGTGGACGAGCTCGGTGGCGCCGGTGCCGAAGACGTGCACGCCGAGGATGCTGCGGTCCTCCGGCGACACGATGATCTTCAGCATCCCGTACGAGTCGCCGATGATCTGCCCGCGGGCCAGCTCACGGTAGCGGGAGATGCCGACCTCGAACGGGATGTTGCTGTCGGTCAGGTCGTCCTCGGTGCGCCCGACGAAGCTGATCTCCGGGATGGTGTAGATGCCGATCGGCTGGAGCAGCTGCATGCCCCGGACCGGCTCGTCGCACGCGTGGTGGGCGGCGAGCCGGCCCTGCTCCATCGACGTGGAGGCGAGGGCCGGGAAGCCGATGATGTCGCCGACGGCGTAGATGTGCGGCACCTCGGTGCGGAAGTGCTCGTCGACGGTGATCCGGCCGCGCTTGTCCGCCTCCAGGCCGGCCTTCTCCAGGCCGAGCTGGTCGGCGGCGCCCTGCCGGCCGGCGGAGTACATGACGGCGTCGGCGGCGATCCGCTTGCCGCTGGCGAGGACCGCGACGGCGGTGCGGCCGTGCCGCTCGACGGCGGCGACGGACTCCCGGAAGCGGAACGACACCGACAGGTCACGCAGGTGGTACTTCAGCGCCTCGATGATCTCCAGGTCGCAGAAGTCGAGCATCCGGTCGCGCCGCTCCACGACGGTGACCTTGGTGCCGAGCGCGGCGAACATGGAGGCGTACTCGATGCCGATGACGCCGGCGCCGACGACGACCATCGACCCGGGGATCTTGTCGATGTTGAGGATGCCGTCGGAGTCGATGATCGTCGTGTCGTCGAAGTCGACGCTGTCCGGGCGGGCGGGGCGGGTGCCGGCCGCGAGGATGATCTTCTCGGCGGAGACGAGGGACGAGTGGCCGTGCTCGTCGGAGATCGACAGCGTGTGCGGGTCGACGAACACGCCGGTGCCCTGCAGCAGCTTGACCCGGTTGCGGGCGAGCTGGCTGCGGATGACCTCGATCTCCCGGCCGATCACGTGCTGGGTGCGGGCGCCCAGGTCGCCGACGGTGATGTCGTCCTTGACGCGGTAGCTCTGCCCGTACATCTCCCGCTGGCTGAGGCCGGTCAGGTAGAGCACCGCCTCGCGCAGGGTCTTGCTCGGGATGGTGCCCGTGTTGATGCAGACACCGCCGATCATGTGGCGCCGCTCGACGACGGCGACCTTGCGGTCGAGCTTCGCCGCGGCGATCGCCGCCTTCTGCCCGCCGGGGCCGGATCCGAGCACGAGGACATCGAAGTCGTACATGAACCACAGTGTCCCGTGCCGCCGACGGGCCCGTCCAGATGATCGGGACTATGGTCGTCCGCGTGAAACGACTTCTTCGTGGGATAGCAACCAAGCTCGGCGCCCGGCCCGCGCCCGCGCCCCCCGCGCCCGCTCCCCCGGCGTCCGCGCCCGCCGCGCCCAGGGCCACGCTGCACAAGCCCGGGCCGCCGCCGAAGCACGTCAGCGACAAGCTGCTGGACTACGCGCCGCAGCTGGACGGCGCCGCCGACCCGGGCGAGGTCGTGTGGACCTGGGTGCAGTACGAGGACGACCCGAACCAGGGCAAGGACCGTCCCGTCCTGGTCGTGGGCCGCAAGGGCACCGAGCTGGTGGGGCTGATGCTGTCCAGCCAGAGCGAGCGGGACGGGCAGCGCAACTGGTTCGCCCTCGGCCCCGGCTCCTGGGACCGCGACCAGCGCCCCAGCTGGGTGCGCCTGGACCGGGTCCTGACGGTGGAGGAGCACGGCATCCGGCGCGAGGGCGCGATCCTGGACCGGGACCGCTTCGACCGCATCGCCGCCGAGCTGCGCCGCGGGTACGGCTGGGACTGACCGCCGCGCCGGACCGGCCGGACGGGGCGGCCGGTCAGCGCGACAGTCAGCGCGACAGTCAGCGCGACAGTCAGCGCGACAGTCAGCGCGACAGTCAGCGCGACAGTCAGCGCGACAGTCAGCGCGACAGTCAGCGCGGCAGTCAGCGCGGCAGTGGCGCCGTGCCGAGGCCTTTGACGCTCCCGCGCAGCGTGTCGTGGCGGCCCGCCGGGTCGGCGGGCTCGACCAGCAGGCACAGCGCCCGGTCCCAGTCGAGCCAGCGCACCCGCAGGTCACCGCGCCGCGACAGCTCGTCCTCGGTGAGCGACAGGTGCCCGGCGGCCAGCGCGGGGCAGCCCGCCTCCGGGTCCGCGCCGGCCGGCAGCGCGCCGACGACCTCGCCGGAGTGGGACTCGTCGCAGGTGCCGTACAGCAGGTCCTGGTCCTCGTCCTCGCCGACGGCGCCGACCAGGCAGGTGATCGCGAGCCGCCGGTCGCCGCGCAGGCCGTCCTTCAGGCTGCCGGTGCTGCCGGTCGTCTCCGCCCCGGTGCCGGTGGTCTCGGCGAGGGCGCAGAACAGTCCGCCGCGCATCCGGTCGGTGGCGTCGAGCAACGCGTACACGACCCGGGACTGCTGCCAGGGGCCGCCGAGGAACTCGTCGGCCTTCTCCTCGCACCGGCGCTCGGCACCGTCGGAACGCAGCAGCGAGATGACCTCCCAGTCGTGCGGCCGCCCGCAGTCGGCCGGGGCCACGCGCCCGCTGGTGTCGGCGATGCCGGCCACCGACGGCGCCGAGTAGCAGCCCAGCCCCGCGCCGCCGTCGTCGCCGCGGGACATCGAATGCCACGTCAGCACACCGGCGAGCAGCAGCAGACCGGCGATGTAGTACACGACTCTCCTGGGCACGACCGGGCACGATAGCCGCCGCGGCCGGCGCGATCAACGCCGGTGGATCACGACTGGGTCTGGAAGACCGGCAGCATCCTGGCCAGTTCGTCGCGCATGAGGGTGGCGGCCTCGTCGAAGCTCTCCACCACGGTGGCGGCCTCGTCGGTGCCGTCGCTGCCGACGAAGCGCCACGAGCCGTCGGTCGCCGACGCGAGGGTCGCGCGGGCGGGTGCGGAGCCGCGGGCGACGTCCTGGGCGGTCGAGGTGTTGAACGTGGCGACGGCGGGCCGGTGCCGGTGCAGGAAGCGGTCCGCGATGGCCAGGAGCGGCTCGCGCACGTCGACGTCGGCGCCGATCGGGGTGATGTCGTAGCAGCGGTAGGCGCGGGCCGCGACCAGGAAGCGGGTCATCTCCGCCTCGAACAGCAGCGCACCGTCGGCGTGGTCCTCGGCGGTCAGCCCGACCTGCACGAACGCGCGGGGGCGGTGCAGCCCGGCGGCGACCGCGGCGACGGCCGGCGCCAGCTCCAGCTTCTGCCCGTCGACGGGCGCGGCGAGGTGGCGCAGCAGCAGCGACCCGAGGCCGGCGCTGAGGACCGCGTCGGCCCGGTCGGCGTCGACCAGGCCGAGCAGCCTGGGCGCCTCCCCGGCCTGGCCCCCGCTCGCGAGCAGGAACGACAGCTCGGCGGCGGTCATGCTGAGCTGTTCGGTGGTCCCGTCCATGGCGTCCATCCCGTCGCGCGGTCATCCGTCGTCGTCGTGGTGCTCAACGCCGGGCGGGCGATCACGTCACGCGTTCAGTGGCCGTTCGGTTTTTTCGACCTGTTGTTGCCCGGCGGCCCGCCGGACTGCTGCCCCGGCGGGACCGGCTGCTCGGACCGGCTGGCCGAGGGCGTGGCCGGGGACAGGCCGCAGAAGCTCTCGATGCGGTCCGCGCCGCCGCCGGCGGCGGCGGTGAGGGCCTGCAGGTCGGCGGGGTCCATCGGTTTGCGGGCCGGGTCGTCGCGGACCTTCTGCCACTCCTTGCACAACTTTTTGACGTCCGCGGCGGGTGTACCGGTGTGCGCCACCGACGGCCGGTGCGTCGCGGACGGGGCCGGCGTCTGGGCGCGCACGGTCCGCGCAGGTCTGGGCTCAGGGCCCGCCGGCTCCGGGACCTGCTCGATCCAGTCGTGCGCGGCGCGTTGCAGGGGCGCGGGCAGCCGTCCGGCGCCGGCGGCGACCCCGGTCCCGGCGAGGAACACGGCGGTGACGGCCGTGGCGGCGACCACGACCCGCCGCCCGGACCGCTTCCCCCGCCGCGGCGCGGGACCGTCCCCGGTCCCTGCCGTTGCCGGGGTCGCCGTCGCGGCGAAGGCGCTGTCCTCCTGGCGGGCCGACCGTTCCTGGCGGAAGGCGGCCACCGCGTCGCGCTCCCCCGCCAGTTCGCCGGGGCGGGCCGGGCCGGCGGCGGCACGGAGCAGCCCGGCCACCGGCGAGTCACCGGACCCGCCGTCCAGCAACCGGTGCGCTTCCGACTTCGCCAGGTCCCGGCGCCGCCACCAGGCCATCAGGCACCTTCCAGATGTGCGTGCGGCAGGTCGGTGGCGGTGTCGGCGGACGGGCCGGTGGCCGCGCGGCGGGAGCGGACCTGCGGGTGCGCGGCCAGCCGGCGCAGGCCCCGCATCGCGGCGACGCGGACGGCGCCGGGACGCTTGCCGAGGACCTCGGCGGTGCCCGCGACGTCGAGCCCCGCCACGACCCTGAGCAGGACCGCCTCGGCCTGGTCCTGCGGCAGCTCCCCGATGAGCCGCAGCGCCCATTCGGTGCCGGCGTGCTCGATGACCTCGGCGGCGGCGTCCGGCGCGGGCCGGCCGGCCTCGACGTGGTCGCGGCTCTCCTCGCGGCGGCGCCACACCCGGCGGCCGTCGTCGATGGCCCGGTGCCGGGCGATGCGGAAGAGCCACACCCGGAACGCGGTCGGGTCGCCGGCGAAGCGCGGCAGGTCCCTGACGACCTGCAGCCACGTCTCCGACGCGACGTCCTCCGCCGCGTCGCCGCACACGGCGTGCAGGTACCGTAGAACGGCCGGCTGCAAGGCGCGCCACAGCACGGCGAACCCGGTCTCGTCACCTTCGGCCGCGGCCCGTAACGGGGCGGCGAGGTCGATGTCACGCACCGGTGTCGCCGCCGGGGTGTAACGCATCGCGGGTGCCGGCCGCCCCTTCAGGGACGAGCACCATCCGCGCACCGAAGGGGACCCCTCTTGACGCACCGACCAGCACCGCGGGAGCGGACATGACCGACGCCTTCGCGACCGCGACGGTCGACGGCTGCGCCGTGGTGACGCCCACGGGCGCCCTCGACGTCGCGACGTCACCGGCGCTGCACACGTGGGTCCACCGCTGCCTGGACGAAGGCGCGACCCTGCTGGTGCTGGACCTGTCAGAGGTGGAGTTCATCGACTCCACAGCATTGCGGGTCCTGGTGTCGGTGCACAAGCGCTTGCGGGACACCGAGTCGGGTGGGTTCGCGGTGGTCTGTCCGCATGCCCGCATCCGGCGCATCTTCGACCTGACGGCGCTCGACCGGGTCTTCACCCTGACCGACACCGTCGACGAGGCAGTCATCGCCCTCAAGGCGACCTGACCGGTTCCTGGGCGGGCCTTCACCACCCGACACTACGACGCGGCACCGCGACGGGCACCACGGACAGGCCCGTCACGGTCCGGCGACGTCCGCGTCGGTGGCGGCCGGGGCGGGCCGCGGGTGGCGGATGCCGGGGTGCTCCGGCGGCAGGGCCCGGCGGAACACCCACCAGCTCGCCGCCAGGCACGCCGCGACGAGCGGCCAGGTCAGCACCACCTGGGCCGTGGCGAGCCACACGACCTGCCCCGCCCACCACAGCGGCACGAAGATGACCAGCCTGGCGAGGTACTGGCACACCCACACCCAGCTCGCCGCCTGATACGCCCGCAGCAGCGCGGGATCGCGCCGCCACCGCGTCTTCTGTCCCAGGACGGTGCCGGCGATCAGCCCGAGGAACGGCCACCGCACGAGGACGCTGCCGGCCCAGGCCAGCGCGCTCGCCGCGTTCGTCAGCAGCCTGACCAGGAAGAAATCCTCGGCGCGGCCGGTGCGCAGGGCGACGATCGCGCCGAGGCAGACCAGCAGGAGGCTGACGACGGTCGCGGCCGGGGCCCGGCCCTGCTTCAGCCGCCAGACGGCGACGGCCGCGCCGCCGAGGACCGCGATCCCGGCGCCGAGGGCGATCGACCGGCCGCCGGCGAGCCAGCCCGCCACGAACCCGGCGACCGGCACGGCGCTGTCCAGCGCGGCCCGCCGCCCACCGAGCAGGTCGGCGAGTGACTCGTCCCCGTTGCGCACCGTCCACGTCCTCCGAAACCGATTAACCCAGGTAAGCCTGCCCTATCATGCCCGGCGCGGCGCGGGGAGTCACGATCGCGGCAGGGTGTCCGGATCGATCAGGGCGGTCGCGTCCTCCCCGACGATGTCCTGCCGCAGCTGGTCGAGGCGGCCGAGCAGGCTGACCGAGTCGAGGACGGCGACGGCGCTCGGGAAGACCGTGTGGGTCCGCTCGACCGCCCCGATCAGCGCCGCCCGCAGCGGCTGGTCCCCGGTGTCCATGCCGTCGAGGCGGTCCCTGAGCAGCGCGGCGAGGGAGCGCAGCAGCCCGGCGAGCAGCTCCCGGTCCAGGGCGGGCGGCTGCCCGGCCCGGTCGTAGAGCCGGTCGACGGCCAGGGACACGGCCCGCACCTGCAGGGTGATCCGGACCAGGAACAGCTGCTCCTCGCGCAGCTCGACGACCCGCTGCCGGAGCCGGACCGCGGCGACGTTGAGCCGGGCGGTCTCCTCGACGCCGGCGACCTCCGCGGCGGCCTCGGTGCTGAGGTCGGCCAGGCTCCGGGACGTCTCGATCCAGTGGTGCCGCTCCGCCGGCGGCAGGGCCGGTCCGCCGTCGCGGCGGTCGAGCTCGGCGGCGATGTCGGCCAGGACCGTCACGCAGGTCGCCGCCCAGTAGCCGAGCGCCTCGCGGGCCTGCCGCAGCCGCGGGCGCTCGGGCACGATCACGGCGACCGCGAGGCCGACGACGCTGCCGATGGCGACGTCGATGAAGCGCCACTGGCCGTACCCTCTGGCGACCGGCGCCAGCACGATCACCGCCAGGACCGCGATGGTGAGCTGGTTGCGGGCCAGCGGCGTGTTCGTGACCTGCCGCGCGAGGGCGAGCGCACCGAACGCGGCGAGGGCCAGGGACCACCAGGTCAGCCCGAGCAGCTGCACCCAGCCGATGGCGACGGCCGTGCCGACCAGGTTGGCGAAGAGCAGCTGCAGGCCGGTGGCGATCGAGCCGTACACACTGGCCTGCAGCGTCAGGATGGCCACGATCGGCGCGAAGAGCACCGCGACGTTGTCCCCGAGCTGGCGGGCCAGGACCCAGGCCGTGGTCGCCGCGACGGTGGTCTTGAGAACGGTCAGCCAGCTCGGACGGCTCTTCGGCACGCTCGCCAGCAGGGCGCCGAGCGGCTCGGCGACGAGTGTCCTGGGCCTGGACCTGGGCTTCGGCCGGGCTGGGTCCACGTAACGGGAGCCTACCGGTCCACCCGATAGGGTCGCAGCGTGCGCAGCTACGACCACCCCAACCTGTTCAACTTCCGCGATCTCGGCGGATACTGCGGCGCCGGTGGGCGCACGGTCCGCTGGCGGCGGCTGTTCCGCTCCGACTCGCTGGCCAGGATCGACCCGGCCGACGCCGCGTCGTTCACCGCGCTCGGCGTGCGGACCGTCATCGACCTGCGCCGCCCCCGGGAGATCGCCCGCGACGGGCGGGTGCCGGCGTTCCCCGGCCTCACCTACCACCACCTGCACCCGGAGCACGCCGAGTGGGAGGACGCGACCGACCACGACGAGCCCAGCGACGCCCGCTGGCTGGCGAACCGGTATCTCGACATCGCCTCCGGCGGCGCCGCCGCGATGGTCGCCGCCCTGACGGTCATCGCCGAGGCCGACAACGCGCCCGTCGTCGTGCACTGCACCGCCGGCAAGGACCGCACCGGGGTCGTGACCGCGCTGACCCTCGGCGCGCTCGGCGTCGCGGAGGACGTCATCGCCGAGGACTACGCGCTGACCGCCGGTGCGACCGGCCCCGCGATGGCGTACCTGCGCCGGATCAACCCGGAGATCGCGAACATGCCGGAGCGCTACCTCGCCGCGCCCGCCGAGGCGATGCTGCTCTTCCTCGGCGACCTGCACGCCCGGCACGGCTCGGTCCGCGGCTACCTGCTCGACTCGGGGCTGCCGGAGTCGAGCCTGGCGGCGCTGGAGGAGCACCTGCTGGAGGACTCCGCGCCGCCCGCCTGAGCAGGAACCATGGCCTGAAATCCGACAGCGTCGCGGGGGTCCCCGGCCGTTACCGTATGAGCATGATCGGCTCCACCGGATGGGCGGCCCCCGAAGCACTGCGCGCCGAAGGCGTCCAGCGTCGCGCCAGCACCCCCGTCAAGTCGCTGACCGAGCCGCGGACCGCCGCCGGCCGCGACCCGGTCGCCGTGATCGCCGCCTCCAACGGCGACCGCGTCCAGGACCTGGTGCCGATCCGCATCGGCCGGATGATCAGCTCACCGTTCGCGTTCCTGCGCGGATCCGCGGCGGTCATGGCCGGCGACCTCGCCGCCGGCGGTGCGGGGACCGGGCTCACCGGGTACATCTGCGGTGACGCCCACGCGGCCAACTTCGGCTTCTTCGCCTCGCCCGAGCGGCGGATCGTCATGGACGTCAACGACTTCGACGAGACCGTGATCGGGCCGTGGGACTGGGACCTCAAGCGGCTCACGGCCAGCATCGTCAGCGCCGGCCGCGAGGCGGGGCTGCCCGAGGACGAGTGCCGCGACTCCGCCCGCGACTGCGCCACCGGCTACCGCACGGCCCTCGCCGAGCTCGCCGACATGTCCCTGCTGGACGCGTACTACCTGACCACCGACCACTCGACCCTGGAGCACTTCGGCATCGACGACCTCGTCGAGACGTTCGACCGGGTCCGCAAGAAGGCGAAGAAGAACACCAGCCGCCGGGTGGCGCAGAAGTTCACCTCCCGGATCGAGCACGACGCGTGGCGCTTCACGCCGGCGCCGCCGATCCTGACGCCGCTGGAGTCGGCGGAGGCGTTCCCGGTCATCGAGTCCCTCGACGGCTACGCCGCCACCCTCGAGGAGGAGATCCGCACGCTGTTCGGCCGGTACGCCGTCGTCGACGTCGCCCACCGCATCGTCGGGCTCGGCAGCGTCGGCTACCGCTCCTACGTCGTGCTCCTGCACGGCAACGGCGACGAGGCGCTCGTCCTGCAGGTCAAGCAGGCCCGCCCGTCGTCGCTCGCGCCGTACCTGCCGCCGGTGCCGGACCGGCACGAGGGCGAGCGGGTCGTGCGCGGTCAGCGGTGGATGCAGACCGTCAGCGACGTCCTGCTCGGCTGGACCAGCATCGGCGGGGCGCCGTACCTGGTCCGGCAGTTCCGCGACATGAAGGGCTCCATCGACCCGACGACGCTGCGCGCCGGGCAGCTCGACGACTACGCCCGCGTGTGCGGCGTCGTCCTCGCCCGGGCGCACGCCCAGTCGATCGACCCGCGCACGCTGTCGGGGTACTGCGGCGCCCCGGACACCGCCGACGGCGAGGAGTTCGACCAGGGGTTCGCGACGTTCGCCGCCGCGTACGCCGACCAGACCGAGGCCGACCACGCCGCGCTCGTCGCCGCCGTCACCGCCGGTAAGCTGCCCGCGACCACGGGTGTATGACGGCCGAACCGATTTGTGCGGCCGATCGGCTGCTGACAGACTGCCCTCGCGCACGTTCGCGGGGGAGGCAAAACGTGATGCGGTTCCGGATGGTGGCTGTCCTGGCGTTGACGCTGGTGACGGCGGTGGGGTGCACGAAGAGCGTGCCCTCGGGGGTCGACAAGGACCTCGTCAACGGCTGGGCCATGATGGCCGAGGCCAAGGTGCCCGAGCCCAAGGCCGGCGACTGCTGGACCAGCTCGGCAGGTGACGTCGAGAAGATCGTGATGGTGCCCATCGCCACGACGGCGGTGGCGTGCACCGACCGGCACAGCATCGAGACCGTGCTCGTCGGGCACTTCACCGGCGCCGCGGCCGACGGCGACCTGCCGCCGATGCTCGGCAAGATGGCCGACGTCTATGCCGCCTGCGACGCCGAGGTCACGAAGTTCCTCGGCGGGTCCTGGCAGCTCGGCCGGGCGCGGATGCTCGTGTATCCGCCGACGGCGACCCAGTGGCGCGGCGGCGCGAGGTTCTACCGGTGCGACGTCGCCTCGCTCACGGGCATTTCGGGCGCCATCGAGGACCGCACGGCGTCGCTGCAGGGCAGCCTGCAGGCCGGCGGCGACCGGTTGCACGGGTGCGCGGTCATGGACGGCGGCATCGACAAGTGGACCGAGATGACGCCGGCGGCCTGCACCGCGCCGCACGACGCGGAGTTCATGGGCCTCATCACCTCGAAGTCCGGCACCTGGCCGGCGGACAAGACCGCCGCGAAGGCCGCCTTCGACACCGCGTGCGTCGACAAGATCCGATCCTTCACCGGCGGCGGCATCAACGCGCTCGCGAGCGCCAAGGCGCAGTACTGGTATCCCCGGGTCGCGTCCAGCGCCGAGGAGTGGAATGCCGGCAACCACAACGCCCACTGCTTCGTGATGCTGCCGAAGAAGATCAGCCGGTCACTGAAGGGCAACGGCAGCAAGGCGGTCTGATCACGGCCCTTGCCACGATGATCAACTGCTGGCATGCTGCGTCCGCGCGCGGTCGCGGGGAGGCAGGGACGTGGTGCGTTTTCGGATGGTGGCCGTGCTGGCGCTGGTGCTCGCCACGGCGACCGGCTGCGTGAAGGTGCCCGCCGGCGTCGACAGGGACCTCGTCGACGAGTGGGCGATGATGAGCGAGGCCAAGGTCGCCGAGCCGCGGGCCGGCGACTGCTGGACGACCCAGGCCGGCAACGTGGTCACCCTCATCGCCACGTCGCTGTCCGTGACGCAGACGCCGTGCGAGCTCAGCCACGTCGTCGAGACGGTGCACGTCGGGCACTTCACGGGCCCGCTCGCCGACGCCGACCAGGCGCCGGACCTGGCCGACCTGGCCGACACCTATGCGGAGTGCGACGCGGAGCTCACCAAGTTCCTCGGCGGGTCCTGGCAGGTCGGCCGGCTGCGGATGCTGGTCTACGCACCGACCAGCCGCCAGTGGAAGGGCGGCGCGCGGTTCTTCCGCTGCGACGTCGCCGCGCTGCGATCGGAGCGCGGGCTCCTCGACCCGCGCACCGAGACGATGAAGGACGCCCTGCAGCCCGGCGGCGACATGCTCCTCGGCTGCGGGACCAGGATCGAGTCCGGCGCGAGCTGGACCGACGTGGACCCGAAGGCCTGCACCGCACCGCACGACGTCGAGTTCGTCGGCAACGTGCCCTCCGCGAGCGCCGTCTTCCCGACCGACGTGAAGACCCGCACGGCCGCGTGGAGCACGAGCTGCCTGAACAAGATCCGCTCGTACACCGGCTCCACGGACAGCGTCCTGGCCAGAGCCAAGGTGGCGTACGGCTTCTGGCCGCTCGCCGTCGGCGAACCCGAGTGGAAGGCCGGCAACCACAACGCCCGGTGCTACATCAGGCTGCCGAAGATGGTCACCCGCTCCCTCAAGAACAACGGCAACACGGCCATCTGAGGTCCTCCCCCGCCCGCGCCCCACATGCTCCCCGCGACCGTGCCCGCGGGGACACCCCGTCCGGTGAGGAGCCCGGCCGGCCCCCGCAGCGACGAGTGGACGACGGAACCCGACCACACGCCGGCGCCAGGTGCGGGCCAGGCCCGGGTTCGCCTCGTATTTCACCGCCGGACTCGGCCTCGGCCACTGGGTGAGGACGGACCCGGCCGGGCCCGCCACGCGACCTGCGATGGCCGCCACGTGACCTCGCTCGCCGATGCCGCCAACGACACGGCAACGACGGCGACGGCAACGGCAACGACGGCAACGGCAACGACGGCGAGGCGACGGGCGGCGGCGGAGGCGGCAACGACGGCGAGGCGACGGGCGGCGGCGGAGGCGGCGACGGGCGACGGATGGGTGAGGACGGACCCGGCCTGGCCCGCCACGCGACCTGCGGTGGCCGCCACGTGACCTCGCTCGCCGATGCCGCCAACGACGACGGTGACGGCGGCGAGGCGACGGCGGCGGCAACGGCAACGGCGACGGCGGCGACGGCGACGGCAACGGCGCGACCAACGTCCGCGACATCATCGGCGCCGCGGACGCACCCGCGACAGATGCACCACGACATGCACGCCGTGATGAGCGCAGCCCGACAACGCAGTTGGGCAGGTGCCGGTCGAGCACACGCATCATCGAGAGGGCAGGCCGGGAGGTTGGCCTCCGTCGGGGCCGGTGAAGACAGGCCGCCGACTTGAGCGGGACGGCAAACGGCGGCCCGGGGTCCCGACCGCGCCGCTGGATGCCGCCGGAGAGGGTGCCTGTCACCGGAAGGCGGCGGCAAGGCCGGAAGCGCGGACCGACGATCACAGCCCCGATAGCCGTGACCCGATAGCGGGCCGCGATCGTGGCGGACCAGCCGGCGGCCGGGTGACGGTTGCCGGACCGGCTGTCGCGTGGTCGTTCCGTGCGGTCGGAAGCCGATGACTTCTCAGTGCACCCGTCCGTGGTCGGCCGCCGGGTCGTGGTCACCGCAGACCCGGCGATGGTCGGGGTGAACCCGGCGGCCATGCCACGGCCGGGATGTCAGCGACGGCCGACGGGCGGTTCCGGTCGCGGATGAGTCGACCGTCCGGACATCGGAAGAGGGGCTGTGGATTCGTGCCCACCGCAAGGAAGCCCGCATCCGTTCGGCAGGCGCAACTGCTTGTCGTTCGGGCCCGTCGCGCCGTTGTGTGACCGGTCTCACGGGCGGGTCGGAGGGTGCCGGGTACCTGCCCGTGCAGCTAAACGCATTCAGCGTCATCGAACGGGCGCCGTGCGTGGGCTGGTGCGTCAGGAGTGGCTCGCGATAGGTAAAACTGATGCTTTCCTCTCCTCGGAAGGGGTGGCATGGCGGCCGGGCGGGTGACGCTCCTCGATGTCGCGAGGCGCGCCGGGGTGTCGCGCACGACCGCCTCGTTCGTGCTGACCGGGCGCCGCGACATGCGTATCTCCGCCGACGCCGAGCAGCGGGTCCTGCGCGCCGCGCGGGAGCTCGACTACCGGCCCAACCTGACGGCGCGGAGCCTGCGGACCAGTGTCACGCAGACGATCGGGCTGGTGTCGGACACGATCGCGACGGACGCGTTCGCCGGTGAGATCATCCGTGGCAGCACCGCCACGGCGCTGACGCGGCAGCATCTGATCTTCATCGGTGAGACCGAGGGCGATCCGGCGACCGAGAAGCGTCTCGTGCAGGACATGCTCGACCGGGGCGTCGACGGGTTTCTCTACGCCGCGATGTACACCCGGGAGATCCGCATCCCGGCGGCGCTGCGCGGGCATCCGGTGGTCCTCGTCAACTGCGTCACCGCCGGGCGGCGGGCGGTCGCCGTCGTCCCCGACGAGCTCGCCGCGGGCCGGTCCGCCGCCACGGCGCTGCTGTCCGCCGGCCACCGCGACGGCATCCACATCGTCGGTGAGTCCGCGGCGCACGTGCACGCGGCCCGGCTGCGCCGGGAGGGCATCGACGAGACCCTCGCGGCCGCCGGGACCCGGGTCGCGGGGACGGTCGAGGCGTCGTGGTGGCCGGAGCCGGCCTATGAGGCAGTCCGCGGGTTCCTCGCCGCCGGCCCCCGCGCGACGGCGCTGATCTGTCTCAACGACCGGCTCGCCATGGGCGCCTACCAGGCCGTCGCCGCCGCCGGGCTGCGCATCCCGGAGGATTTGTCGGTGGTCGCCTTCGACGACTCGGACCTGGCGTCGTGGCTGCGGCCGCAGCTGACGTCGGTCGCGCTGCCGCACTTCGAGCTCGGCCGTCTCGCCGTGGAACTGCTCCTGGACCCGGACCGCACGGGTGGTGTCCGGCTGGTCGACATGCCGCTGCGCTCCCGCTCCTCGATCGCCCCACCACGCCCCTGATCCCCCGGCCACGCCGTCACCAAGAAGCAGGACCGCGCGAGAGCCAAGACACGAACCGCGCGAGAGCCGAGACACGAACCGCCCGAGAGCTACGGTAGGGACGCCGCGAGGGACAGGGACCGCGCGATGGAGAGGGCCGCGTCGCGGCCGGCGCGGTTGGCGCCGACGGTGCTGGCGGACGGCCCGTAGCCGATGAGGTGGACGAGCGGCTCGCGGACGGTGGCGGTGCCGGCCATGCGGACGCCGGCGTCGGGCTCGCGCAGGTGCAGCGGCGCGAGGTGGGTGAGGGCGGCGCGGAAGCCGGTGGCCCAGATGATGACGTCGGCGGGTTCGAGCGTGTCGCCGTCCATGACGCCGGCCGGGACGAGACGGTCGAACATGGGGTGCCGGTCCAGGGCGCCCTTGGCGAGGGCGGCCCGCACGAGGGTGGTGTACCCGAGGCCGGTCACGCTCACGACGCTCGCCGGTGGCAGGCCGGCCGTGACCCGGGAGGTGACCTCGGCGATGACGGCGCGGCCGTGGTCCTCGGTGAACTCGCCGTCGTGGAAGACCGGCGGGCGGCGGGTCACCCAGCGGACCGAGGCGGCCACGCCGGGCAGCTCCGACAGCACGTGGACGGCGGAGTTGCCGCCGCCGACGACGATGACCCGCAGGCCGGCGAACTCCGACGGGCCGCGGTAGTCCGCGTAGTGCAGCTGCCGCCCGGCGAAGTCCGAGGCGCCCGGGTAGTACGGGATGTACGGCCGGGTCCACGTGCCGGTCGCGTTGACGATCGCCCGCGCACGCCACTCCCCAGCGTCGGTGGCGACGACGAAGCCGGCGTCGGCGGCGACAGCGAAGCCGGCGTCGGTGGCGACAGCGAAGCCGGCGTCGGCGAAGCCGGGCGCGACGGACAGCACCCGCACGGGGCGGCGCACGTCGAGGTCGAAGTGCCGCTCGTACGCGGCGAAGTAGGTCGCGACCACCGACGCGGCCGTCCCGGTGGCCGGCGGCGTGAACGGCAGGCCCGGCAGGTCGAAGATGCGGTGCAGCTCCCCCACCCCGAGCGACGGCGACCGGTGCTGCCACGCTCCGCCCGGCGTGGCGTCCGCGTCGAGGACGACGTGGTCGAGGCCGAGCCGGCGCAGGTGATACGCCGCCGACAGGCCTGCCTGCCCGGCGCCGATCACCAGAACGTCCGCGTCCACGATGGGGGAAACCCCACCGTGGACGCGGATCTTCCGGTTGGTGAGCTACCTAACGCCTCACTTGGCCTTGCCCTTGGTGAGGCCCCAGGCCGCGGTGTTCAGCGTGTCCTCGATGCCGACGAGACCCTCGTCGGGGAAGAACTCGTCGTCGCCGAAGTCGTAGTCGACGTCGTCCGCGGTGCCGCCGACGTTGTCCGGGCCGACCCCGAAGAGGCCGGGGAACGCGCCGCCGGCGTCCATCAGGCTGGGGGTGCTGTTCAGCGGGTCGGTGTGGAAGTTGCCGTAGAGGTGGCCCGCCTCGTGGGTGACGACGTTGCCCAGCGCCCGGCCGATGAACTTGATCTTGTTGCTGGCCGGGGTGATGTACGTGTTGAGCGACGCCGCCCCGCTCGGGTTGCTGAGCACGTCGAGCAGGACGATGGCGCTGTCCTCGTTCGCGTAGTTGCCCGGGTCGATGAACTGGGCGATGCCGATCGTGTCGATGCCCGACTCCGCGATCGTGCCGCCGACGACGATGCGGTGCACGTTCGGCTGGCCGAACGGGTCCGGGTCGTCGCGGCTGTTGAGGATCTTCAGCCCGAAGCGCGGGTCGGTGCCGCGGTCCTTCATGTCGGTGACGATGCTCTCCTTCACCGACGCGATGACCTCGTTGATCACCTTGTTCTCGTCGGCGGCGGTGAGGCCCCACTTGCCGAGGAACCCGGCGAGCGGCGACAGGGTGCGCACCCCGGGGCCGCCGAAGATGGCGGTGTTGATCCGGGCGCCGTCGAAGTCCAGGTACAGCGTCTGGACGGTGCCGTTGTCCTGCGCCTCGGGGCCGGGACGGTAGGCCTCGACGGTGATGTCGTACAGACCGGCGGAGCCGCCGACCTCGAGGGTGAACCGGCCGGTGGTCGCGGCGACCTGCGACACGACGGCGTTGCCGCCGCCGGGCAGCGGCGAGCTCGGCGCGTAGATGAAGCTGGCGTCCTGCTCGGAGCCGAACACGATGCGCCCGGACGGGTCGCGGACGGTGAGCCGCGTGCCGACCCCGGTCACCGACGCGCCGAGGACGTCACCGGCGGCCAGGTCGACGGCGTAGAGGTCCCGGTCGGGGAAGGCGAGCGTGGCGTTGAGCAGGTACGGGCCCTCACTGCCCGACCCGAGCCCGCTGCCGGAGTCGAACGGGTCGGCGGGGAACACCGTGCCGGTGCCGAAGCCGGCGACCATCAGGTAGTAGGTGCCGGACGTGGTGAACGTGAAGTCCAGCAGGCTGTCCAGCCCCGGCCCGCCGTCGTCGTCGGTGCCGACCAGCACCCCGGCGGCGTCGTACAGGCCGATGACCGTGTCGAGCGGCCCGCTGGGCGTGTCCGTGCCCGCCAGCAGCTGCTGCCCGGCCGTCGCGGTGACCTTGATGAAGTCGAAGTCGCCGGTGTCGTCGCCGGCGCTGCCGTGCGGGCCGTCACCGATGTCGCCGCTGGTCGCCACGCCCTTGCGGCCCGCGCCGAGCAGCACGTCGGAGGCGATCGGGATGGCGCCGTTGTCCTCGGCCGGGGCGGAGACCGTGGACAGGCCGACCGTCTCCGGCGACAGCTGCCCGAGCACCCGCGCCCGGTTGTTGACCTTCTTGCCGGTGCCGAAGCCCTTGATCAGCTCGGCGGTGGCGTGGCTGTCGTTGGAGCCGAACGTGCCGCGGGGCTCGGCCTCGTCGTGGATCAGCGGGGTGGTCGCGGCGGCGGCGAGGGAGTTCTTCTTGAGGTTGGCGCGCGCGGCGGCCTGCTGCTTGGCCACCTCGGACCAGTAGTACTTGTCGACCTTGCTGATGTCCGGCAGCAGGGCGGTGTAGGGGTTGACGGCGTTCTGCGGTGCCTTCAGCGTCGACTGCTGCTTCGGCACGACCTGGACGCCGGCGGCGAGCTGGCGTTTGATGCCGTCGCTCAGCTCCTTGGACGGCGCCGCCGCGGCGGGACTCTGCGGCAGAGCCACGAGCGCCGCACCCACCAATCCGGCGACGGCGACACTCGCTAGCCTTTTCCTCACTTGGCCTCCCCATTGAGTCAGGCGTTTCGTGCACGCTATGGCCTGCAAGGTCGTCTGCACTACCCCCAATGTCTGTCAATACAGGATTTAACAGATGCAATGATCAACGCCTATGTTGATCGAGGGTGCGCGGGGGAGGCCGCGGCTCACCTAGAGTGTCGGTGTGCCGAACGCCGTCAGTCCCACCCAGCGCCTGTACACCGAGCAGGACATGGCCGCGCTGCTGCTCGAGCGGTTCGGCCTGCGGACCGTCCACTGTGGACCGCTGTCCGGCGGGACGTTCGCCGCGGTCTGGCGGGCGACGCTCGCCGACGGGCGCGACGTGGCCGTGAAGGTCGGGCCGCCCGCCGGGGTGCCGCTGCTGCGGTACGAGCGCGGCGTCATCGCGGCCGAGGCACGCTACTACCGCACGGTCGGCGCCGCGACCGGCCACGTGCCGGTCCCGCCGGTGCTGTTCGAGGACGACGACGTCGTGGTCGTCGGGCTGCTGCCCGGCCGGCCGCTCACCGAGCTCGGCGACGAGGCGGCCGGCGAGGCGGTGCGCGAGCAGCTCGGCGTGGCGCTGCGGCACCTGCACGGCGTCACCGGCGAGCGCTTCGGCTACGACGGCGACGGGCGCGCGTCCGGACCGTCCTGGCCGGCCGCGTTCACGGCCATGACCGCCGCCCTGCTGGCCGACGCCCGTGACTGGGCGGTACACCTGCCGCTGACGGACGAGGAGTTCCTCGCGACGATCGAGCGGCACACCGGCGCCCTCGCCGAGGTCGACCGGCCTGCGTTGGTCCACTTCGACCTGTGGGACGGCAACGTCCTGTGCGACGGCGGCCGCCTCACCGGGCTCGTCGACGGCGAGCGCTACTTCTGGGGCGACCCGCTCTACGACTTCGTGTCCACCGCGATCGGCCGCCGGATGGAGGAGCTGCCGGACCACCCGGTCCTGCGCGGCTACTACGGCGGGCCGCACGCGTTCAGCGACGCGCAGCGGCGGCGGCTCATGCTGTACCGGCTGCAGTTCTCGACCCTGCTGCTGGCCGAGATGCCGAGCCGCGGCATGGTCGGCGAAGAGGCCCGCGACCGGCGCGAATGGGTGACGCCACAGCTGCTCGCCGACCTGCGGGATCTAGGTTGATCCGCCACGATGTGATATAGAGGACGCTACATACGGTAAGGATGTCGATGGGCAGACGGCAGGTCCTGATCACCGCGGTGTACGGCGCGCTGATGACCGCGCTCGGCTGCGTGCTGTTCATCGCGCCCGACCTCGACTCCGTCGCCTGGGCCGGGATCGGCCTGTGCGGCGCGGCGGCGATCGTGGTCGGCATCCGGCGGATCCGGCCGCAGCGCTCCGGCCCGTGGTGGGCGCTGGCTGCCGCGCTGGTCGCGATGATGGGCGGCGACTTCCTGTTCGGCCTCGTCGCCGGCGCCGGCACCGACCCGCCGTCCCTGGCCAACCTCTGCTACCTGGCGATGTTCCCGTTCGTGGCGACCGCGCTCATCGGCCTGACCCGCGCCTCGCCGACCCTCGTCGGCCGGGCCGGCCTGCTCGACCTGCTCGCGCTCGGCAGCGCAGCGCTGCTCGCCAGCTGGGTGTTCGTCGTCAGCCCGCGCCTCGCCGGCGGCGGCCTGACCGGCACCGAATGGTCGATCCAGGCCGCGTTCACGCTCGGCGACGTCGTCGTGCTCGTCGTCACCGTGCGGCTCGTGCGGGCCGCGCCGCGCAACCCGTCGGCGATCCTGCTCACCACCGGCGCCATCGGCATGCTGGCCGGCGACGTGTCGTACGGCATCGCCCAGTCCCGCGGCGGGCTGGATCCCGGCGGGCCCGCCGACTTCGCCTATGTCGTGCTGTACGTGACCTGGGGCGCGGCGGCGCTGCTGCCGTCGATGGCCAGGCTCACCGCTCCCCCGTCCACCCCGGCGGCCACGGACACGCCGGACCGCGGGCTCGGCATGCCGTGGCTGCTGGCCGCCGTCGCCTTCGCGCCGCTGGTCCTGCTGGTGCAGGCGATGACCGGTCCCGTGCAGGACGGTCCCGTCATCGCCGCGGTGTCCGGCATCACGCTCGCGCTGCTGGTCACCAGGCTCAACGACGCCGTGCGGCACCACGCCGAAGGGCTGCGCCGCGAGCGGACCCTCCGGCACGCCGGCACCGTCCTGGTCAGCGTCACCGACGCCGGCGCGGTCGCCGTCGCGGTGCGGACCGCCGTCCGCGAGCTGCTGCCCACGGACACGCCGCACATCATCGTCGTCGACTCGAGCCTCACCGACCTCCTGCCGCTCAACGAGCTGTCGGCGCCGCGGATCGTGCCGGTGAGCGCGACCCCACCGCTGTGGCACGACCGGCTGCGCGAGTTCGGCGACGTCCTGGTCTGCCCGCTCGACGCCGCCGTGCTGTACATCGCCGCGGAGCGCCGGGACCTGCGCACCGTCCAGGACGCCGTCACCGTCCTCGCCGGGCAGGCCGCCCTGGCCCTGGCCCGCATCGCGCTCACCGAGGCGGCCAGCCGCCGGGACAGCGACGACTACCTGCGCGCCGTCGCCGAGCACACCAACGACGTCGTGCTCGTCCTCGACGACGACGAGCGGATCCGCTACACCAGCCCCTCGGTGACCGACCTGCTCGGCATCTGGCCGACCCCGTTCGCCACGCTGCGGGAGATCGTCTCCCCCGGCGACCGGGCGCAGGTCGACGCGACCCTCGGCCTGGCCCTGACCAGCGACCGCGACGGCACCCGCGACACGTGGAGCCTGCGCCGCCCCGACGGCACCCGGGTCCTGGTCGAGGTCCACTTCCGGGACCTGCGCGACGACCGCCTGGTCCGCGGCATGGTCATCACCATGCGCGACGTCACAGAGCAGCGCCGGCACGAGATGGAGCTGCTGCGCCGCCACTGGGGGGACACGCCGGGCGCGGCGAACCGGGACAATTCAGCCCGCAAGTATCACTGACCCTGCGGCTGAGGAGCATCACAGGTTCAGCTTCGCCGACCGCTGGCACTGCGTGCCATGCTGAAGTGTGGCTACCACTGAAGCGGTCCCTGTCGAGCGGCGCCGGTCGCTGCTGCGCCCCGTCGTGTTCGCGTTGACACTCACCACCGTGCTCGCCCTGCTCTTCGGTGTGCCGTGGTGGTCACTGGTGCTGTCGGGCAACGCGTGGCCCGTGGGCGTCCAGATCGGCGGGACGGTCGTCTTCGCCGGAGCCGCCGTCGCGTTCCCGGTGCTGATGATGCTCGGCCACGGCCGCCGGCACCTGGACGGGCCGTCCCGGATCGCCGACACCACGCTCGGCGTCGTGTGGCAGCTGTTCGTGTGGGCGGTCGCCGGCGACGTGCTGCGCCTCGGCCTGATCGCCGGCGGCGTCGCCGACCCGCTGCGCTCCAGGATCGTCGCCGCGTTCACCTTCGTCCTGGCGACCGGCCTGCTGCTGTGGGGCTTCGCCGAGGCGATGCGGATCCCGCGGGTCCGCCGCGTCGAGGTCAAGATCCCCCGGCTCGGCGCCGGCCTCGACGGGCTGAAGGTCGTCCTGCTCACCGACACCCACTACGGCCCGATCGACAGGGCCCGCTGGTCGAAGGGCGTCACCGAGGTCGTCAACACCCTCGACGCCGACATCGTCGCGCACACCGGCGACATCGCCGACGGCACCGTCGCCCAGCGCACCGCCCAGTCCGCCCCGCTCGGCGACGTGCGGGCCCGCTACGCCCGCGTGTACGTCACCGGCAACCACGAGTACTACGGCGAGGCCGAGGGCTGGCTGCAGCGGATGGGCGACCTCGGCTGGGAGGCGCTGCACAACCGCCACCTGGTCGTGGAGCGCGGCGGCGACCGCCTCGTCGTCGCCGGCGTCGACGACCGGACCGCCGCGGGCACCGGCCTGCAGGGCCACCGCGCCGACCACGCCACCGCACTGGCCGGCGCCGACCCCGACCTGCCCGTGCTGCTGCTCGCCCACCAGCCGAAGCAGGTCGACGACGCCGTCACGCACGGCATCGACCTGCAGCTGTCCGGCCACACCCACGGCGGCCAGATGTGGCCCTTCCACTACCTGGTCCGCCTCGACCAGCCCGTGGTCCAGGGCCTGACCCGGCACGGCGCCCGCACCCAGCTCTACACGAGCCGCGGCACCGGCTTCTGGGGCCCGCCGTTCCGGATCTTCGCCCCGAGTGAGATCACCGAGCTGACGCTGCGCACCGGCTGACGCCATCCCGGCCGGTGGCTGCGCTCCGCTTCCTGAGCAACCTTAGCCGAGCCATGCAAATGATCTATCCGGTCCCTCACCCATCGTAGTATCCCCTGGCGGGCCACATCGAGCGCCATCACCCTGTGACGGCAGGCTCTCACCCTGAGCAATGTCAGGGGACGACGGTGACGGGCCACTTGCCGGCCTTCACCAGGCGGACCGCGAGGGACCCGACGAAGCGGTGACCGAGGCGGGAGGAGGCGCCGACGACCACCGCGTCGGCGCGCAGCTCCGTGGCCACGCGGATGATCTCGGAGTAGGGGTCGCCGCGGGCGGCGACGAACTCGGCGCGGATGCCGGCGTGCCGCGAGCCGGCCTCGACCTGGCGGCGCATGTCCTCGGTGGCCTCGGTGATGGCCTGTTCGACGGCCGCCGCCGCGCCGGCGACGAAGAGGCTCGCGGTGGGGGCGCCGGCGACGTAGACGACGACGAGGCGGGCGCCCTGGCGGCGGGCGAGGCCTGCGGCATACGCGCCGGCCCGCAGCGACGGGTCGGATCCGTCGACACCGACGACGATGACCTTGGGGCCGTCGGTGCCGAGTTCGAAGCCCACGGCAACAGCATGCCGCATCCGGGGGCGGGGGCAAACAACCGGATCAGACGGTCACCGGCAGCGACGCGTAGCCGCGCAGCACCCGGGTCCGCCGGCGGCGTGGCGCGCCGGCGACGGCCAGGTCCGGGTGCCGGTCGAACAGCGTCCGCAGCCCGACCTCACCCTCCAGCCTGGCCAGCGAGGCGCCGAGGCAGTAGTGCACGCCGCCGGAGAACGACAGGTGGTCCCGGGCGTTGGCCCGGGTGACGTCGAAGGCGGCGGGGTCGGTGAACACCGCCGGGTCACGGTTCGCCCCGCCCAGCATCGGCACCACCACGTGCCCCGGCCGCAGGTCGACGCCGGCGATCATGACCGGGCGCTGGCAGACCCGTGCCGTGCTCTGCACCGGCGAGTCGTGCCGCAGCATCTCCTCGACCGCGCCCCGCCACAGGTCCGGCGCGGACCGCAGCGCCGCGAGCTGCGCGGGGTGCGCCATCAGCAGCGCCGCGCCGGTGCCGAGGAGGTTGACGGTGGTCTCGAAGCCGGCGGCGAGGAGCAGGCCGGCGGTGGCGAGGAGCTCGTCGTCGGTGAGCTGCTCGCCGTCCAGGTGCACGAGCCGGCTGAGCAGGTCGTCGCCGGGCTGCCTGCGGAGGCGTTCGAAGTGGCCGCGCATCCACGCGTTGCTGCGCCGGATGCCGATCTCGGTCCGCCGGTACTGCCGGAAGGTCAGCCCCAGGTCGAGCGTCGGAGCGGCGGCGGTGCCCCACGCGAGGAACTGCCGGCGCATGTCGAGCGGCACGCCGAGGATGTCGGCGATGACGGTGACGGGCAGCAGCGCCGCGTACTGCTCGACGAGGTCGAAGCGCGGTCCCAGCCCGTCGAGCAGCTCGGCGGCGGTCTGCTCGATCTTGGGTCGCAGCGCCTCGATGGCCCTGGCGGTGAACACCTTCGACACGAGGCGCCGATACCGGGTGTGGTCCGGCGGGTCGGTGACGAGCATCGACGGCGGGTCGACCGGGCCGATCGGGGTGGTGCGCCGGCCGAGCCGCCACAGCAGCGCGACGGGTGCGGGCAGCCGCCGGTCGCTGAAGCCGACGCCGAACGCGTCGCTGCGCAGGACGGCGGAGGCGACGTCGTGCCGGGCGGTGGCCCACATGAGGCTGCCGCGCACCAGGGGTGCCTGCTCACGGATGCGGTCGTAGAAGGGATACGGGTCCTCGCGGACGGCGGGGTCGACGAAGTACCGCGCCTGGATGTCGCCCTTGCGGGCGGCGGCGCTGATCCCCATCCGCGCGAACCCGTGCTTGGTCGCCCACCGCAGCGCCGTCCCGCTCATGGTACTAGACGGTACCATGAGCGGGATCCGAAAACGGTCAGCGGGAGATCGCGGACAGCGGCACCGCCACGTCCTCCAGCGACTTGCCCTCGGCGTCCACGCCGAGGAGCCATTCAACGACGCCACCGATGATCATGACCGCGGCGCCGATCAGGTAGCCGATGAAGAGCTTGCCGGGGTCCTCGCCCTCGCCGATCAGCCAGCCGTAGAAGATCGGGCCGATCGCGCCGAAGCACTGGGCGATGGCGAAGAAGACCGCGATCGCCTGGGCCCGGACCTCGAGCGGGAAGATCTCACTGACGGTGAGGTACGCGGAGCTGGCGCCCGCCGAGGCGAAGAAGAAGATGACGCACCAGGCGAGGGTCTGGGTGAACGCGTTGAGCAGCCCCGCGTCGAACATCCAGGCCGAGATCGCCAGGAGGATGCCGGACAGGATGTAGGTACCGGTGATCATCTTTCGCCGGCCGATGGTGTCGAAGAGGTGCCCGAGCAGCAGCGGGCCGGCCAGGTTGCCGAGGGCGAAGGCGATCAGGTAGATCGGGGTCTTCTCCGCGTCGACGTCATAGAACTTCGACAGCACCAGCGTGTAGGTGAAGAAGATCGCGTTGTACAGGAACGACTGCGTGATCATCAGCGTGGCCGACAGCGCGGATCTGGACGGGTAGTGCTTGAAGAGCACCTTGATCAGCGACAGGTAGCCGTGCGACGAGGACGGCTTGATGTCGATGGCGGCCTTCTCGTCGACGGGGGCGAGGGTCTGCCCGGAGCGCTCGACGTCGGCCTCGATGGAGGCGATGCTCGCCTCGGCCTCCTCCTCGCGGCCGTGCATGATCAGCCAGCGGGGACTCTCCGGGAGGTGCCTGCGCAGGTTCCAGATGAGCAGGCCGATGATCGGGCCGATGAGGAAGCCCAGCCGCCAGCTGATGTTCAGCGAGATGTGGTTGAGCAGGATGTACGTGCCGAGGGTGCCGATGATGGCGCCGCCCCAGTAGGTGCCGTTCACGCCGATGTCGACGCGGCCGCGGTACTTCGCGGGCATCATCTCGTCGATCGCGGAGTTGATCGCGGCGTACTCGCCGCCGATGCCGGCTCCGGCGATGAATCTCGTCAGGTACAGGAAGATCAGGCTCAGGGTGCTGTTGCCCCAGGTGAGCGCGGTGAGGGCGTTGCCCGCGAGGTACACGCCGAGGGTGACGATGAACAGGTTCTTGCGGCCGAGGGCGTCGGACAGGCGGCCGAAGAACAGCGCGCCGAAGACCTCACCCAGCAGGTACACGGTGGCGATCGCGCCGACCTGGGTGCTGCTGAGACCGAGGGTCTCCTCCTTGTTCAGCACCGCACCGACGGCGCTCGCGATGGTGATCTCCAGGCCGTCGAGGACCCAGGCGGTGCCCAGCGCCAGCACCATTCTGGTGTGGAACGGGGCCCAGGTCAGCCGGTCGATCCTTGCCGGGATGAGGCTGCGGATGACGCCGCCGGTCGGAGCCGGGGCAGATTGCGTGTCGGACAAGGTGCACCTCCCAGGATTCCCTCAGGAACCCGTGCCCTCATCGGCAACGGTCAAAACGCGACCTCTTGACGAGCCTCGACGGATCGACCACGCTGAGTTCGAGAGAGCGCTCTCTTCCCGCTGTACGACCGAACGCCCGCCAGCACCGGCCACCCGCCCTCCCGGTGTTTCGACGTGGTGCGGCGCCGGTCCACCGTGCCCCCATCCAGGGAGAGACCCATGCACAGAACCATGCCCAGATTGCCGGGCCGGCGCCTCGCCGGCCTGCTCGTCGCGGTCCTGATCGCCGGATACGCCGCCGTCACCGTCACCTCCGAGGCGAGCGCCGCCGGCCCGCTGCTGTCCCAGGGCCGCCCGACCACCGCCTCCTCCACCGAGAACGCCGCGGCGGGCGCTGCGCTCGCGACCGACGGCAACACCGGGACCCGCTGGTCGAGCGCGTTCAGCGACCCGCAGTGGATCCAGGTCGACCTCGGCGCCACCGCCGCCGTCGACCAGGTCGTGCTCAACTGGGAGGCCGCCTACGCCCGCGCGTTCACGATCCAGCTGTCCACCGACGGCAGCACCTGGACGACCGTCTACTCCACCACCACCGGCACCGGCGGCATCCAGACCCTCGCGGTGTCCGGCAGCGGCCGGTACGTGCGGATGAACGGCACCGCGCGGGCCACCGCCTACGGCTACTCGCTGTGGGAGTTCCAGGTGTACGGCACGACCGGCGGCGGCACCGGCTGCGGCAGCGCCAACGCCGCGCAGGGCCGCCCGGCCACCGCTTCCTCGACGGAGAACGCCGCGTCACCCGCGTCGGCGGCGGTCGACGGCAACACCGGCACCCGCTGGTCGAGCGCGTTCAGCGACCCGCAGTGGATCCAGGTCGACCTCGGCGCGACCGTCTCGGTCTGCCAGGTGGTGCTCAACTGGGAGGCCGCCTACGCGCGGTCGTTCACGATCCAGCTGTCCACCAACGGCACCACCTGGACGACGGGGTACTCCACCACCACCGGCACCGGCGGCATCCAGACCCTCGCCGTGACCGGCTCCGCCCGGTACGTGCGGATGAACGGCACCGCGCGGGCCACCGCCTACGGCTACTCGCTGTGGGAGCTGCAGGTGCGCACCACCGGCGGCCCGACGCCTCCGACCTCCCAGCCGCCGACGTCGCAGCCGCCGGGGTCGTTCTGGGGTGACACCTCCTCGATCCCCAACCCGAGCAACGTCGTCATGGTGAAGGTGCTCAACCGCACCAACGGCCAGTACCCGGACAGCCAGGTGTACTGGAGCTTCAACGGCCAGACGCACAGCATCGCCGAGCAGCCCTACCTGGACATGCCCGCCAACTCCGCCGGTCGCATGTACTTCTACCTGGGCAGCCCGAACAGCCAGTACTACGACTTCATCGAGTTCACGGTCGGGGCCGCGGTCTTCAACGGCAACACGACCCGGGTCGACGCGTTCGGGTTGAAGCTCGCGATGCGGCTGCACGCCCGTGACGGCTACGACGTGCAGGTCGGCGAGGACCAGGCGACGTTCGCGGAGAGCCGGGCGGCGACGTTCCAGCGGTTCATCGACGAGGTGCCGGCCCAGTTCGACGTCCTCGCGCAGTCGCAGGCGCCGTACCGGATCATCGCGCCGGGCAGCGACCCGACGTTCCGCGCCGGTGGGGTCAACGCGAACTACTTCACCGCGTACGCGTCGCAGTACGGGATCAACGCCCCGACGTCCGACGTGTTCGGCTGCGCCGGGGTGCTCGCCAACGACCCCGCCAACTGCGCCGCGCTCAACCGGCACGTGCGGCAGCTGCCGCAGTCGCAGTGGTCGACGCCGAGCCTGTACTACCAGGCGGCGCCGGCGAACTACTACGCGAAGTTCTGGCACGACCACGGCATCGACAAGCTCGCGTACGGGTTCCCGTACGACGACTACGCGAACCAGTCGTCGTTCGTGTCGCACGGCAACCCGCAGTGGCTGCTGGTGGCCGTGGGCTGGTAGCTCCGCGCAAAGGGACGGGCACCCCCTCCGGAGGAAGGGGTGCCCGTCTTCTTACGAAGGCGCCTTATGCAGGCGTCAGGAACTGCCGCCCGGCTGGAGCGTGCCGTTCACCGTGAGGGTGTACGGCGCGTACTGCTGGACCTGCTCCGTCGGCTCGTCGTAGGCGACGACCGCCACGACCTTCGGGAACAGCGACAGCAGCGCCAGCTGGATCCAGTTGAGCTGGATGCTGTTCTTGCCGGTGAACTCGAACTGCCACGCGAAGTGGTTGCCCTCGTCGATGCCGACGAGCTTCACGTGCCAGTTCTTGACCTTGACCGGGGTGATCTCCGTCGGCGACTTGAACGGCGCCAGGCTGGAGCCGTCGCTCAGCGTGGTGCCGCCGAGCTTGATGTCGTCGACGAGCAGGCCGCCCTCGTTGACACCACCGTCACTGACGTAGCGGATGCCGAGCAGGATCGACTGGCCCGCGTACGCGGACAGGTCGAAGCTGTGCGGCTCGAAGCCGGTCGTCGTGCCGTTCAGGCCCGGCCCGAGCGGCGCGTCGACGGTCCGGTCACCGGGGATCGCGGTGTAGGTCGTGCCACCGTCGGTGGAGACCACGACGTAGCCGTAGTCGTAGCCGAGCTCGGCGCCGTACTTCGCGAGGAAGGTCAGCGTCGCGTTGGAGGCGGGGACCGTCACCGGGATGACCGCGGTGTTGTCGGTGTTGTTGGCGTTGCCCGAGAACAGCACCGAGTTGCCCGGCCGGTCGGGGTCGTTGTTGACGAGCGTCCAGGCCAGCGGGATCGCCGGCAGCTGGGCCGCGCCCGAGAACTTCAGGGACCGCAGGTCCTTGCCCTTGATGGCCGTGCCGTTCTTCTGCAGCAGCACGTAGTCGGCGCCGTTGGGCGCCGCTCCGGGCACGCTGTAGCTCTGGGTGTTCGCCAGGTTCACCGAGGAGCGGACGCTCTTCGACGTGACCTTGGACTTGTCGGCGCCGAGCACGAGGCTCCAGCGCGAGTCGTCCAGGAGCTTGTCCAGCAGCACCGACGACTGGTAGTCGTGCAGCACCGTGTAGACGTCCTTGGCGCCCTCGGCCTTCACCGCGGCGTCGAGGCTCTTGAGACCCTGCAGGCTCGCGTCGCGGTGCAGCTTCTCGATGATGTCCTGACCGTAGTGGTCGTAGAGGTACAGCATCAGCTGGTATGCGTTGCCGTAGTCGGCGAGCACACCGGCGCCGCTGCCGCCCTCACCCCAGAGGTTGAGCGAGTTCTGGGAACCACCGCAGTCACGGGGGTTGGGGTTGAAGGGTGTCTGCACCGGGCCGTAGCCCTGGAAGCAGTACAGGTGGCTGTCGCCGCCCTTGTCGTAGACCGTCTTGGTGCCGTCGACGTACCCGGTGAGCGTCTGCGCGAAGTCGGACAGACCCTCGTTCATCCAGGTCGTCTCGTTCGGGTCGACGTAGGACAGCAGCAGGTGCTGCCACTCGTGCGCGAACGTGCCCTCGTAGAGTGTCGGGCGCGCCGGGCGGCTGGTGCAGACGTCGCTGGACGGCGCGTCGGCGGGGTTGGCACCGGTGCGGTGCTCCCAGTCGTACGCGTCGATCGTCATGACGTTGCGGTCGAACAGCTCGTTGAACTGGGTGGAGAAGAAGCCCGCGATGTAGGTCGAGTTGGCCGGGAAGTCGTAGTAGTTGTCGTCCCGGACGTTGTCGACCAGCGTGACGGTCTTCTCGCCGCCGCCGCTGTACACGCCGCCGTTGCCGTTGGCGTCCGGGCCGAGCAGCGCGTTGCTGCCGTCCCGGTCCGGCGGGGTGCTGAAGGCCGCGGTCTCCTTCGGGTACATGTTGGTGTCGAACTCGTGGATGAAGTTCGCCACCTGCGCGTCGGTGACCGTGGTCGTGTTCGGCACCGCGTTACGGCAGTCGCCCGCCGGGAACGAGGTGTCGACCGCGACCCAGACCTCGATGTGCTCGCCGACCCCGCGCAGCTTGTAGTCCTTGCGGTACAGCCGGCCCTGGTAGTCGTCCGAACCCAGCCACTGACGGACCGTGCCGACCTCCGGGGTCTCCCCCGCGGCGAGCGAGCGCTTCTGCGCCGGCTTCGCCATCTTCGACGTGTCGACCAGCTTGCCGTCCAACGTGAACTGGGTCCGCGTCATGTGCCGCGTGTCGGACGTCTTGCTCGCACTGGACGCCGCAGGCGCCTTGACCGGGGCCGCCGACGCCGGGGAGCCCGGCAGGGCGACGAGCACCGGCGCGGCGAGGACGACGACCGCGGTCGTGACCAGGCGTGTTCGCACCATGAAGCCTCCTAAGTCGGCCTGCCGCACCGGGCGGGGGTGACCGCGACCGGAAACGGGCAGACCGCCCGTGATGATATTGACAACGCACACTATCGCCGCGGCACCCATCGGCGACGGTCGCATCGAAGTGCGAGGGTATGGACGAGGGATACCTGCGCATTCAGCGGCATCAATGCACTGATTCCGTGGAGCGCATTCGGCTCCACCGTGGATCCGTGATCGACGCCGGCGCGCCGGCGACCGCTCAGCAGGCGGGCGCCGCACCGCCGGACGTCGAGGAGATGTAGGCGTGGCTGACGTACTGCCCCGCGCCGACCCGGTCCCAGCGGGTCGTCGTGCCGAACGGGCCGGCGATCGACTGGCCGGTCACCCAGCACTCGATCGGCACCTGGGCGTAGGCGGCCGCGTAGCCCTTGCCGGCGAAGCTCGAACCGGCGCCGGAGCGGATGTTGAGCGGGCCGCTGCCGACGACGCCGCGCGGGCCGCCCGCGGTCCACAGGTAGGCGACGTCGACCCACGAGTTCGTGGTGAGCTGCAGCCCGTCCCAGAAGACGCCGTCGCCGAGGTCGATCCCGGCGGGGTTGGCGACCGTGCGCCCGAACTGGTCCTTGCCGCCGTTGTAGCCGTTCTGGTACGCCGCCTGCGCCTCGGGCCGGCCCTGCGGGAGGTCCTTCCACGACTGCCGGGTCGCGGGCGGGTTCCAGTAGTCGTCGGTGGTGTTCCACGGGCCGACGTCCCAGACGGGGGCGAACTCGCACCGCGCGCCGCTGGTCGTGCAGACCCGCACGGTGTAGTCGCCGGTGCCCTTCGGCGACAGGCCGCGGCGCGACGGCAGCGCGACGAAGTGGTCCCGGGACGTGATGACGTGACCGTTCGCGGTGGTACCGCCGACGAGCCCCTCCCTGGTCGCGTACACCCGGTGCACGTTGCCGACGGCGGCGAGCCCGGCGGGCCCGGGCGTGGCGGCGCCGGCCGCGAGCCGGACCGAGGTCACCGTGGCGGCGCCGGTCAGCACGACCCGCACCTGGACGTCGCCGACCGCGACCGGCAACGGCTGCCCGGCCGACTGCCACTCGGTCCACCCGGCACCGGCGGCGGACGGCAGGCCGCGGTACTCGACGTCGACCTGGCCGGTGCCGGCGACCGCCGCCGTGACCAGGTTCGCCGGGGCGGGCAGGACGTGCCCGGCGGTGAGGAGCATGCCCTGCGCGACCGGCGGGCGCTGACCGCCCGGTGGCGTGGCCGGATCGGCGAGCCGCAGCGCGGCGCCCGGCCCGGTGCCGGTCCAGGCGACGTTGACGTCGTCGCCGCCGACGGCGCGCAGGTCGGCGCTCCAGGCGCTCGACGCGACCGCCTCCGGCTGACCCGGGGTGGCGTGGGCAGGGGCGGCGCTCAGCAGCACGAGGCCGCAGACCGCGATGGCGGTGAACCGGCGGTACGACACCCTGGCAGCCAACCAGAGACATCGATGACCGTCAAGGTCTGTGGCGCGGGCCGGTCCACCGCCGCCCGGGGCGGGCGCGGACCGGCGAGGAGGGGCACGCCGGCCCGCGAATGATGCACCGCGGTGCATCGGGGCAGCCTGCCGGGCGTCTAGGATCGATGGATGCGGGAGCCCTTGACCGTCGCGGTCGCACAGCCGGAATGCGACGCCTATGACGTGGCGGCCAACGCGGCCACCCACGCCGCCGTGGTCCACGCGGCGGGCGCGCGGGTGGTCGTGTTCCCCGAGCTGTCCCTGACGGGCTACGAGCTCGACGCGGACGTCGTGCCGCCGGAGCACGAGGCCCTCTCCGAGCTGCTCGCCGCGTGCCGGGACACCGGCACCCTCGCGCTCGCCGGCGCCCCGGTCGACGGCGACGGCGGGCCGTACATCGGGATGCTCGCCGTGGACGGCCTCGCGGGCGCCGTCACCGTCGCCTACCGCAAGGTCTACCTGGGCGAGCACGAGCAGCGCCGCTTCCGGCCCGCGCCCGGGCCGGCGGTCGTGACCGTCGAGGGCCGGCGCCTCGGCCTGGCCCAGTGCAAGGACACCGGCGTCCCGCGGCACCAGGCCGACACCGTGGCGCTCGGCATCGACGCCTATGTCGCCGGCACCTGCAGGTCCGCCGAGGAGGCCGACGAGCAGGCCGAGCGCGGCGCCCGCATCGCCGTGGCGCACGGGGTGTGGGTCGCCTTCGCCAGCTTCGCCGGCCCGACCGGCGACGGCTACACCGAGACCGCCGGCCGCTCCGCCATCTGGTCCCCGGACGGCACCCCGGTCGCCCAGGCCGGCAGGGACCCGGGCGTCTTCACCGTCGCCACGTTGCCGTGACCCGCGATCCGGTGTGCGAGGTCCACCGGATCATGAGCGGCACACGGACCGGACGTGCCGTAGCGTGGTGGCGGTGAGCGGGGCCGACTTCGTGAAGCTGCGGCGCACCTCGGCGGCCGCGGACGCGGCGCGCGCCATCCAGGAGATGATCGTCGACGGGCGGCTCACGCCCGGGCAGCGGCTGCCGCCGGAGCGGGAGCTCGCCGAGCTGCTCGGCATCAGCCGGCCCACGCTGCGCGAGACGATCCGCTCCCTGGAGGGTCTCAACATCCTGGAGAGCCGGCACGGCGCGGGCACGTTCGTCGCGGCGCTGTCCACCGCGACCCTGCTGGAGCCGATGCGCTTCGTGATGGCTCTCAACGAGCGCACGATCGGCGAGCTGTTCGAGGCGCGGCTGCTGCTGGAGCCCGCGCTCGCCGCCCTCGCCGCGCAGCGGGCCACCCCCGGGCAGGCCGCCGCGATGCGGGCCGCGATCGGCGGCGACGACCAGGTCGAGGCGGACGTGCTGCTGCACCGGCTGATCGCCGAGGCGGCCGGCAACGCGCTGCTGACCGCCATGTTCGAGTCGCTGTCCGGCCTCGGCAGGTCCAGCCGGTCGATCACGGCGGGGCGGCCCGGGGTGCACCGCCGCACGGCGCACGACCACGAGGCGATCGTCGCCGCCGTCGAGCGGGGCGACCCCGCCGCCGCGCGGACCGCGATGACGGCCCACCTCGAACGCATCGCCGCCGTGGCGGGATTGGCTTGACCACTTGGCCACTGCGTCCGTACCGTGGCAGCCCATGAGACTTGCCCGGCTTGGACCGTCCGGTGCCGAACGACCCGTGGTGCTCGACGCGGAGGACGTGCCGCGGGACGTGTCGCGGCTGACCTCGGACATCGACGGCGTGTTCCTCGCGGCCGACGGGATCGCCAGGGTCCGCGACGCCCTCGAGGCCGGCACCCTGCCCGTGCTGGCCGACCCTCCCGCCCGCACCGGCGCGCCGGTCGCGCGGCCCGGCAAGGTCGTCTGCATCGGCCTCAACTACCGGGCGCACGCCGCCGAGTCCGGCGCGGAGCCGCCCGCCGAGCCGGTCGTGTTCATGAAGGCGTCCGACACCGTCGTCGGCCCCGACGACGACGTGCGCGTCCCGCGCAACAGCGTCAAGACCGACTACGAGGTGGAGCTGGCCGTCGTCATCGGCCGGCAGGCCCGCTACCTCGACAGCCCCGCCGACGCGCCCGCCTGCGTCGCGGGGTATGCGATCAGCAACGACGTCTCCGAGCGGGAGTTCCAGCTGGAGCGCGGCGGCCAGTGGGACAAGGGCAAGTCGTGCGAGACCTTCAACCCGCTCGGGCCGTGGCTGGTGCCCGCCGAGGGACTGACCGTCCCGCAGCTGCGGCTGCGGTCGTGGGTCAACGGCGAGCCCCGCCAGGACGAGCTCGCCGGTGACATGATCTTCGACGTGCCGCACCTGATCTGGTACCTGAGCCAGTTCATGGTGCTGCGCCCCGGCGACGTCGTGAACACCGGCACGCCGGCCGGGGTGGCGATGGGCCTTCCCGGCCAGCCGTACCTGCGCGCCGGCGACGTGGTCGAGCTGTCGATCGACGGGCTGGGCCGGCAGCGCCAGCGGGTCGTCTAGGCCCCGCGGGGCCCTGGCCGTCTACGCCCTGCGGGCCACGAACAGCAGGTACTCCCACTCCATCGCGCCGCCGCCGAGGTCGTGCGCCCGGGCCAGGTCCAGCAGCGCGGCGTCCAGGGCGGCGACCGCCGCGGGGTCACCGGCATTCGCGGCGTACACCGCGATGGTCGGCCCGTAGGTGCGCTTGAAGAACTCCAGGAACGCCTCCGCGGACGGGAACGCCTCGACGCGCAGCATCCGCCGCTGCGCCACGACGCCGGTGACGGCGTCGCCGAACAGGTCGCGGACGTGCGTCTCGCTGCCCCACAGCGGGGGCGGCTGCGCGCCGGGCGGCGGCGGGGGCGCGTAGGGCTTCATCGTCGCGAACATTCGCCCGATGAAGCCTTCCGGCGTCCAGTTGACGAGCCCGATCGTCCCGCCGGGGCGGCACACCCGGACCAGTTCGCCGGCGCCGGCCCGGTGGTGCGGGGCGAACATCACCCCGACGCAGGACATGACGGCGTCGAACGCGGCCGCCTCGAACGGCAGCGCCTCCGCGTCGGCGGCCTCCCACGCCAGCGTCGCGCCCCGCGCCGCGGCGAGCCGCTCGCCGGCCTGGAGGAGTTCGGGGGTGAGGTCGGTGGCGACGACGTCGGCGCCGGCGAGCGCGGCCGGGATCGCCGCGTTGCCGGATCCGGCGGCGACGTCGAGGACCCGGACGCCGGGTCCCGCACCGACCGCCTCGGCGAGGACGGGGCCGAGAGCGGGGATCACGTCGGCGGCGACGGCGGCGTAGTCACCCAGCGCCCACATCACCCGGTGCTTGCTCTTCAGCGCCCTGTCGGCGGCCCGGTCGGCGGCCCGGTCGGCGGCCCGGTCGGCGGCCCGGTCGGCGGCCCGGTCAGCGGCCTGGTCAGCGGTCATGGATTCGGTCTGCATGTCTCGACCGTAGGAACCGCCCGGCGGGCCGGACCAGTACAGGATCTGTACTGGTCCGGTTCCCGACTACGGGGTCCAGGGGGCGGTGAGGGCCCAGACCGTGTCCGGCGCGAAGCTGGTCGCGTTGTCCCAGGCGCTCGGCCCGGCCGGCGTCGCGAGCCAGACCTCGCTGTTGATGTGCCGCAGGTACGAGCCGGGGAAGTTGAACGCGGCGAGCCGGACCCCGCCCTGGGCGGCCCGGGCGCACCAGGTGGCGTCGGCCCGCATCAGCGCCGAGCCGTCGTCCGCGCTGATCCGCACCCGGGCGTTCTGGTGGCGCAGGTAGTACCCGGGGAAGTTGCGCGACTCGAAGGACGAGCAGCCACCGGCCGCCAGGCCCGGCACCACCCGCCAGGTGGCGTCGTCGCGGGCGAGCTGGTCGGCGATGGGCGAGGTGACCGCCAGCCCGTTCTGGTGGCGCAGGTACCGGTCGGTGAAGCCGGGCGTGGTCACCCGCAGCGACGCGAGCCCGTTCGGCAGGCCGACGGGTCCGCCGGCCGGTCCGGCGCTGCCCGGCACGCCGGCGAGCGCGGCGGCCCACCCGGCGGCCATCTTGTCGTAGCCGGTCCGGTTGGGGTGCACGCCGTCGGCGAGGTCGCCGGTGCCGAGCTTCGCGTGCATGTCCACGAAGTGCACCCGGGCACCCTTGCCGGCCACGATGCCGGGGATGGTGGCGTTGAACGCGTTGACGTTCGCCTCCCGCGCCGGGTCGGTGAGCGGGGTGATCGAGGCGACGAACACGTCGGCGCCCGGCGCGGCGGCGGTGATCCGGTCGATCAGCTGCGACAGCCGGCCGGGCGCGCCGGCGAGGTTGTAGTTCTGGATCACGTCGTTGGTGCCGATGTGCAGCAGGACGGTGCGCGGCGCGGTCGCGGCGACCCAGCCGGTGACGTTGGCGGAGATCTCGTCGATCCGCCAGCCGGGGTGGCCCTCGTGGTCGTGGTCGGGCAGGTCGCCGGGCCCGTTGAACTGCCCGCCGACGAAGTCGGTGAGCTGCCCGCCGGCGGCCAGGGACCGCCACAGGCCGATCCGGTAGCCGCCGGGGACGTTCCACCCGTCGGTGATGGAGTCGCCGAGCGGCATGATCCTGGTGCCGCCGGTGTTCTCGGCGTGCGCCGGGACGCTCAGGCTCAGCGCGGCGAGCGCGCCGAGCAGCAACGCGGTGAAGGGTCGTCTCACGGGGTGCCTTTCAGGGGGCCAGGGGCGCTTCGACGCGCCAGGTGATGTCGGCGGCGAAGGAACCGGGACCGTCGCCGGGCTGGGTGCCGCCGTCGGCGCCGATCCAGACCTGCGCGTTCGCGTGCCGCACGTACCGGTCGGGGAAGTTCTTCGACCGCAGCGCGACGCCGGCACCGGCCGGCCCGGTCACGGCGCAGAAGGTCGCGTCGGCGGCGAGCAGCGCGGAGCCGTCGTCGCCGGACAGCCGGATCCGGTAGGCGCTGTGCCGCAGGTACAGGCCGGGCAGGTTCGTCGACTCGAACGAGTAGCAGGCGGGGTCGGCGAGCCCGCGCCGGACCCGGAACGTGGCGTCGTCGCGGGACAGCTGGTCGGTGACGGGTGAGGTGACCCCGAGCCCGTTCTGGTGGCGCAGGTACCGGTCGGTGAAGCCGGCCGTGGTCACCCGCAGCGACACGAGCTGGTCGACGGGCAGGGAGGCGCCGCCGCTGGAGGGTTCCTCGACCGGGACGCCGACCGGTCCGGGCCGGCCGAGGTCCGGGGTGCCGTCGGCGTTCCAGTCGACCCGCTGGGCGCGGGCGGAGCGGTCACCGCCGCAGCTGCCGGCGGGGTTGCCGGTGGCGTGGTACAGGTTCCACGTCTGCGTCCCGTCGGGCGAGGTGAAGAAGCTGTTGTGCCCGGGGCCGTAGACGCCCGCCGCGTCGTTGCGGGTGAAGACCGGCGCCGGCGACTTGACCCAGGAGGCCGGGTTCAGCGGGTCGCCGCCGGTGTGGGTGAGCATGCCCAGGCTGTAGTCCGCCGATCTGCACTGGCTCGCCGAGTAGACGATGAAGGTCCGGCCGCCGTGCTGCAGGACCTCGGGTCCCTCGTTGACGGCACCCTCGACCCGTTCCCAGGCGTACGTGGGGACCGACAGCTTCACGCGGTTGCCGGACACCGTCCACGGGTTGGCGAGCGCGGCGATGAACAGGTCCTGCCCGTCGGGCTCCCACGCCGACCACAGCAGGTACCTGGCGCCGCCGAGGGTCAGGACCGAGGCGTCGATGCCCGGGCGGTGGTCGGCCGCCCGCAGCTCGCCGCGGAACGTGTAGGGATCCAGGGGGTTCGCGCCGCCCTCGAGGACGAACAGGTGGTGCTGGCCGATGTCGGCGGTGTAGTAGAGGTACCAGCGCCCGTCGAACCGGTGCAGCTCCGGCGCCCAGATGTCGCAGCAGCGGTAGGGGTCGCCGTCGGCCCAGACCCGCCGCTCGGGCGCGGTCCGCAGCCCGGCGAGGGTGGGCGCGGCGACGATCCCGATGTGGTCGACCTGGGTGTACACCAGGTAGTAGCTGCCGTCGAAGTAGGTGATGTGCGGGTCGGCGGCGCCCTCACGGACCGGGTTGGTGAAGGTCGCGGGCGCTGCCCGCGCCGGCTCGGCCGTCAGCGGCGTCAGCGGCGTCAGTGCGGCGCAGAGCAGGAGCAGCACGGCGAGCAGTCGTCCGGGCATGGCGGGTCCTTCCGGGACACCTCGCCGGCGGGCGGGTGCCGGATGAGCGATCGTGGTGGATCGCGATCGACTATGGCGGTTTGTCGATGGTGTCGCGATCCTAGGCAGACGCCTTCACCGTTGTAAATACCCCGGAGTCGATGCCCGGTGCCCCGCCGACGCTGTTCGAATCTGTCGCCTTCCGTGCGAACGCGGCCGGTCGGCTCGCCGACACCACCCGGCGCCGTGCCCCGCCGGGCGCATACGGTGCGGGCATGGGTGCGTCGTACTACCAGTTCTGCCCGGTCGCCAAGACCATGGAGCTGCTCGACGAGCGCTGGACCATGCTCGTGGTCCGCGAGCTCGTCGGCGGCGACCGGCACTTCAACGACCTGCGCCGCGGCCTGCCCCGGATGTCGCCGACGCTGCTGTCCAAGCGCCTGCAGCACCTCGTCGCCGCGGGCGTCGCCGAACGCCACAAGTCCGGCGTCGAGGTCCGCTACCGGCTCTCCCCCGCCGGCCGGGAGCTGGCCCCGATCGTCGCCGCGCTCGGCGAGTGGGGCATCCGCTGGATCGGCAACCTCGGCGACCGCGACCTCGACCCGAAGCTCCTGCTGTGGGACATGCACCGCCGCGTCGACCACGACGCCGTCCCGGCCGGCCGGACGGTCGTGCGGTTCGACTTCCCCGCCGTGCCACCGTCACAGCGGACCTGGTGGCTGGTCCTCACCCCGACCGAGGCCGACGTCTGCGACGCCGACCCCGGCTTCGACGTGACCGTCCAGGTGACCGCCGACCTGCGCAGCATGACCGAGGTCTGGCTCGGCGACCTCGACTGGACCGACGCCCTGCGCTCGGGCGCCGTCACCATCGAGGGCCCGCCGGACCTGCGCCGCGGCGTCCCCGCCTGGTTCAAGCTCATCACCTTCGCCACCGTCCCCCGCGCCGATCGGGACCGGCGTCCGATCAATTCGCGCTGAAACACCGATCAAGTTGTACTCTTAAGCGTTCATGTGGCAGGGTCAAGGCATGACCCTTCTGAGCGAGCCCGTCGTCGATGGCCGCGTCGCATGGCAGCCTGGTGACAGCAGCCGGCGGAAGGTGTGTGACCTCATGAGCTTCAACCCGCTCGACCATGAGGGCCCCTGGCTCGAGGCCGACTATCTCGCCCTCGAGCCGACCACGCGTCATCGCATCGAGTTGCTCGACGGGAGTCTGCTGGTGAGCCCGGCACCGAAAACCCGGCACCAGCGCCTGTCCTCGCTGTTGTGGGCGGCACTTGACGACCGGGCCTCCGAGGCGGGCTTGCTGGCCGTGGAGGCGGTCAACGTCCGGCTCGGATCCGGCCGCATCCTCATTCCCGACATCGTCGTGGCCGACGTCGACTGGGACCAGGATATGATCGACGCCGCCGATGTCGTGCTCGTCGCCGAGATCGCCTCACCGAGCACCGCGGGCGTGGACCGCGCGGTCAAGCTGCCGCTGTATGCGGCCGCGGGGATCGCCTGGTATCTGATCGTCGAGCAGGAGCCGTCCGGAGCGGTCACCATGCGCGTGCACCGGCTGGAGCACGGGCAGTATGCCGAAGACGCGAAGGTCGGGCCGGGTGAGACGCTCGCGCTCACCGAGCCGCTGGACGTCGTCCTCGATCCGGATGCGCTGCTGCGCCGGATGTCGCGCCGCACCGCCTGAGCGACCCCGCCCGCACGGTCACGGGGCGGGGATGTCGGTGACGGTGGTGTAGACGGGTTTGCCCTCGGTGCGGGCCTGGGCGACCATCTCGTCGGCGCCCGCGGAGGGGCCGCCGATGCGCAGGACGGCGTCGCAGCGGTTGAGGAGGCGGGCGGAGATCGGGTGGAAGATCTCGTCGAAGACGGGGTCGCCGACGGCCGCCGAGCCGGCGCGTTCGATGAGGGGCAGGGCCAGCGCCTCGCCGGTGACCGGGAGGTGGCCGGCGCGGAAGAGGTCGACGGCGGCGTCGTTCATGGCGTCGACGTTGGCCCGCAGCAGCGCGGGGTCGTCGCCGGTGCCCGAGCGGTAGGGGCCGGCTACCAGGATCATCATGACAAGGGCTCCTCAGGGTTGTCGGTGGTGATGACGTCGACGCCGGCGGTCCGCACGGCCTCGAGGGTCTCCGCGGCGGCACCCTCCGCGCCGGCGAGGCCGGACGTGACGAGGGTGTCGGCGGCGTCGAGGGGGGCGACCCTGGCGAACGCCTGGACCCCCAGCTTCGTGGCGTCGGCGACGACGACGGTGCGGCCGGCGCGGCGCAGCGCGGCGCGTTTGACGGCGGCGTCGTCGAGGTCGAACTCGGACCAGCCGAGGTCGTGGTGGACCGCGCCGATCGACATGACGAACGTGTCGAAGCGCAGCTGGTCCAGGGCGCTCAGCGCGAGGGGGCCGACGAGGCTGCGCTCGCCCGCGCGGGACTCGCCACCCAGGACGATCAGCCGGATGCCGGGCTGGTCGGCGAGCCGCACCGCCGCCTGCAGGCTCAGCACCGCGACCGTGAGCGGCGGCGACGAGCCGCCGAAGCGGGCGGCCAGGGCGGCGGCGACGGCCGCGGTCGTCGTGCCGGCGTCCAGCAGGACGGTGCTCCCGGGGGCGACCAGCGCGGCGGCGGCCGACGCGAGCCGGGACTTGGTGGCGGCCTGCCATTGGGCGCGGACGTCGAAGCCGGCCTCGTCGGCGGGCACGTCGAGGGCGACGGCGCCGCCCCGGACCCGGCGGACCAGGCCGTGGCTCTGGAGCTGGTCGAGGTCGCGGCGGACGGTCATCTCCGAGACGCCGAGGCGGTCGGCGAGGTCGGCGAGGGTCAGCCGGCCGCTGCCGCGGACGAGGCGGAGGGTCAGGTCGAGGCGGTCCGGTGCGGGCACGCCACCGAACTTAACAGGAACTTGTGAAGTTTGAAAGATTCGTGTGAGTTATGCGACCGGGGTCGGCTGCCGGGAGGTCGGCTCCCGCGTGGGGGACGTGCGGCGGCGCAGCGTGGCGTAGGCCAGCGCGCCGAGCGGGATGATGATCCAGCAGGACAGCAGCCGGTAGACCAGCATCGCGGCGGCCGCCGCGTCGTGCCCCGCGCCGGCCGAGACCAGGCCGGCGAGCAGGGCGACCTCGACCACGCCGATCCCGCCGGGGCTGATCGGCACCTGCCGGAGCAGCTGCACCGTCAGGTACACCGTGGCCAGCCGCACCAGGCTCACGTCGATGCCGAACGCGGCGGCCGTCGCGGCCAGGCAGGCGAAGTCGAGGCCCCAGTTGACGGTGGCGTGGATCAGCGACAGCACCCACGAGCGGCGCGGCAGGCGGCGCAGGTCGGCCACGGTGCGGGCCACCGCCGCCCGGCCGCGCCGCAGCAGCCCGGAAGGAGGCGTCTCCTCGTCGTGCTCCGGCAGCGCGGGCACCGGCACGGTCCGGCGCGACAGCAGGTAGTCCAGTCCGAACACCACGGACGCGGTCACCAGCAGGGCGAGGACCAGCACCAGCGTGTCGGCGTTGCCGGTCGCGCCGCCGCGTGGGATCAGCACGACCGCGCCGTACATGAGCACCAGCGCGACACCGGACAGCACCGACGACAGGACGGCCACGGCGCCCGCGGTGCGGCGGGTCGCGCCGGCCGTGCGGAACTGGCGGAAGGCGAACCCGGCCGACATCGCCGAACCGGCCGGCAGGCTGAACGAGATCGCCGAGCGGGTCATCGTGACCGCGACGGCGCGCGGCACCGACATCCGCACCCCGAAGCCGGCCAGCAGGCGGCGCTGCTGGAGGGCGAAGTGCCGCAGGGAGGTCAGCTCGGCGACGGCGGCGAGGACCAGCCACCACGGGCTCGCCGAGGCGATCGTGGCGGCGATCTGCCCCGGGTCCGGGATCTTGTCCTTGAGCGTGAACGCGGCCACGCCCAGCACGACGAGCAGTGCGGCGATCCGCAGTGCCCGTTTCGTGCTCATCCGAACACTGTCCCACCTCAGGGTTGCGATGCGCCCGCGCCCGTGCAAAGGATCTGCGTTGCGCACATCACGCGGACCGGGCGGAGCCGTGCGAGGCTTGCAGGCATGAAGCGGCTGGCGAAGGTCGACCTCGACGACATCCTGTCCAAGGACGAGGCGGCCCGCCGCCTGGAGCGGGCCCAGGAGCGGCTGCTGCGGCTGCGGCTCACGCTCGGCGGCCAGATCGGCGGCGAGCGGGCGAAACTGGGGCCGCCGTTGTGCGTGGTGTTCGAGGGGTGGGACGCGTCCGGCAAGGGCGGCTCGATCAAGCGGCTCGTCGACCACCTCGACCCGCGGCACGTGCGGGTCGCGCAGTTCGCGGCACCGACCTACGACGAGAAGCGGCACCACTTCCTGTGGCGGTTCTGGCCGGTGCTGCCCGGCTGGGGCGGGATGACGGTGCTGGACCGGTCCTGGTATGGCCGGGTCCTCGTCGAACGCGTCGAGGGCTTCGCGACCGAGGAGCAGTGGTCCCGCGCCTACGACGAGATCACCGAGTTCGAGCGGACCCTCGCCGCCGAGGGCATGATCCTCGTCAAGTTCTGGATGCACATCTCCAGCAAGGAGCAGCTGCGCCGGTTCAAGAGCCGGCAGGACGACCCGCTGCGCTCGTGGAAGCTCACCGACGAGGACTGGCGCAACCGGGAGAAGCGGCCCGCGTACAAGCGCGCGGTCGAGGACATGCTGGAGCGCACCGACCACCCGGCCGGGCCGTGGCACGTCATCCCCGGCGACGACAAGCCCACGGCCCGGGTGCTGGTGGTCGAGCAGGTCTGCGCGGCGGTCGAGGCGGCGCTCGTCCGCCACGGCCAGGAGCTGCCGGGCGAGCTACCGGGCTGAGGCGCCGCCGTCGACGTACATGATCTCGCCGGTCATGAAGCTGGCGGCGTCGGATCCGAGGAACAGCACCGCCTTGGCGATCTCCTCGGGGGTGGCCGGGCGGCCCAGCGGCACCCCTGCCACCAGGTCGGTCCCGCCGGAGTTCTTCTCGTACCGTTGCAGCATCGGCGTCTGGACGGGCCCCGGCGCGACCGCGTTGACCCGCACGCCGCTGCCGGCCGCTTCGAGGGCCGCGGACCGGGTCAGCCCGTCGACGGCGTGCTTGCTGGCGACGTAGACCGCCGACCCGGGCGCGCCCTGATGGCCGAGGACGGACGAGACGTTGACGATGCTGCCGTGGCCCTGCTCCGCCATGACCCGCAGCTCGTGCTTCATGCTCAGCAGGGTGCCGAGCACGTTGGTGTCGAAGGTCTTCGCGTACGTGTCGGTGTCCTGCTCCAGGACGGTGCCCGGGGTGCCCTCGGTGCCGGCGTTGTTGACCGCGACGTCGAGGGAGCCGAAGCGGGTCACGGTGTCGTCGACGAGCTGCCGGACGTCGTCCTCCTGCCGCACGTCGGCGTGCATGAAGACGGCGCCGGCGGGCAGCTCGGCGTCGTGGCGGCCGGCGACCACCACGTCCGCGCCCTGGCCGGCGAACGCCGCGGCGGTGGCCCGTCCGATGCCGGTGAGACCACCGGTGATCAGCACAGTTGTCATGCGCCGGTAGGTCCCCGGTTCGAAACCTGATATGCCTAGCTGTTGTCGCGGATGTACTGGGCGGGGTCCTTGTCGCGGAACGTGAGGCCCTTGCCGCTGGGGTGCTCGCCGTAGAAGGTCAGCCACTGCGCGCCGAGCGACACCCGCAGTTGCATGCCGGCGTGCTTGCGGAAGTCGGGCAGGACCTCGTCCTCCTCCTCGGTCAGATGCTCGCTGTTCTCGGTCCGCGCCTCCCACACGGCCTTCCACCAGCCGTCGGAGCCGACGTCGTGGGCGCGGGCCGCCTCGATCGCGTCGCGGATCTTGTTGTGGTCGCGGATCGCGTCGTCGGTCTCTTCCTCGGCGTCCTCGGAAGGAGCACGCTTGAGCAGGTGCGGGTACAGGATCCGCTCCTCCGCCTCGGCGTGGATCTCCAGGTGCAGGGCCAGGGACTCCCACACGGCGGTGAGCTGCTCCTCGCCGCGGGCGTCGTCGAGACGGGCGAACCCCCGGCGGAACGCGGCGTGATCGTCCAGGATGAGCGCGGTGATGTCGTCCATGCAGCCATCATCACCCGGTGCGGATGTTCTGAAACCAGGCAGGCGATGATGTGCCGGTGAAGACGCTTCGCGACAGGCTCCCGGACTGGTTCGCGGGCGGGCTGCTGGCCGTCGCCGTCCTCTGCGCGGTCGCCGCCGTCTCCGCGGCGCTCGGCTCGCGGGTCCACCCGGTGCGGGTCACCGTCGACGCGCTGCTGCTGCCGGCGCCCGCGAACCTCGGCTACGCCGCGACCCTGGCCACCCTCGCCGCCGCCGTGCACAACCGCAAACGCGTCACCTACTGGATCCTGCTGCTGTTCCTCGGCGCGCAGGCGCTGTTCGACGTGTTCGTGCTGCTCGGCGGCGCGGAGCGGGGCGAGGAGGCACGGGAGCTGCGGCTGCCGTGGCACGGCGCCGCCGCCGGGCTCGCCAACGTGCTCATCACCGCGGTGCTGCTGGCGCTGCTGTGGCTGGCCCGCGCCGGGTTCTCCGCCCGCGTCCAGCGGGCCAGCCTCGCCAAGGCCCTCGCCACCCTCGGCGCGCTGCTCGTCGCGTTCACGCTGCTCGGCTGGGGGCTTGTCGAGCTGTTCCCCGGGTCGCTCGGCCCGGGGACGGGACGCCTGGCCTACAGCGTGAAGACCGTCCTCGGCGGGGCGTTCGGCTTCGACGTCGGCCGGCACGGCAGGGCCCCCGGCTGGGTCAACCTGATCCTCGGCGCGTTCGGCGCCCTCGCCCTGTTCTCGGCGCTGTTCGCGCTGCTGCGCTCGCAGCGGGCCACCGCCTCGCTGGACGCCGACGAGGAGCGGCGGGTCCGGCAGCTCCTGGCGGCGAACGGCCGCCGCGACTCGCTCGGCTACTTCGCGACCCGCCGGGACAAGGAGGTCGTGTTCTCCCCCACCGGTCGCGCCGCCGTCACGTACCGGGTCGTCTTCGGCGTCTCCCTGGCCAGCGGCGACCCGCTGGGCGAGCCCGACGCGTGGCCGCCGGCGATCGAGGCGTGGCTGCGGGAGGCCCGCGACTACGCGTGGACCCCGGCGGTCATGGGCGCCGGTGAGGAGGGCGCGACCGCGTACGCCCGCGCCGGGCTGCGGGTCATCGAGCTCGGCGACGAGGCGATCCTGCACGTGCGCGACTTCGACCTCGAATCGCCCCGGCTCCGGCAGGTCCGGCAGGCCGTGCACCGCGTCGAGCGCGCCGGGTACACCGTCCGCATCCGCCGGCACGCCGACATCGGCACGCAGGAGATGGCGCGGATCATCGAGCTCGCCGCCCGCTGGCGCGACACGGAGACCGAACGCGGCTTCTCGATGGCGCTCGGCCGGCTCGGCGACCCCAACGACGGCCGCTGCGTCCTCCTCGAGGCGTACGACCGCGACGGCCGCGAGGTCGCGCTGCTGTCGTTCACGCCGTGGGGCGCCGACGGGCTGTCCCTGGACCTCATGCGCCGCGACCGGGCCTCGGACAACGGCCTCGTCGAGCACATGGTCGCCACGCTCATGCGGGAGGCGCCCCGGCTCGGCGTCGAACGGGTCTCGCTGAACTTCGCCGTGTTCCGCGCCGTGTTCGAGGAGGGCGCCAGGATCGGGGCGGGACCGGTGCTGCGGCTGTGGCGGGCGCTGCTGCTGTTCGCGTCGCGCTGGTTCCAGCTGGAGTCGCTGTACCGCTCCAACGTCAAGTACAACCCGCAGTGGCTGCCGCGGTTCCTGTGCTTCGAGGACGTCCGGGACCTCGCGAAGGTCGGCCTCGCGTCCGCGGCCGCCGAGGGGTTCCTGGTCGTGCCGAACCTGCGGACCCTGCTGCGGCGGGGCACGCCACCGGCCGACGACGGGCCGCGGGAGCTGATCGCGGTCGAGGCGCCGCCGGAGGGCAAGCCGCTGCCGGAGCAGGTCCGGGTGCGCCTGGCCAAGCTCGACGCGCTGCGCCGGGCCGGCGTCGACCCGTATCCGCCGGGATTCGGCCGCACCCACGACCTCGCCGGCATCCGCGCCGCGCACGCGGACCTGCCGCCGGACACCCGCACCGCCGAGCGGGTCAGCGTCGCCGGGCGGGTGGTGCGGCTGCGCGACCACGGCGCCCTGTGCTTCGCCACGCTGCGCGACTGGTCCGGCGACCTGCAGGTCATGATCAGCGGCGACCCGTCGTTCGCCGCCACGGTCGACCTCGGTGACCACGTCGGTGTCCGCGGCTGCGTCGGTACGACGAAACGCGGCGAACTGTCCGTGCTCGCCGAGGACTGGCGGCTGACCGCGAAGTGCCTGCACCCGCTGCCGGACAAGCATCGCGGGCTCGCCGACCCGGAGGCGCTCGTCCGGCAGCGGCACGTCGACCTGATCGTCAACGCCACGCCCCGCGACATGGTGCGGCTGCGCTCCGCCGTCGGGTTCGCGCTGCGCACCGCTTTGCACGGCCGCGACTTCGTCGAGGTCGAGACCCCGGTCCTGCAACGGGTGCATGGCGGCGCCAACGCCCGGCCGTTCGTCACCCACTCCAACGCCTACGACATGCCGCTGTTCCTGCGGATCGCGCCGGAGCTGTACCTCAAACGCCTGGCCGTCGGCGGTGTCGAACGGGTCTTCGAGATCGGCCGGAACTTCCGCAACGAGGGCGTCGACGCCACCCACAACCCCGAGTTCACGATGCTGGAGGCCTACGAGGCGTACGGCGACTACACGACCATGCGGGTCCTGGCCCGTGACCTGATCCTCGCCGCCGCGACCGCCGGTCCGGGTCCCGTGCTGCGCCGCGGGTCCGTCGAGGTCGACCTCCGCGACGAGTGGCCCGTGGTCCCGGTGTACGAGGCGGTGTCGCGGGCGGTCTCCGCGGCGGTGACGCCCGGCTCGGCGGCGGAGGACCTGCGGGCCCTGGCGGACCGGCACGGCATCGCGTGGCAGGACGGCTGGACGCACGGCCAGCTCGTCCTGGAGCTGTACGAGCACCTCGTCGAGGGCGCCACGGTCCGGCCCACGTTCTACACCGACTTCCCCGTCGACGTGTCGCCGCTGACCCGGCAGCACCGCGACGACCCGCGCCTCGCCGAACGCTGGGACCTCGTCGCGTTCGGGATGGAGCTGGGCACCGCGTACACCGAGCTGGTCGACCCCGTCGAGCTGCGGGCCCGGCTGACCGCCCAGTCGCTGCGCGCCGCCGCCGGCGACCCCGAGGCGATGTCGCTCGACGAGGACTTCCTCGACGCGTTCGAGTTCGCGATGCCGCCCAGCGGCGGGCTCGGCCTCGGCGTCGACCGGCTCGTCATGCTGCTGACCGGCCGGACGATCCGCGAGACGCTGCCGTTTCCGCTCGTGAAGAATAATTCTGGTTGAGATGTTTGAAGCTCGCGCGATTGGGAAACCCGGACCTAATGCCCATCACTGATGAGAGCCCGACCCTCGATGTGCTCGAGCGCCTGGCGGCCGCCACGGACCGGGTGACCTTCGAGTCGCTCCTGCGCCAGCTCGGGCTTCCCGAGGGGGTGCTCCGCGGCAGGCTGCGCAGCCTCGTCGAGCGCGGCTGGGTCGTCGCCGAACCCGACGACAGCTACGCGATCGGGGTCGGCGCGCTGCGCCCGGGCAGTGCCTACCTGCTGACCGACCGCACCGTCCGGCTGGCCGCGCCGCTCCTGGCGCAGCTGCGGGACAGGCTCAACGAGGCGGTGCGCCTGGTGCGGCTCGACCCGCCCGGCATCGTCTGCATCGCCAGCCGGGAGGCGCCGCAGGACACCGCCGGCTCCGCGGTCGGCCGGCGGATGCCCGCCTACGCCACCGCAAGCGGCAAGGCCATCCTCGCCGGGCTGCCCCGGGACCGGGTCGTCGCCCTGCTCGACCTCGGCGTCGTCGCCCACACCAGCGAGTCCGTCGTCGACCGGGCCGCCCTGTTCGAGGAGCTCGCCGAGACGAGGGCGCGCGGCTGGGCGTACGAACGCGGCCAGTTCCAGCCCGGCGTCGGCTGCGTCGGGGCGGCGGTCCCCGGCACCAGGGACGCGATCAGCGTCGGGGTGCCGCTCGCCCGGCTCACCGACGAGCACGCCGTCGAGATCGCCGTGAACCTCGTACGCACCACGGAGGAACTCGGCGAGGCGCTGCGCCGCTGACGCTCTGACAGAGATCCATATCCGGTACGATGGGGTATGAACGTCGAGCGCACCGACCTCCCCGGCATCGGCACGAGCCACGTGGTGACCACCGCAAGGGGACGCCGCATCGGCATCGTCTCCCACCGCAGCGGGCGGCGCGACCTCGTCATCTATGACAAGGAAGACCCAGATACCAGCGTGGTCTCCGTGGCCCTGTCCGCGGAGGAGTCCAACACGGTCGCCGAATACCTCGGCACCGCGCGCATCGTCGAGCACCTCGCCGAGCTCCAGCGGCAGGTGACCGGGCTCGTCACCGAGCAGCTGGTGATCGCCCCCGGCTCGCCGTACGACGGCCGCACCCTCGGCGACACCCAGGCGCGCACCCGCACCGGCGCGTCGATCGTCGCCGTGCTCCGCGGCGGAAACGTGCACGCCAGCCCCCGCCCCGACTTCGGCCTGCGGGCCGGCGACCTGATCGTCGTCGTGGGCACCGCCGCCGGCACAGAGGGCGTCGCGACGCTCCTCACCGACGGATAGGGGCGCCGTGCATCACGACACGATCCTCATCGAGCTCGGTGCGGTCATCCTCGCCCTCGGCCTGCTCGGCGCCCTGTCCCTGCGGTTCTCGATCTCCCCCATCCCCCTGTACCTCCTGGCCGGGCTCGCGTTCGGCGCCGGCGGCGTCCTGCCGCTGACCACCAGCACCGAGTTCATCTCGGCCGGCGCGGAGATCGGCGTCATCCTCCTGCTGTTCACGCTCGGCCTGGAGTACACCGCTCCGGAGCTCGTCGGCACGCTGCGGTCCTCCGCGCCCGCCGGCCTCATCGACCTCGTGCTCAACGCCGCGCCGGGCGTCGCGGCCGCGCTCATCCTCGGCTGGGGACCCGTCGCCGCCGTCGCGATGGGCGGCATCACGTACGTGACCTCCTCCGGCATCACCGCGAAGGTCCTCGGCGACCTCGGCTGGCTCGGCAACCGCGAGACGCCGGTCGTGCTGTCGCTGCTGGTGTTCGAGGACCTGATGATGGCGCTGTACCTGCCGATCCTCACCGCGCTGCTGGCCGGCGTGGGCCTGCTCGGCGGCACCGCCACCCTCGCGATCGCCGCCGCGACGATCAGCGCCATCCTGCTCGTCGCGCTGCGCTACGGGCACATCGTGGAGCGGTTCGTCGCCTCCGACAGCGACGAGGTGCTGCTGCTCAAGGTCCTCGGCCTCACCGTGCTCGTCGCGGGCGTCGCCGAGCTGCTGCAGGTGTCCGCGGCCGTCGGGGCGTTCCTCGTCGGCATCGCGCTGTCCGGGCCCCTCGCGCACACCGCGCGGGAGCTGCTGACCCCGCTGCGGGACCTGTTCGCCGCCGTGTTCTTCGTCTTCTTCGGCCTGCAGACCGACCCGCGGGCGCTGCCGCCGGTCCTCGGCATCGCGGCGCTGCTCGCGCTCGCCGGCATCGTGTCGAAGATGGCGACCGGATGGCTCGCCGCCCGCCGGGCCGGGGTCGCGATCACCGGCCGGGTCAGAGCCGGCGCCGCGCTGCTGCCGCGCGGCGAGTTCAACATCGTCATCGCCGGCCTCGCGGTCGCCGCGGGCACCAACGCGAAGCTCGGCCCCCTCGCCGCCGCCTATGTGCTCATCCTCGCCGTCGCCGGGCCGCTCGTGGCGCGCGCCGCCGAGCCGCTCGTCCGCCTGTACCTGCGACGGCGGGCCAAACCTGCGACGACGTAACGGCTGACAAGTCTGCCCGAAATACGGAATTTCCTCCAACTGTCCGCCTTTGTGCAGGTCACCGTGTTTGGCTCTGCGCGGAGGTTGCCACGGCAGCGGAGCCGTGGCGGACAGGGGGATCACCATGTTGAAGACCCGCATGCTGCCGGTGGTCGGGGCCGCCGCACTGCTCGCGACGCTCATCAGCGCGCCGCCGGCGTCGGCCGCCGGGGCAGGCAAGCCCGGCGGCTCCGGCACCGCCGGCATGGCTGGTTCGTCGGGGAAGAAGGCCGCGCCCGCGGCCATGTGCAAGGAGCTGACCACCGACGGCGGCTTCGAGCAGCCGAAGGTCAAGGGCGCGGACTGGATGCTGTTCGACGAGGACGACGTGCCCGGCTGGCGCACCGACGACCCGGACGGCCAGATCGAGATCTGGCGCAGCGGCATGGACGGCGTGCCGGCCCGCTTCGGCAGCCAGTTCGCCGAGCTCAACGCCACCGGCTCCGGCAACTCGATCTACCAGGACATCAAGACCAAGCCGAACACGAAGATCTACTGGTCGTTCTGGATCCGCGCCCGGGACACGTCCGACGCCAAGGACGTCGACGCGACCCAGATCCACTTCGGCCGCACGCCGAGGAACGACGGCAGCGTCAACGGGGTCGGCTCGACGTTCGCGTACATGAACACGGCCACCGACGTGTCGTGGCGGCGGCTGTCCGGCTGGTACCAGACCAGCGCCAACCAGACCTCGACCCGCGTCACCCTGACGGCGGTGGAGAGCGCCTCCACCGACGAGGGCATGGGCAACCTGGTCGACGGGCTCACCATCGTCGACAACAAGAAGTGCATCTGACCGTTTCCGCGGTCTTCGGGGGGCGTCACCTTTTCGGGCGGCGCCCCCTTTTCCTGTGACCTGATACATAACGAGCTTTTATAAGCGAGTGATACAACTTGGGGTATGCCTCTTTCGTCCCCGCCGGCGCTCGACGCCGCGCAGCTGGCGACCGCGGTCGAGCGGCTGTTCAGCCTGATGCGGCAGGGCAACCCGCCCAATGACGTGAGCCTGACGGCCGCGTCCACCCTGCGCCGGCTGGAGCGGGAAGGGCCACGGCGGCTCACCGAGCTCGCCGCCGCCGAGGGCGTCACCCAGCCGGCGATGACCCAGCTCGCGCAGCGCCTGGAGCGCGACGGCCTCGCCGAGCGCACCACCGACGCCACCGACGGCCGGGTCGTCCTCGTCCGCGTCACCAGGGCCGGCCGCGACCTGCTCGACCGCCGCCGCGCCGTGCGCGCCGCGCACCTCTCGGCGCTGCTCGCCGACCTGCCCTCCGACGACCAGGCACTGATCGCCGCCGCACTGCCCGCGCTGGAAAGGCTCGCACCGTGACCATGCTTGCTCTGCGAGGCGCACTGACGAGTGGCACCGACCACCCGCACTACAAGTGGGTCGCGCTGTCCAACACCACGCTCGGCATGCTCATCGCCACGATCAACTCCTCGATCGTGCTCATCTCGCTGCCCGCCATCTTCAACGGCATCCACCTCGACCCGCTCAGCCCCGGCAACGTCAGCTACCTGCTGTGGATGCTCATGGGCTACATGCTGGTCAGCGCCGTCCTCGTGGTCACCCTGGGCCGCCTCGGCGACATGTACGGCCGGGTCCGCATCTACAACGCGGGCTTCGCGCTGTTCACGGTCACCTCGGTCGCCCTGTCCCTCGACCCGTTCGACGGCGGCGGCGGCGCCCTGTGGCTCATCGGCTGGCGCGTCCTGCAGGCCGTCGGCGGCGCCATGCTCATGGCCAACTCCGCCGCCATCCTCACCGACGCGTTCCCCGCCGCCCAGCGCGGCATGGCCCTCGGCGTCAACATCGTCGCCGGCATCGCGGGCTCGTTCATCGGCCTCGTCCTCGGCGGCCTCCTCGCCGAGTGGAACTGGCGCGCCATCTTCTGGGTCAACGTCCCCATCGGCATCATCGGCACCCTGTGGGCCTACCGCTCCCTGCACGACACCGGCCTGCGCCGCCCCGGCCGCATCGACTGGTGGGGCAACCTCACGTTCGCCGTCGGGCTCACCGCGCTGCTGGCCGGCATCACGTACGGGATCCAGCCGTACGGCGGCCACAGCCAGGGCTGGACCAACCCGTGGGTCCTCCTCGGCCTCTTCGGCGGCGCCCTGATCCTGGCGCTGTTCGCCTGGATCGAGACCCGCGTGAAGGACCCGATGTTCCCGCTCGGCCTGTTCAAGATCCGGGACTTCGCCTCCGGCAACATCGCGGGCCTGCTCGCCTCGATCGCCCGCGGCGGCCTGCAGTTCATGCTCATCATCTGGCTGCAGGGCATCTGGCTGCCCCTGCACGGGTACCGCTACGAGGAGACCCCGCTGTGGGCCGGCATCTACCTGCTGCCGCTCACCGTCGGCTTCCTCGCCGCCGGCCCGATCGCGGGCCACCTCTCCGACAAGTACGGCCCCCGCCTCTTCGCCGCCGGCGGCCTCCTCGTCATGGCCCTGTCCTTCGGCGGCCTGCTCATCCTGCCGACCGACTTCAGCTACTGGGCCTTCGCCGCCCTCGTCTTCCTCAACGGCCTCGGCGGCGGCCTCTTCGCCGCGCCGAACACGTCCCTGGTCATGTCCAGCGTCCCCGCCCACCTGCGCGGCGCCGCCTCAGGCATGCGCGCCACCTTCCAGAACGCCGGCATGGTCCTGTCCATCGGCGTCTTCTTCTCCCTCATGGTCGCGGGCCTGTCCACCTCGCTCCCCTCGACCCTGGACGGCGGCCTGACCGCTCAGGGCGTGCCGGCCCCGGCGGCACACACCATCGCGAACCTGCCACCGGTGGGAACGCTGTTCGCGGCGTTCCTCGGCTACAACCCGATCGCCGCGCTGCTCGGCCCCAACCTGCTGGGCCAGCTCCCCGCCGCGAACGCCGCCACCCTCACCGGCCGCGAGTTCTTCCCGCACCTGGTGTCCGGCCCCTTCCACGACGGCCTTGTCATTGTGTTCTGGCTGGCGATCGCCATGTCAGTCGTCGGCGCCCTGGCCTCCCTGGTCAAGAGCGCCGCCCGCGAACGCGTCGCCGGGTAAACGCCACGGGCCCGGCGGCCCCCGGCGGACGGGCCGGCACCTCTGTGGGGAGGTGCCGGTCCGTCCGCATTAAGAGCTGATCAGGAAGCCGGCGGACCGGAGGGGATTCGAACCCCCGGTGGGGCATGGCACACCAGCGGCCCCACGCACCTTTTGAGCCGCCCGTGCGTGCCCGGCCTTCGACTCTGGGCGCTGCGATAACCCGGCTCTGCCACCGGTCCACACGCAGTATGGTTCGCCCTCGCCGAGCAGGCAGGCGGGTTTTCCGACGGCACTGCAGGCCGCCTGCGACTCCCGGCGTTGCGGCCCTTCCTGACATCATGGCCCGCTGCACGCCCTCGCCGGCCGGCAAGCACGCGAAGATGGTCGGGTGAAGGCGATCTACCCGGACAACGGCGAGGGCGACCCGGATGCCGTACCCGGCGTGTGCCCCGACACCAAAGGCACGGCCGACGTCCGGTCACTCACGCTTGAAGTCGACGGAGAGCTGTTCGCCCTCAGCCCGAACGCCTTCGGAGGCACCGATTACGCGTGGCTGAGCGGACCGAACCCCGGCTACGGATTCGGCGTGAGTCCGACCCCGGACCTGTCGCTCGACGAGCACTCGGAGATCATCCGCGACTTCCTGGCCCAGATCGACCCCGCCACTGGATACATCGAAGACGACCTCACTCCTTGACGTCGCATCCGGCTGAACCGCGGGCAACCCGGCACGTCCACTGGTCACAGCACGCGTGCACAGCCGCAGCAATGACGAGCCCGAACAATCCGCGAACCGTGCCTGGGAGCGCAGCGGCCGCCCCAGCGGCCGCGCACAATCAGCGGCAGATCCGGGCGCCTGATCTTGGCGAGCCGTACGGCAGCCAGGAAGGCACCGCCGACGGCTCGGCTCGGCGGTGTTGCGTTCAGGGGCATCAGCCGATCGGATGGCTGAAGGCGACGATCGGCTATTTCCATGTGCGGCGGGTACCCTGCGGCGCTTAGGAAGGAGGCATGGCCAGCGAGGTGACTGTTCCCCTGCTGCCGTGCGCATCCGTTGACGACATCGAAGCCTTCTACGGAGTTCTCGGTTTCCGCACCACGTACAAGCAACGCAAGCCCAACGCGTGTGTGGGGGTGCAGCGGGAAGACCTGCAGCTGCAGTTCTTCGAGATCGCCGGGTTCGACCCGGAGCAGTCCTATGGCTCCTGTCTCGTGCTCACCGCGGACATCGAGGGACTGCACCGGGCATTCGCAGCCGGCATGCGCGCCGCGTACGGCAAGGTACTGGTGTCCGGAACGCCGCGGATGACCCGGCCCAGGGCGCGGAAGAACGCCGACGGGGTGGGCGGATTCAGCGTCATCGACCCGGGCGGCAACTGGATCCGCGTCTTCCGGAACGCCGCCACCGCGCCTCTGCCGGACACTACGCCGGCCGGGCGGCTGGCCAAGGCCCTGGCGAATGCTGTCGTGCAGGCCGATTCCAGGGGAAGCGTCGGACAGGCCGTTCGGATCCTCGACAGCGCGCTGGCCCGCCCGCACGCCGGCGACGACCCGGTCGAGCTGGTGGAGGTCCTGGTCTACCGCGCCGAACTCGCGATGGTGCTGCACGACCCAACGACCGCGGCCGAGATGCTGGCCCGCGCCCACTCCGTCACGCTCACGAAAGACGAAACCGAAAGGGCAGCATCCGCATTCGACAACGCCACCGAACTCGCAACAGCACTGCGGTGACTCACCATACGAACGCCTCTCTCATCTCGGCAAAGTCGTGAGCCGCCCCATGGTCATGTGCCTGAGGCCATGTAAGCCGCGAGGATGTAGTTCGGGTGCCGGTCGAGGTTGTTGCGTGCGCGGTCGTACCGCATAGTGGTTCGTGGGTCGGCGTGGCGGGCGGCGATCTGGACGTCGCGGAGGCTGACGCCGGCGTCGAGCATCGTTGTGACGAATGTGTGGCGCAGCATGTGCGGGTGCATCCTTGGCATCCGGACGCCGGCAGTCGCCGCCAGGTGTTTGAGGCGGCGGGTCGCGGCGTGCCGGTCCATGCGGGTGCCGACGGTGCTGCGCAGGATCGGCCCGTCGGTGCGGTCATCGACGGCGCGTTCGATGGCTCGGGCGACGGCCGGCGGTAGCGGGATGAGCACGACCCTGCCGCCCTTGCCCCGCACCCGCAGGACGCGGTGACCATGTTCTTCGCCGAGATCGCTGATGCTGGCCGCGCAGGTTTCGAAGATCCGCAGTCCGAGTAGGCCGAGGAGCGCGATCAGGGCGAAGTCGTTCGGGTTGGTCGACAGCCGTGCCGTGGTGATCAAGGCCTCGAACTGCAGGTGCCCGAGTCCGAGGGTCGGTGACTCCGCGGGCACGGTGGGCCGGCGGACGTAGTCGGCTGGTGAGTGGGCAGGATGCTGTCGATGACGCAGGTCCGGTAGAAGCCGACCACGACCGACAACCGCCGCGACACCGTGGACGGTTGGTACTGGCGCACATCCTGTAGCCAGCGCAGGTACCGCTCAATGTCCACCCGGACCGCTGCGAGCGGTTCAAGGTCTTGGTCGGCGCACCAGCGCAGGAAGACCCGCAGGTCCGACTCGCTGTGCAGCCGGGTCTGACCGCGGTAGCGGCCGAGGTATGCGGCGGTCGCCGCACGCAGTACGAGCTCGTTCGGGGACCCGCCGCTGACGGCTGGGACGGTGATGGCAGCCATACATCACCGTGCGTCAGCCGCAACGATGAACACCAGTGCGCTCGCCGCGGCAGATGAGCATGTGTTCAGAGGTGTTAGAGGCGCTCCACGCGGTCGGCCTGCGGGCCCCGGTCGCTCTGACGCACGGTGTACC
>NZ_JBVJIJ010000035.1:0-102002 GCF_055586325.1 Dactylosporangium sp. NPDC051087 | reverse complement strand
GGTGATGGGTGTAGTTGTTGCCATGGGTTCCGAGTATTGGTGGCCCCCCTACCACCCCCCCCCCCCCCCCCCCCACGCCAGAGCATCCTGGTCATCGGTGCTCCTTCAGGGACAGGTGGCACCCGGCCCGGCCCCGGGGAGGGCGGGCCGGGTGCCGCGGGTCAGTGGCCGTGCTGGTTCCGGCAGGCCTTGCAGCCGTAGCCGGTCTCGATGCCCAGGTCGACGGGCTGCACGTCGGCGGCCGGGTCCGTGGTCCCGCAGCCGCGGCACCAGGTGGTGTCAGCGTTGCGCAGGGCCTCCGCGCGGTCCCGGCGGAAGGCGTCAACCACGCGGTAGGCGCAGGCCTCGTGGATGCGCTCCACGGAGACCTCGTCGCCGAGGGCCAGCACGTTGTAGGGGGCGTCCGCCTCGCCGCAGTCGATGCAGGTGGTGGTGGGGTTGGCGGTCGCGTTCATCGTGGGCTCCTTCGGTGGGGGCGGGGTTCCAGTACCGCCTCACAGGAACGACACTACCCCCGTCCGGAGAAACACGCAAGTGTCTATCGCGTGTTTCTCCGGACGGGGGTAGTGAGGAGGGTCACATGTCGGCCGGGTAGTGGCCGGGCCCGGCGCACAGGTCTGCGGACAGGCCGTGCTCGCAGGTGGGGTGCAGGTACTCGTAGAGGGCGGGGAACTCGGCCGGGTCGAACACCTGGTCCTCCAGCTGGAGGAACGCGTGGGTGGCCTGACGGTCGGTCAGCCACGCCACCGCCTGGGCATCGTCGACGAAGGTCACCAGGTAGCTGCGGCGCTGCTCGCAGATGTGGATCTCCAGCACCGCCTCACCGGTGGTGTAGACCGGCGCCGGGGGCACGTACGGGGCGGGGACGGGGCGGGGCTGGACCGGCACGCCGTTGGTGATGACCTCGTGGCTGTAGCCGTGGCCGGTCGGGGCCCAGCCGCCGCCGGTGAACCGCATCTCGCGGCCGTCGATCGACACGCCGGTCAGCTGGTAGCCGAGGTACCGGCCGTCGCCGGCGAGCACGCGGGCCGCGAAGTCGCGGGCACCCTCGATGCTGTCGGCGTTGGCGTAGTGGTTGCCGCCGTTGACCGGGGCGCCGTAGATGCCCAGGGGCTGCATCTCGAAGCTCATGCGCACGTCGCCGATGAGGACCGCCGTCATCGTTGCTCCTTCGGGGTGGGGGCGGGGTTCCAGTACCGCCTCGCACCACCTACGCTAGCCCCTCGCGCTTAAAGGTGCAAGTCAGCCTTGTGTGTTTGCTTGAGCATGAGTGGGGGTGTGGCGCGCGACCCGCAGCGCCGCCCACCACAGACCGGTGGCCGCACTCCACCCGGCCAGCACGAGCCACTCCGAGACCGGGTCCACGCCGAGCGTGGACGCGTCCCGCAGCCACGCCAGGGTCGGCAGCAGCGTCGCCAGGAACACCACGGCGGAGCCGACCTCGAGGGCGTTCGCCGCCCGCACAGCCCGGCGCCGAGCCTCCCGGGCGGCACGCCGGCGGGCCCGCGAGATCAGCAGCCCGACGCTGCGCTGGCCCAGCTCGTCCTCCAGCCTCCGCCGAAAGCGGTGGCCGGTCGTGTCCTCGACCTCGCCGACGATCGCGGCCACCTTGCCCTGCTCGATCCTGACGGTGTCGACCTCACCGATCGTGCTGGCCGCGGCGGCCGGGCGCCGCGGCCATGGTGCTGTACGGATGGTGCCTGCGGTCATGCTGCTTGCCTCCCGTTTGCTCCCGAACGATCAACCTATGCCGATCGTCTACCGTTTGCGTCTCGGCCGCGCGTGCTGTTGCTCCCGGCAGGTCGGGCAGAGCGCCCCTCCGCCGTCCGGCCCGATCTTGACCTCCGTGCCGCACCCGCCGTGGCAACGCGTGTAGCGGCCCAGGATCTCGACGTTCTCCGCGCCGAACACGTCCACGAACGCGGCGATCGCGAGCAACTCGGCCCGGTCGACGCCCATCGCCTTCGCGGCCGCCTCGACGTCCGGGGCCAGGTCCGGCGCGGGCACGGCGGCCGGGGCCGGCGGCGGCACGGTGGCGGCCCCGTGCGCGCCGCTGCACCGGTGGCGGGTGAGCCGGGTGGCGCCGCGGGGCGGTTCCTCCCCGGGGTCCTTGATCCGGGCGAGCAGCCGCCCGTGCCGCCTGTCGATGACGACGTCGCCGTGCGGATCGCTGCCGACCTCGACCACGACCACGCCGCCGATGGCCTCCGCGTGCTGGACCCGGGTCCTGCACGCCCGGCACGGCAACGGCTTGGACACCACGGGCATCCGGTCACCGCCTCGCGGACGCCGGCACCCTGCGCTGCACCCTGCGGCGGCGCACGGGCGCGGCCGGGGCCGCCGGGGGCTCGCAGTGGTGGAGGCGGACCGCGCTGCGGACCAGCTGGCGTTCCTCCTCGGTCAGGGACGGCACCGGCTGTGCGTAGACGGCGCCGGTCCGGCCGACCACCTGCAGCACGTGCTGCTCCGCGTGCGTGAAGTCGACGTCGGCGGCGGCGATGGGCTCGGTGTCGAACGCTGCGCTCCCGCCGTCCTTGTCGCCGGCGTGACGCTGGACGCGCAACAGCGCCACGCGGGCGCCGCACTTCTTCGGGCAGGGGCGGGGGCCCGGGTGCGGGTCGCCGGTGCTCATGCTGCGGCCTCCTGCTGGTCGGGCGGGAGGCGGAGCTCGTCATAGGCGCCGGCGAGGTAGGCGCGGAACACCAGGTCCAGCAGGTGGCCGTTGAGGGCGTCGCGCAGGACCTGGCGCACGCGGGCGGCCAGTACGAGGTAGCGGGTGGGGGTCTCCCGGGACAGCTCGGCCAGGTGGTCCAGGTCCTCATCGAACGCGGGACCCAGCTTGTCCCGGCTGCGCAGGAGCATGGCGGCCGCGGCCTGGACCCGGCTCTGGAGGCGCTGCTGCTCGGCCATGTGCGCCGCGGCGCGGCGCAGGACCTGGCGCCAGTTCGCGTGCCTGCGGGGGAACCGGTAGAACGCGGCCTCGGCGCGCAGGGCAGCCTGCAGGGCGGCCTGCTTGCCGGAGTGGCCGACCTCGGCGGCGACGTCGTCCCAGGACAGGCCGGCGCCGCGTGGGGGCTCCTCGCGCAGCAGCTGGTAGAGGCCGTGCTCCTGGCCGTCGATCTCGGCCGCCAGCCACTGCCGGATGATCATGGCGTCGACGGCGTCGGCGATGAGGACCTCCGGGGGCACGCGGCGCCGGTGGATCACGTGGTCGACGAGAAGCCGCAGGTCATCGGTGATCCGGCCGATGTCGGGGTCGCGGTGGTCGGCGCGGCGCTGGCAGATCCGATCGGCGGCGGCGTACGCCTGGACGCGGCTGGGGACCGGCGGTCGCGGGGACGGCTCCAGGTGGTTGTAAACCTCAGGGTTTACCGTGCGAACGGTCATGCGACGTCACGCCCTTCGATGTGTGGAGCGCACGGACAGGGATCGCCGGTCGGCAGTGCGGTCTCCGGGTGCAGCACGATCCGGTGGTTCGGGTGCAGACACCTGCCGCACCAGCGGCCGGTGTCGTGCTCGTCGGCGATGCGGAGCGAGCCGTGGTGGTGTGTCCCGTCGTTGTGCGCGCGCCGCGGAGCGGCGGAGTCGCGCGCACTACGACGACGGGTCTTCTTAGAAGGGGACTGATAGTGCGGGCCTCCTGTGGAAATGCCCTGGGAGGGGTCACCTGCCGTACCCTTTGGGGGGTTAGGTGTCGTTCCTTCAGAGGGGTCACCTTCACCCCGGTTATCCACAGTTTCCGTTGAGTTATCCCCATCCGCATCCACAATTTCGGCGGGGTTATCCACAACCGGGATGGCCTGGGAGTACAGGACCCCGAGGGCCTCGACCTTGCCCTCCAGGCCGGGCTTCAGGACCGGGACGATCTGCGTCGTCCTGCCCGTCTTCTGCCCGCCCGAGGTCACGACCATGCCGTGCTCGAGCAACGGCGCCATCAGCTTCGTCATCGAGTCCGTCCGCACCCCGAGCAGCTGAGCCAGCTCGGCACGGGAGAGCGAGCACACCCCTGTGACCGGGTGGACCTTGTGCAGCAGCACGACGAACAGGCGCCACGACTGGTGCGGGATGAGGGGCGCGTCGAGACCGATCGTCCACTCCGGGACGTCGACCCACGGCACGCCCTTGATGACGGACCGGGCCGCGGTCAGCTTCTTGCCCCGGTGCCGGGAGGTCGCCCACGCCGGCGAGTCCGGGGTCAGGTCGTCCTGGCCCTGGTGCTCGTGGGTGAGCGCGGCGAGGGCCTTGGAGATCCCGGACACAGACACGCCGAGCCGGTCGGCGATCCACTGGCGGGACGCGTGAACGTCCTGGCCGGGTCCGCTGAGGATGTCGAGCAGCGCCCAGGCGGCGACCGCGAGCGCTGAGTGGTGGCTGGAGTAGAGCAGGGGAACCGGCAGACGCACACGGCGTCCGTCGATTGTGCGGCCGGACACTGTCCGGTTTGTCATAGCGGGTACCCATTTCCACCCGCTTTGGTGCTACGGATCGTGGCAGAATCCAGCGTCCAGCGCTCGCGCTGCCCAGGCGAAAACGCTAGACTGACGGATGTATTGCTGCCCCGCAGGAACACCAAGAGCAGGTTTAGTCGTCGTCTGAAGGCAAAATCACTGCGCAAGTGGTCAATCGCGAGCTGGGTCCCAACCAGGCTCGCGAGGCGTATCACCTCTTCTTGGTCAACTGCTTCTTTCGGCCCCCGGCCCCCAAGCCGGGGGCCGAAGCGTTTTGTCGATCATTTTCGCTGCCGTTCGTGATGGTAAACCCTTCAATCCGTGCCCGCTACGTTGCCCGGAGTGCAACTCGCCGGTAACACGGCAGGATCCCAGGTCAAGCCGCCACGCCATTGGATCCCGCAGACGGGCGTGTCTTGACCCCGCTGCGTAGCTGCGACAGCGACTCCTCGTACAGGCGACGGAACTCGTCCGGGTACAGCTTCGCCAGCGTCCGGTACGCCTGCCCACGCGCCTTGTCCGCCTCCCGCGACGTCACGCTGGCCCCGTTCGCCGCCCGCCGCTCCGCCGCCTTGAGCCGGTTCGCCTCCCGGCACGCTTCACACCGCTCGCTCTGCTGCTTGGTGTGCATCGTGTAGCCGGCGTACGAGCCGCACACGTTGCCCCACCCACAGCGCCACAGCCGGTACCAGGAGCCCTCGAACCACAGCGTGGTCACCCCGGCCGGGTCGACCTGGGTGCAGCCGGGCGCGCCGCGGGGCAGCTCGTCCAGCGCCTCCAGCACGTCCTGGCGCAGCTGCACCCGGGCGCTGTTGCCGGCACGGCGCAGCCACAGCCCGCGGCCGAGGTCCAGCCGCGACAGCCGGACGGCCGCCTGCTCGTCCGGCAGCCACAGCTGGTAGCGGGCGCTCACGGGGCCGCCGCCGCGGTGGTGGCGTCGGTCACTGTGCGCCCGCCGTGCGGACCTCGGCGGCCATCTGCTCCAGGGTCTTCACAGCACCATCACTTCCTCACCGATCAGTTCGATCCTCAGCGCACCACGGGTGCGCATCATGGGCGGTTTCGTGCCGGGCGCGACGCCCCGCTCGAAGTCCAGCTTCATCTGTGCCATGTCCACGCGTTCCTGGCCACCGGTCCACCACAGCCGATAGGGCCCGTACCGGCCCGGGAGGGTGCGGCCCAGCTCGGCCTTCGCGATATCGATCTCGATGTCCAGCTCGCGGGCGGCCTCCTGCAGCTGCAGAAGGTGCTCGATCTTGGCGATCGCCTCGGGGTCGTCCCGGGCGATGTGCGCCTTCGCGCGGGACATCTTGACCCCGGGGATCGCGTCCTGGCCCCAGCAGCGGCGCAGGAACGGGCACCGGTCGCACACGAACGAGAAGCCGGGCCCGTTCTCCTCGCGGGGGGCCTCGTCGGGGTCGTCCGCGTACAGCAGCAGGTCCTCCGCGCGGTCGAACACCTGCTGGACGTGCGCGTTCGTGAACTTCTCCACGATCACCGTGCTCTCACCGGACGCGCGGTCCATGTAGAGCCAGACGACATAGCGGATCTCGATGCCGAGCTGCATCAGCGCCACGCCGTACGACATGACCTGGAGCCGGTTCGCGCCCTTCGGGCCGCCCTGGCGCCGGACCGACGTCAGCATGTACTGGCCGGTAGTCTTCAGGTCCACGGCGGCCCCGGGGACGTGCAGGTCGACGTACCCGGACAGCAGGATGCCCATCGCGTTCAGCCGGACGGGGACCTCCACCTGGGCGCCGTCGAACTGCTCGGCCAGCCGGGGCAGGAACCAGCGGTGGGTCCCAGTGCCGAGGTGCGCGGCGCGGGCCTCGTCGACGACCAGCGCGGGGTCGAACTGCCGGTCAGGGTCGACCTCGGCCACGCTGTAGGCGGCGAACCTCGTGCACCCGCCCCAGTTCGACATGCTGATCCGGGTCGCGTCCCGGCCTTCCTTGCCCGCCGCGGTCTCCGCCAGGAACGCCTTGGGCACCGCCTGGGCGATGGTCTCGCCGGCGGCCAGCGCACTGTCGGCGTACAGCGGCGGCAGCAGCGGCTTCGTGTGGTCGCCGACCACGCGCGCCAGCTCGTTGGCGCCGAACACGTCGAGCACGGCACCCCGGATCACTTCGCACCCCGCTTCCCCGGCCGCCGCGGCTCCCGGGCGATGAACCGGACACAGCCGGGATCGTCGGGGCCGTTCGTCCCCGGTGGGCGGTGCCCGCCGAGGGTCGATACCTGGATCGCGGTGCATCCGCAAGGCCACACCCCGCGTCCGGCGAAGTCGTTCTCCACCTTGACCGGCTGACCTGCGGGTTCCGGAGATTCCGGGGATTCCGGAGCGTCCGGACCGGAATCCGGACCAGATTCCGGGCCGGGCTGTCCGACAGTGTCCGACGGTGTCTGAGGGTGTCCGACAGTGTCCGATGCGGCCTGCTCGGCGGCCTGGGTCTCGCGGTGGCGGGCAATCTCGCCGGCGTCGAACAGGACCTCCTCCACGTTCTGGTGCGCGCCGTGCTCGTCGGTCCCGGCGTACGCGAACTGGATCCCGCGCGCGGGTGCCTCGACCGCCAGCATCTGGCGGATCTCCTGGAAGCTCTTGCCGTCCAGCCCGGCCAGGAACGCCGTGACCTCCTCGCTGACCTGGGGGTTGTCGTCGAAGACGACGGACTCGATGCCGTCATCAAGGGCGACCGGGAGGTCCAGGGACTCCGGGGACGGCAGCCCGTTGACGAGGTGAGCGGCGAACCGGCGGGTGGCCCGGTCCAGGCACGACTTCCACAGCATGTCCGAGGGCACCCGCTGCCACACGTCGCTGGCGTTGCCGGTCAGCAGGTAGTTGCGGCGGGCCTCCAGGATGTGGAACACCGTCTGCGGCGTCAGCGACCCGTCCGGGCGCTGCAGCCGCATCACGCACTTGCGGCCGTTGTTCGGCGGCGACAGCAGCGCGACCCGCCAGCCGGCGCGCAGCAGCAGCGCGTTCTTCAGGACGACCTTGAGCCCGACCTCACCGTACGTACGTTCGTTTTGCGAGAAGTACAGGTGCTGGAGGCACACCGCGACGGGCAGGTCCAGGGCGGCGGCGTGGCTGATGACGGTGTAGATGTCACCGGGGCTGCCGCGGTAGATGCGGGGGATCGTGGTCCGCGCGAGCGCGAGCCGCTCGGCGTGCTTCCACCAGGCGTCACCGTCGTGGAGCCAGGTCTCGAACCGGCCACGGAGGACGTCACCGAGCTTGACCGGGGACAGGGCGATCCGGGCCATCTCCTGGACCCGTTCGGACCATGCCTTGCGGGGGTCACCGGCGGCGGCCGGGTCGGGGTCGGCCTCACCGTCCAGCTCGCCGGCGTGGTTGTCGTCGTGCTCGGTTTCGTCGTCGTGCGTGTCCTGGGTCGACGGGGGGTGGACAGATGCGCTATCGTCGGACCCCTCAAGGGAGTCTGTTGGCGCGGTGGCTGAGGTCATGGTGCTGCTGGTGCTCCTTCGGGAAGGTGGCCGCTACCCCTGGTCTGCTCGCGCTGGTTCCAGACTTCGCGCGACAGTCCATCAAGGGGGTAGCGGCCCGGGTGTTTTCCGGGCCGTTACACGTCGAAGGGGCGCAGCTTACGCGCGTGCTCCTCGCGGTCACGGGCCTTGCGCAGCGTCCGGTACACGTAGTTGGCGGTGACCTGCTCCGCGCCCGGGCGGGCGTTGTACTTCTCCAGCACGGTGGCCCGCGCCTGCGCGTCCGCCTCGCCGGCCTTCCGCGCCTTGACGTACAGGTCCACGATGACCTGCATGTTCTCCCGCAGGCGGCGGGTTGCCTCGGTCTCCACGGTGTTCTTCCCGCCCGGGGCGCGCCCGGGGCCGGGGACCCGCTGCGGCGTCAGGTCCGGCTTGAGCCGCGGGTGCCGCTCGGGGTACCGCAGGCCGTACGCGTACAGCTCACCCTCCGTCCACCCGAACGTCGGCATGCCGCCGACCTCCTCGGGCCCGCACGGGGTGGTGGCCGGGGGCGTCATCGTGGTGCCGTCGAACGCCTTCGGGTCGGCGCCGGTGCGCAGCCACTCACGGGTGTTGCCCATGAGCTGGTAAAAGCGGTTCTCGGAGATCCCGAGGATCTTGGCGCCCTCGGGCACCCGGACCGGCCGGGACGAGCTCAGCAGCTTCTCTCGCCGGCGGCGTTCAGCCGCTGACACCTTTTCTGCCACTTCGGGCTCCAGTTCCATCGTCGCGGTTTGCATGATCGTCCTTCTGGGAATGGGTGTCCGGGCGGAATGCCCCGCCCGCACACCATGTTACGTGTTACCAGGGAAACACTCAAGTCGGTATCGCGTGTTATAGGTCGCAGTTATCGCGACACGGCCCGTGATCGACAACGAAAGGACCGGCGGCCTGATGGCCGCCGGTCCACTCCCTCGAGGTGCGCTCCGCGCACCCTCACTCAGGGGTCGGCACCCCCCGCTGCACCAGCTGGCACAGCTTGCCGATCTCCGCCTGGAGGACCTCCAGCGGGCCGGTGATGACCAGCCCGTCCTCCGACCCCAGGGTGACCGCCCAGTCGCGGCGCGGGTTGTAGCTCTCCACCGGCGCCCGCCCGTCACACCCGCGCTCGGCCACGCGCTCCCAGAACTCCGCGTCCGGCCCGTGGAGCTCCGGCGTCAGCGTGCCCGGGTACTGGCCCAGCATCACCCACTCAGCCACGGGCCCCACGGGTGCTCACCTCCCGCATGGCCGCCTTGACGTCGTCCACCGCGCGCTGCGCGACGTCGAGCAGCTCGGGCAGCGTGCCGTGCACGATCATCCCCGTGGTGGACTCGTCGCCGATGACCAGCCCCCACCGGGTTTTGCCGCCCTCGACGTCGTCCATGATCTCGTCCATGATCGGCGCGTCGGGAGCCGCGACGACGACCAGCAACTGCGGGCCAGCTGCGGCGTCGTTGAAGTCGGCCATGATCAAACCTCCTGGGAGTGCGGCCGCGGCGCGGCCTCGATGTCGCCGGCGCCGACGTACGCCAGCCCGATCTTGTGCTGCACGGTGTAGGCGAGCGCGCGGGCGTCGCCGGACCGCTGCCGGTCGTCGGTTACGACCGTGACCACGCCGGGCACCTTCGTGGCCATCCACGCCACGATCACGTGGTCCCCGACCCCGTGCGCCGGGGGCGGGAACTCCTGGATCCGGCGCACCACGTGGACCTTCACGGCGCGGCCTCCTGTGTGGACTTGACGGCGGCCTCGTCCCACGTCAGCGGCTCGTAGCTGACCGGCGCCGACAGGTCCACCTTGGTCATCACCGGGCCGCCGAGCGGGGTCCCGCCGAACATCAGCCGGGCCACGATCCTCATCAGGCCCCCGCGGTTCAGCCCGAGCGGCCGGGCGCGCAGGTACGCGGCCACGTTCCCGTGGTGGACGGAGTCCAGGATCTGCACCTCCCGCTGCACCAGCACCAGTGCCCCCGCGCACTCCCGTGGCGTGGTCCCGGCCGGGGCGGGCCGGTACCCGGCCGCCTGGGCGCGTTCGGAGACCTCGTTGTCCGGGTCGGTGGCGTGGCAGGACATCGGGTTCCCGGCGCGCAGCCCGGCCCACAGCCGGCGGAGGTTCGCCTTGGTGTACCAGCCGTCGGGGTGCCGCTTGCTGTGGTTCTCGGTGCGCCAGGGGCACGCCCTGCACGGGCTCTCGACGGCGGCCAGCGCCTGCCGCCTGTTGTTGCTCCTCACGTGCTGCTCCTCTATCGAGAGAAGGGCCGGGCAGCCCGTGAGCTGCCCGGCCCGGTGTGCTAGCTGGTGACGCTGGCCCGGCCCGCCAGGTAGCGGCTCCGGATGCAGATGTCGGCCAGGACGAAACGCTCGCTCTCGCGACCGTGCGTCTGGTCGTACACGCCCAGGTCGAACGCGTGAGAGAGCTGGTCGTAAGGCGTGGCCTCCGCCCAGTTCAGCTCAGGCGCCGGGGGGATCTTCTGCTCCAGCGTCTTGGTCATCAAGACCTCCTTCGGGTTGCGGGTGGGGCGGGGGTTCCAGGTCCCGCCCTCACTCACTACCCTAGGGCATACCAGGGAAACATGCAAGTCAGACAGGCATGTTTCCCTGGTGGGTTTACAGGGGGAGCGCCAGCTGGTCCCCGACCACCTCGACCGCCCGCGGTGCGCGCGGCGGCGGCGCCACCGGCGCGACGAACCGGCACGGCACCCACTCCGCGTGGTGCTGGCCCCGGCACGTGATCTCGCCGATCACCCGGCCGGGGACCGTGAGACGCCGGCGGGACTCCGCCTCGAACCGGTCGATCTGGTCCGACCGGATGGCCTCGTAGTGCGCGCCGGGGTCGTCCACGAAAAGCTGCTGGTCCGGGAACGCCCGCGACCAAGCGCGCAGGTAGAGACCGACCCCGGCGGTGTTGAACGGGGTGACCTTGCTGGCCTCCATGCACACCAGCACGATCTCCGCGTACGTCCCCGGGCGGGTGTCCTGCCCGGCGGCCACCCGCTCCAGCAGCTCCCGCGCGTACCCGCGGTACATGAACTCCGTCCGCATCGTCTCCGGGCGGCTGATCATCTTGAACGCGTGCCACAGCAGGTCCGCCTGTGCGGGGTGCCGGCGGCACGCCTGGATGATCTCGTCCTCGGCCCACTGGACCGGCTCCATCGCGTCGTCGACCGCGTCGGACGTCTCGGTGATCAGGGCGGACAGCTTGGTCAGGCCGTCCGCGTACTTCTTGGCGGTGGTGCTCATGGTGCTCCTTCGGGAAAGGTGCAGCCCGGGACGGGTTCCAGTCCGCCCCGGGCCGGGGTGTGGTTCAGGCGGGGTACAGCGCCAGGCACCAGTGGTTGATGGGCTCGGCCCCCACGCCGGCCGGGCGCTTGGCCGCGGCGATCGTGGCGGTCTTCGTGGCCTTCTCGTGGCTCGCACCGGCGGTGCGCAGCCCCTCGTAGATCTCTTCGTCCAGGCCGCCGACGAACGCGGTGTGCGTCCACTCGTACGGGCCTTCCTCCCAGCCGATCGTCCAGCCGGGCCCGTTGTGCCCGGGCTCGAACAGCTTGGGCTCGCACCCGGGCTCCAGGTACGGGCCGTACTGCCGCTTGAGGACGGCCAGGGCGGCCATCGCGAGGTCCTTGCTGAGGGCCTTCTGCTTCATGTTCATCTCCAGGGGTCAGTCGGTGCAGCAGCTGCAGCACACCGCGAGGTCGGCGGCGCACTGGGTGAAGGTGTCCACGGTGGCGATCTCGGTCCCGCAGTGCGTGTGCTCGCACGCGGCGGTCGTGCCGTACAGCACCTGGACCAGCGAACGCTCGTCGGGGCGCTCGTCGACGAGCACGGCGGGCCGGGTGTCGCTGGCGAGCAGCACCCGCAGGTTGATCGACAGGCGACCGCCCTTGCGGGGGAGGTAGGTGTGCGCCACGGTGGGGCCTCCTTCGGGTGGGTGGAGGCGGGGGTTCCATTCCCGCCTCGCAAGATCAGCCTAAGCCATGCGCGGGAAACACGCAAGTCAGCCTTGCATGTTTCCCGCGTCACGGGACCTAGATTGCCACCGTGCTGGCCGGCCACACCTGCCCGGTCCGCGCAAGCGCCCGGTCGAACGCACCCCGGGCCCCGTGCCGCCACGACCGGTCGTGCCGGGCGAGGCTCGCGAGCAGCACGTCCGGGTCCTCCCAGCCCTTCGGCTTGCTGCCGTGCAGGGCCTGCCGGGCGAAGGTGATCGCGTGCACCAGCTCCCGCGGCAGCCGGCTGCACCACTCCGTCGCGTGGATCGCGCCCTGCGACCACGCCTCGTCCTGGCTCCCCAGGTCGGTGCGCCACTCCAGGCAGTCCACCTGCGTGCACTCCCAGACCCAGCCCATGGGGGCGCTGTGCCAGACCTTGATCATCGGGGGCGCGCCGGCGGGCCGCCGGGCCTCGCGGACGAGCATCTGGTCGGGCGCGCTGTCCGGGTGCATCAGGCGTTCCCCCGGCCCGGCGCCCGCATGTGGATGGGGCGGCGGCGCGCGGCCGCGGAGAGCAGCCCGGAGCCCACCCGGCCGGGGGCGCGCCCGCAGTCCTGGCAGCGGTGCTCCCCGATCGCGAGGTACCCGCCGCACTCGTCCCGCAGGCACTCCGTGCGGGTCCAGCCGGGCACGAGCTCCGCGAGCTTCGCCGCGGCGGCCGGGCCGCCCAGCTCGACGTCGGCGAGCATCTGGCGGGCCAGACCCATCGCCTCGCGGGCCTGGTCGGCGCTGCCGTACTCCGGGTCGACCGCCCGCACGCCGTTGTGGGCGGTGAAGATCACGGCCCGGTCGTCGCTGCGGAGCCAGAACTGGGCCGTGATCAGGACGCGGCCGTTGCGGGACAGGCCGTGGATCTCGTCTTGCAGGCGCCAGGTGTGCATCGGCGCGCTCCTTCGGTTTCGGGTGGCGCCCGGGTTCCAGGTCGGGCGCCGCGAGTTGCGTTTCACAAGGTCATCCTACGCGTGAGCCCTGAAACACGCAAGTGACGCTTGCGTGTTTCAGGGCTCACCGTGTGCTACTTCGAGACCTCCGCGAGGGCCCGCCGCGCCCTCGCCGCGGACTCCAGCCAGTACGCCGCCTCCGCGTGGTGGCTGGGGGAACGCCGGCCCGGCCGCCACGCGGTCGGGTCCTGCCCCAGCGCCCGCCGCCGGTGCTCCCGCGAACACCGCAGCGCGCTGCGGTGCCACCGGTGCGCGTCCACCCGGGACAGCTTGCGGTAGACGATGTCGTCCCACTCCTCCTCCGTCACCGCACCCTGCCCTGCACCCGCGCCAGCGTCTCCTGCAGCTCAAACCCCAGGTCCTGCGACCGCGCGTACGCCGCCCGGTAGGCGGCGTACGCGGCGCTGAACCCGGGCGTGCGCCGGGCCGCCTGGACCGCGTCCGTCGCGTCGCGCAGCTCCTCGAGGGCGGCCAGCCGCTCCCCCAGGACCTCGGCGAGCGGGCGGCGCTCAGCGGTCACCACGACGCGTCCGCGCGCCATGAGCGCTTGTCCGCGGCCCGGCGTTCCTTCCGGGCACGCCGGCGGCGACGGCCGCCGTGCTCGAACAGGTCCCGGCGGCGCCGGGAAAGGCAGGTCTCGTGGCAGACCGCGGCCCGGCGCGTGTTGGTCAGCATCCTGGCCACGTCACGCCTCCGGGAGCGCGGCGACCTGGGCGGCGAACCGCTCCCGGATCCGCTCGCCCAGCTCGTGGTCCGCGGGGTGCTCGATGTGCAGCTTGCCGGCGGCGACGTACATGCGCGCGGCGGCCAGCTGGCCGCCGCGCCGGTTGCTGATCTTCACGTCGTCCAGCTCGGCGTAGCTGACGTTCTTCGTGCGGTAGAACTCGACGCACAGGCCCATCAGCTGGTACCGCAGGTCGTCCGGGAGGTAGTACCGCATCTCCTTGGTGCTGGGGTGCAGCCACGGGCGTGCGCCCAGGGCCTGCGCCTGCTCTGCCGTGTACTCGATCGTCACGTCGCCCTCCGGGCTGACAGGCGGGCCCGGGGTGTCCCGGGCCCGCGGTGGGTGAGGGTCAGGCGGGGCTGCGGTGCCCGCAGATGTAGAGGCAGTCGATCACGGCCCAGTTGCCGGTCTTGCGGATGTCGCCCGCGGCGATGACCGCCTGCGCGTACTGGGTCTCGTCGCCGAACGCGGCCACGTCGTACCCGATCTTGCCCTCGTGCAGGGGGAGCATCTTGCCCGCCACGATGGTCATGCGGACGACGTACCCGACCATCGCGTCCAGCGCGTGCTCACCGGGGCAGCCGACGGGGAACCCGTTCGGCACCGCGAAGTCGCGGACGCAGATGCCGGTCGGGGCGACCTGGGTCAGCCCGGTCCGGTCGTTCAGCTCGATCTGCCACTTCTCCAGGTCGGGGCCCTTGGTCCGGTCGTTCATGGGGTTCCTCCAGGGGGTGGGGAGGGGTTCCAGTACCTCCCGCATGAGAGAAGCCTATAACGGTCCGGGGAAACATACAAGTCTTACCCGCATGTTTCCCCGGACTTCTAGCTACCTGACGACGGCCAGACCGGCGAACCGGCTGGTCCGGCTACGCAGCACCTGCACCACGTAGTGGGCCGCCTGCGACGGCAGGACCAGGCCCTGCGCGTCACAGCCGCGCCCGCGCAGGGGCTCGGCGACACCGGCGGTCACCAGCGCGACGAGCCGGACGTTGCCGTCCTCGCACGCCTCGACCTGGTAGCCGGTGCCGACCTCCTCGTACCGCAGGACGAACCTGCGGCCCGTGGCCACGCCCTCGACGCCCGGCTTGCGCCAGGCCAGGCCGATGGCCAGCCCCTCGACCGTCTTGACCAGTGCTAACCACTGGCCCGCCGTCAACACGTGCACACCGTGCTCCCTTCCTTCGGGGGGTGCGGAGAGGGGTTCCAGTTCCTCCCTCGCAAGATCAGCCTACGCCATGCGCGGGAAACATGCAAGTCGAACTTGCATGTTTCCCGCGTCCATGATCACCAGTGGACGTCAAGGCGGGTGCACTCCCCGCCGCGGACCTCGTTCCCGCAGGTCGTGCACTGCTCCGGGTCCGGCCCGCGCCGGGCGACCCGGGCGGCGTCGACGAGCTCCGCCGGCCACGCCAGCTTGGTGCTGCCCCGCTTGCGCGAGGCCAGCAGCAGCAGCGCCAGCTCCGCGTCATCGGCGGTCCGGTAGCGGCCGACCACGTGCACGTTCGAGCGCAGGGCGCCGCGGCCCGGCTTCTCGTACTCGGCCCGCCACAGGCCGGTCTCCGCGTCGAAGCGGGCCCAGCCCTGGAGCGTGGCCGTGCGGTTGCCGGTGCGCAGCAGGTAGACCACGAACCAGTCCGGGCCGCCCTGCTCGACCCGCGCATGCACCCCGACCTTGGAGGCCGTGAAGGAGACGCGGGCGCCGTAGCCGGTGGCGCCCTCCAGCGTGCCGACCGCCTTGAACTTCGCGGCCTTGCGGGCGTCGACCTGGTCCATCGTGGCTCCCTTCGGGTGGGGCGGGGTTCCAGTGCCGCCCTCACCGCAGACCCTACGCCCGTCCGGAGAAACACGCAAGTCAGTCTTGCGTCTTTCTCAGGCCCTCCGTGGGGCTCTCTGGCGGCCCGCCGGCGCCGCGGTGCACCCGCGTACACCGCGGCGCCGGCGAGCGCTCTCGGGCGCACTCGGCGGGCCGCCCCAGCACAGCGAAAGGGCCCGCCCCCGTGGTGGGGGCGGGCCCTGCGGCCGGGCGGGTCAGCTGCTGACCGGGATCGCGCTGGTCGGCGCCTCGGGCAGGTCACCGTCGAGGATCTCCGCGACGGTCACCTCGTCGTCGATGACCGCGACGATCAGGGCCTGCTCCTTCGCGGCCTGGCGGGCGGCCCGGCGCGCCTCGCGCTTGGCCTCCAGCTTCGCGGCCTCGGCGGCGGCGGCGGCCTCGGCGGCGGCGCGCTTCGCGGCGCGGCGGTCACGGTCGGCCTCGCGGCGGGCCGCCAGCCGCGCCTCACGCTCGGGGTCCTCGTCGGTGTCCTCCTCGACCACCGGGGCGATCTTCGCCGTGACCGCCTCCAGGGCGTCGAAGTCGGGGGTGCTCGCCTTGCTGCCCAGCACCTTGAGCAGCATCGCGAAGACCACGATCAGCGCGTACAGGCCGCGCAGGATGACCGGGCCGTCCGCGAGGGCGTTGATAGCGGCGCTGATCAGCGCCGTCGGGATCATGATCTGCAGCGCCATCTTGCGGGCCGCGGCCGACATCGCCGGGGTGGTCAGGACCTGCACGCAGGTGAAGAGGGTCAGGTCGAAGAAGAGGGGGACCGCGTAACCGGCGACGCCGGCGCCCAGGTCGTCCGCCACGTAGTGCGCCGCGTGGGTGTAGGTGATCGCCATGCCCGCCACCATCGCCGTCTTGACCAGGCGGTTGGTGTTGCGCAGGCCCTTGAGCGCGGCGGGGACCGCGTTGGCGGCCTGCTCGGCGCGGAACTGCTCGGCGAGGGTCAGGGTCTTCGCGGGGGCGGTCGTGGCGGCCATCTCGGCTCCTCCTTGGGGGTGTGGGTGGGGTTCCAGTACCACCCGATGCACAGACACTACGTCCGTCCAGGGAAAGACGCAAGTCGCACTTGCCTCTTTCCCGTGTGGTCCCCGTCACATGGAAACACGCAACCCTGACTTGCGTGTTTCAGGGGGCGGGCGTAGTGTCTTCACCACGAGGGCGGCACTGGAACCCCGCCCCCCACCCAGAGGGAGCCCAGCATGAACGCGATCGTCATCACCGAGATGACCGAGGCCCGGGACAACACCTACCGCACCTACACCCTGGCCCACGCCGAGGTGACCAGCGCGGTCCTGGACCCCGCGAGGGACCGCGCCGACTACAACGCGGAGCAGGCCTTCCAGGTCACCGAGGCCGACCCCGAGCGCGTCGAGCTGGCCCGCTGGCACCTCAAGAACCTGCTCTCCAAGCACCGCGCCCACCTGCGCTGGCAGGCCGCCTGCCGCAAGGCCATCAGCGGCGACTTCGAGGCGTACAACAAGCTCCGGGTCCCGTCGAAGGCGTCCCGGCACCAGATGTACGACTACGCCGCCGCGGTGTGCCGCGTCCTGGGGATCGCCGCCCGGGCCCGGGACCTGTTCGAGCTGGAGCTGGTCATCAAGGCCGCGATGGACTCCCTCGCCTACACCCCGGCCGGCTACACGACCCGCGAGCGCAAGGGCTACTGATCGACCCGCGGGGCGCCGGGCAGCCGGCGCCCCGCGCGGGGTGCGCGGTCCCACGGGTTCGACTCCCGGACACCCCACGCAGAAACGTTCAACACGGACTTGCATGTTTACCCGCGACAGGGTAGCGTAGCTGCATCGGGAGGAACTGGAACCCCTCCCGGACCCACAACCGAAGGAGCACACCGATGACGGCTGAGACCGACGAGAAACGCGCGACGGTCCACCCGGTCCCGCTCGTCCCCACCCGCCAGCACCTGCGCTCGCTGGACCCGGACATCGAGGACGACAACGCCTTCGCCCGCGACAGCTGGGAGAGCGGCCAGGTCCTGCTCTACCTGGCGCAGATGGGCCGCGGCTTCGGCCGCTACTACACCATCCACTTCACCGGCGCCGCCGGTGTCACCCGCCTGGTCCAGGACGGCCCGCTCGTTCCCGGCCCGCACGCCTTCGTGGTCCCCCAGACCACCTCGATCACCGCGGACCCCCGGATGAGCTCCGGCGCCCAGCACCGCAAGGCGGAGGAGGAGGGCCGCGTGATCCACGCCCGCCTGGGCGACACGCTGCTCTTCCCCGGCGGGGAAGCGGTCCTGATCGAGCGCAGCTCCCAGCACGACGTGGACAACATCAAGCTCCGCGTCCCCCGCGAGTGCAACTGGTCCGGCAAGTGGTACTGGCCGGTCCGCCAGCAGAACCACCCCGCTGGCTCCCTGCTCTCCTACACCTGCCAGTGCGGGACCACCGTGCTCAACGCCCTCGTGGGCGAGCACCACATGCCCGCGTCCCCGATCCACCAGTCCCTGGTCTAACCCCCCGGGCCCGCCGGTTCGCCGGCGGGCCCCCGTCGTCGCCCTGGAGGCGCGCCTTGAGCACCACACCACCCACCGACGAGCAGGAGCCGCCGGCCCGCCCGGGCCGCGCCGACCTGCGCGAGACCTGGACTGAGTCCCGCACCGAGGCCCTGGACCAGCTGGAGCTGGTCCGGTCCAACGCCACCTGCCTGATCGAGGCCCTCGACAGGCTCGGCATGCGCAGGCTCGCCAAGGCCGAGGTCGACCGCGTCGACCAGGTCGACGCGGCCAGCTCGATGATCGACACCACGGAGTCGATGATGCGGGAGCTGGCCTCCGTCACCCGCCACCTGCACGCCATGACGCTCACCGTCGCCATGTTCCCCACCACGGACTAGGAGTCCCCGTGCCCGAGCGCAAGCACCTGACGCTGTTCTGGACGAACCCGCAACGGCTGTCCCTGCACCTGGTCCTGCCGGTCCGCGAGGCCGACGACCTCATCCAGGCGTACCGCGCCCAGGACATGCTGAAGATTCACCACGAATCCGGTGTCCACCAGGGCGCCGTGGAGTACGTGAGCCACAGCGCGATCGCGTCCATCCTGGACCGCCACCACAACGCGTGGCCCGGCGACAGCGGCCCCATCAGCCTGCACTGGGGCGCGAACGGGCAACTGTTCGTCTCCTGGCTCGACAGCGACCTGGACCGGGACGTCTGGTACCGGCTGCCCGACGACTGGCTCAGCACCGAACTGGAGCCCGGCCGCCCGATCGACTTCAGCTACGACGTCTACGCCCTGACGTCCGGGGACGTGGACTCCCCGGTCGAGTTCTGGCGCCACTGCCAGGTGCCGCCGGTGAACACCCGGAAGCTCGCCCAGTGGACGCCGGCCCTCGACCGGGTCGAGGTCACCGCGAACACGGCCACCAGGGACGCGCTCGCCGCCAGCATCAACGGCCCGATGGTGGCCGGCTACGTCACCCGCGGCATCAGCAAGACCCTCACGGAGGAGCAGGCATGACCGACGTCATCGTCACCGGGACCGCCCTGGACCGCCTGGAGACGCAGCTGCGCTACCACGTGGCCGTGGACGGCTCGATGGACACCCCGATCATGTACGGGCTCCACCTCAACGGCACGCCGCCGTTCACGCTGGGGGACATGGTCGAGGTCTACGTCATGGCGGCGTGCCTCGAGGCGCGCGAGCGCGTTCTCACGCCGGCCCGGCTCCAGCACCTGCTGGTCATCGAGCGGCGGGACCCGGTCCAGGTGTTCCAGGACGGTGACGGCCCGGTGTGGCTGGGGGAGGTCGCGCACCAGCAGCGGTGCACGGCCGTCGTCGACGAGCTGACGCGCTACGGGTGGGTCCGGCGGGTGCCGCACCCCACGGTGATCGACCGGTGGGTGTTCGAGCTGACCGGCAAGGGCGCGCGGGCCCGCGCGGTCCACCTGGGCATGCTCCGGGAGCACGTGGGCCTGCCGAGGGTGGGCCAGTAACGACAAAATCGGCGCCCCTCGCGCTTGCCTATCAGGGCAAACGCGAGGGGCGCTGAAACATGCTAGACGGACTTGCGTGTTTCCGGGGGAGAGCGTAGAGTCAGTGCACAGGGGCAGCGACTGGAACCGCACACCCCCACCCGGAAGGACCGACCCGATGACCGAGATCGCCGAGGACGCCACCCCCGACCTGATGAAGGGCCTGCGCTCCACGGCCAGCTTCGCCGGCCGCGCGGTCGGCGGCTGCCAGAACTGCGGCACCCCGAACGCCGTCCCGGCCGCCGCCGCGCATGCCTCCAGCGGCACCCTCCGCAGCGCCTGCCACCACTGCGGCGCCAAGCTCGTGCTCAAATGGGTCTTCGGCAACCGCTCCAGCATCCCCTGCGACGGCCGGTGCATGGGCGCCGTCTCCGACGCCTGCGCCTGCGCCTGCGGCGGCGCCAACCACGGCTCCCGCAACATGCGCATCGAGCTGGTCCCGGTCTGGGACCAGGCCGCCGCCCGCAAGCACCAGGAGAACCGCCGCCGCGAGCACGCGGAGCGCAAGGCCGCCCACGCCGCCCGCAAGAAGACCCGCGCGGAGGAGAACCAGGAAGAGGCGATCGCCGCGCACCCCAACGTGGTGTGGCTGACCTACCTGCCGAACCTGGAGCAGCACGTCTGGAGCCGGTTCCTCCAGGACATGGCCGACGCCTACACCGGCGGCCGGATGAGCCCCCGCCAGGCCGAGGTCGGCGCCACCGCTATCGTCCGCGACATGGACCGCTGGGACCGCGAGACCGCCCAGGAGCAGGCGAAGGCCGTGCGCGAGGCCAACCTCAAGGCCGCCGGGGTGACCGTCCCCCAGGGCACCCGGACCGTGACCGGCACGATCTACCACGTCAAGGACGACGTCGACTACAAGTACAACTACCACGGCACCACGGTCTACAAGATGTTCATCGAGACCGATGAGGGCTGGCGCGCGATGGGCACGTGCCCCGCCGTCCTCCGCAACAAGGTCGATGAGCTGGACCAGCTGAAGGGCCGCCGGGTCACGCTGACCGCCGACTTCAAGCCCAGCCAGAACGACGAGCTGTTCGGCTACCTCAGCCGCGCGAAGGGCATCACCCTGGCCCCGGCAACCGCCGCGGTCTGATACACCTCAGGGACGCCAGCGAACCCCCGCTGGCGTCCCTGACCCATCGAGAGGCACACACATGGCACACACGGCACACGAACCAGGGACGGAGATCGACACCGACGCGGACGGTGAGGAGTACGTGATCGAGATCCGCGATCTCGGGGAGGTCGAGCGCGCGTGGCAGCTGCTCGTGCAGGGGCGGGTGCGCACCATCACCGGCCGCACGGTCTCCCCGAACCTGGGGGCCGGCGGCGCCAAGCGCATCCGGCTGCAGCTGGAGGGCAGCGTCGAGCTGTCCGGCCTGGAGACGATGAAGGTCCGCCGCGTGCTGGGCTCGGTCCGCAACCCGAAGACGCACATCGAGCCGGTCATGCTGTCCGACCTGCCGGACGCAACCTGACCCTCACTTGACGCGGGAAACACGCAAGCGTGACTTGCGTGTTTCCCGCGTTTGGCATAGGCTCGGTTCCACGAGGGCGGCACTGGAACCCCGCCCCACCAGCAAGGGAGACCCGATGGGCGACGAGCTGTACCCGGCGCTCGGCCAGTACGACACCCTGACCGCCACCACGATCCACGCCCGGCAGTTCCCCCACCGCTTCAAGGAGCACGAGAACCACTGGGACCTCGGGCACATGCGCCACGTGGTCAAGGCTCTCGCCGGCCGCCCGTGCGTCGTCCAGGTCCGCGGCCTGACCTACGTCAACGCCGTCCTGAAGGGCACCGCCACCAGCGGCGAGCTGCACGGCGGCGCCCGCCTGAAGGTCGCGATCGCCTACCGCGACAGCAAGCTGAACCAGCTGGTCTGGCAGACCACGAACTTCCTGCTCAGCGACATCGGCTCCGCGATCACCGCGCTGGTGCCCTGGGGCAGCAGCAAGGGGGACAGCCTGGACCTGCACCGCGACGCGCTCGACTCCTACCGCGCGGAGGTCCGCGCCGCGATCGACCTCGCACGCGAGCACCGCGGCCCCGCCGAGGGCCGCAACCACGGCAAGTGGGACGGGATCTGCGGCTCCCACGAGGGGGAGGTCTGGGTGACCTACGAACCCGCCACCGGGAACGCCTACTACCGCGACCAGTGGGGCACCGCGTGGAGCGGCTCGGTGGACCTCCGCGGCCGCACGGTCGGGCGCGGCTACGTGACCGAGGTCAGCAACCCGCTGTGCGACCAGGTCCCCCGGTGAGCGAGGTCGCGGCGGGGACGTCCCCGGACCCCCTGTTCGAGATCGGCCAGCTGGCCGCCACCACTGCGGCGGTCGAGCTGTTCACCGAGGTCTACGGGCCCGCGTTCGCGGGCCCGCTGGGCGCCTTGGTCTACCGGCACCAGCACGGGGACTTCGGGCAGACCCACCCAGAGGACTGCGAGAAGAACCTGCGCGACATCAGCGCGGGGGCGCGGGTGATGTCCTGGTACGAGGTCGGCCCGGACAAGGTCCGCGTGCTGGTGGAGACCTCGGCCGACCGGCTGCTGACGATGGTCATGCTGTCCGGCGAATACTGATCATGGACGCGGGAAACACGCAAGCTTGACTTGCGTGTTTCCCGCGTTTCGCATAGGATCATCCTTGTTGGGCGGTACTGGAACCCCGCCCCACCCGAAGGGAATCCCTGAGATGACGACCGAAGCGCCCAAGGTCAGCGAGGGCATGCTCAACAAGATCCGCGCCCTGCTCGCCAACGCCGACGATGAGGCCCTGCCCCAGGCAACCCGCGACGCCTACCAGGAGAAGGCGTTCGAGCTGATGGCGAAGTACCAGGTCACGGTCACCCTGGCCCAGCACAAGACGGGCGCCGCGTTTATCGCCAGCGATAAGATGATCACCGTCCCGAACCCTTTCGGGCGCCAGAAGGCCACCCTGCTCTACCTGATCGCGGACGGCCTCGGCCTCAAGGCCATCCTGCTGGGCGGTCGCGGCGATGACGTGATCCACATGTTCGGGACCGCCGAGGACATCGAGCACTGCGAGTTCCTCTACACGCTGATGCTGCTGGAGGTCAGCCGGGTCATCAACGGCCGCGTGCCCGGGTCCGGCGGCCGGGCCCGCGCGTGGCGCAACAGCTTCATCCTCGGGTTCGCGCAGACCGTCAAGCGGCGGCTCACCGACGCCCGCCTGCGCGCCCAGCGCGAGGCCACCGAGAACCAGCCGACCGGCACCAGCACCGAACTTGTGCTCGCGAGCAAGGCCGACGTGGTCACCCGGGCGTTCCACGAGAAGTACCCCGCGAACAGCTACCGGGAGGGCCGCAGCGCCACCAGCGGAACCGGCCTGCAGGCGGGCCGTGACGCCGGCGCCCGCGCCGACCTCGGGGGCCAGCGGGTGAACGGCGGGGCGCGGCGGGCACTCACCGGCTGACGCTCGCCCGCACGGACGGCCCGGGGGTCACCCTCCCGGGCCGTTTCGTTTCTGGCACACCGCGTGGTGTGCGGACGCATGTCGATCCCTGTAGGGTGCGCAACAGCCCCCCACCGCGCGTGACGAGGTGGGTGACCGCGATAGGGCCAACCCGATCTCCCAGCCACTGTGCGCAGCGCCACGTCCAGAACGGCGCGCGAGGTGGTCCCAGAACAGGGGGAACCGGCGCAGGCCCGCTGCGGTGGGGGACGGTGGCCTAAGCTGCCCCGCCTTGCCTCGTTCCCCACCACTTCGCGGACGGCAAAGCAGACCCCAGGTTCCCAGACGAGGGCCTGCGCGTCGGCCCACCGGCCGGAGCCGGGGGACACGGGCGGACAGTATCCGGCCCGACTAGCCTGCGGACACTGGCCGAACGGGCGGGCTTAAGCGCCCCGTAAGACGGCGTGCTACGCAGCGTAGCACGTGTTTGGCACGTAAAAGACCACAGTCCGAGTTGCATGTTTCCATGCGAGCCGATACGCTGGGTGAGAACGCCGGTCACTGGAACCACCGGCACGCCCTACCCGAAGGACCCCCACCATGTTCATGGACATCGATCGGCCTCCCGAGTGGATGGACCTCGCCAATTGCAGCTCCACCGACCCGCAGCCGTTCTACCCGGTCACCGGCGGGACCGCCCGCCCCGCCAAACGCATCTGCGCCCGCTGCGACGTCCGGCCCGATTGCCTGGAGTACGCCCTGGACAACCACGAGCTGCACGGCGTGTGGGGCGGCACCAGCGAGCGCGAGCGCCGCCGCCTCCTGCGCGGCCGCGGTGTCACGATCGACGCAGAAGTTGACCAAGAAGACGAGGAAGAGCCGGACGAGCCGACACACCTCGCCGCCTGACGGGTCACGTACGCGCACCGTCACCCCACGGTTGCGTTACGATCCGCGCGCCACACCACCCACCGCGAAGGGGACCCGGCGTGACTGACCGCGTGGACGGGCGACGCCGGAACGACGTCGACACCAAAGAGATCATCCGCCTATACGTCGAGGAAGGCCTCTCGATGCGGAAGATCGCGTTCCAGCTGGACTGCTCGTTCAACATGGTCCAGACCCGCCTGGAGGGCGCCGGCGTCGAGGCGCGCCGCAGAGGCCCCAGAGGCCCCAGAAACAGCGAAAAGCGCGGGCCCCACACCCCTGAGGGTGCGGAGCCCGCGCAATAGCTGTCAGGCCACCAGGGCGGCCCACGTCTTCGGTCCCACGATCCCGTCGGCCTTCAGCCCCCGCGAGCCCTGGAACGCGCGCACGGCCGCGGTGGTCTTCGGCCCGTACTTCCCGTCCGGCGTGGTCGGGAACCCGTGCACACCGACGAGGACCTGGGCCATGCCCGTCCACGTCACCGGGCCCACCACACCGTCGACCGGCCGGAGCCCGGTCGTCGACTGGAACGCCCGGGTCGCGGCCACGCTCGCGTTGCCGTACTTCCCGTCCACGCCCCACCGGCCCAGGCTGTAGCCCAGCCGGCGCAGACCACGCTGGAACAGCGCGCCCGCCGCGGTGTACCGCGAGGGGTTCCGCCGCAGCACCGGCATCTTCACCAGGTACCCGGCCCCGGAGCTCGGGCTCCCCGGCGACGGGTGCGCCGGCGAGCCGGTCCCCCAGTCCAGGTGTGCGGTCGAGTTCTCCGCCGCCACCGTGTACTCGATCGACCGGTGGATGTGGTCGTTGTGGTCCGCGCCCGTGTACCGCTCCGGGGCGAACCCGGTCGCCCGGCGCCGGATGACCAACCGGGAGATCACGTACCGCGTCGAGGAGTGCCGGCACAGGGCGGCGACCGTCGCCGGGACGTCGATCCCGTCAGCGTCGATGTCCTGGGCGTGCACGACCCCACGCGAGTCCGGGTTGTGGTCCGACTTCGTCGCCTGGTGCGCGGCGTCGCCGATCCACCCGTCGGTGCGCCGGTCCCGGCCGGGCCAGCGCGCGTCGAGGTCCGCGAACGCCGTCTTGATGCTGTTCGGCTTGATCGCCACGGTCAGGCCTCCTCGTCCAGGTCGTCCTCGAGGACGGCCGCCTCAGCGAGATCGAGCGGGTCCTCCGACAGCCGCTCGCCGATGAACTGCTCGTGGTCGACGTCGCCGGCGCAGGTGGCCAGGTCGGCGTCGGTGATGGGCTCGTCAGTGGCCTCGGTCAAGGCCTCGCCCGGGTCTGTGGTCATGGGTGGGAACCCCTTCGTGAGCTGGGAAAACACGAACGGGTGGACTACCTGGGCGCGTGGAAGCGCCGGGTAGTCCACCCGGGAGGTGCTCGAGGGAGTGGAACGGTCAGCTGTGGTCGAACAGCAGCACGTGCAAGATCGTGTTCGTCGCGCCGACGGCGATCGTTCCGGCCGCAGCGCTCTTGATCGTGGCGAGCTTGAGGGTGTGCGACCCGGCCGCCAACGTCGGTGTCCAGATCTGCTGGACCGTCATCGAGTCGAAGTTCGCCGCCGACTTCGCCGCGGCGCTCGTCTGCAGCACCCCGTCGATCACCAACCGGCCGCTGCAGTCGGCCGCGCCCGTGGCGGAGATCGAGAAGTCGAACACCCCACGGACCAGCGCGAACGCGTTGCCGCCGGTCACCGTGAACGTCACGGTGGCACCGGTGATGTCGGTCTGGCTGGTGGTGACCGTGGTCGCCGAGGTGCACACGGCGCTGATCGACCGGATGGCGGACGGGCTGTCCCGCCACGCCACGGCGTTCAGCGCTGGTTGGAGGGTGGCTGCGGGGACGTGGGTGACGCCGTTGCGGGGTGCGGCCCGGGATGCGGTGTAGGCGCTCACAGCAGGTCCACCACCAGGATCGTCAGCGTGGTGTTTGTCAGCAGCGCGCTGACCGTGCCGACGTTCGCCGTCTTGGACGCCCGCAGGTCGAAGCTGTAGGCGCCGGCCGGGAGCTTGACCATCTGGGTCTGGCACAGCGTGTTGCGGTCTGCGCCGCCCTGGCAGTCCTTGATCACCTGGGAGTCCAGAGGGCTGGACGACTGGTACACGAACCCGGTGAACACCGTGGCCGCAGAGGTGTTCTGGATGTCGAACACCCCGATGATCAGCCCGAATGCGTTGTTGCCGGTGGCCGTGAACGTGACCGTGCTCCCGGTGACGCTCTGGACGGCCGTGGTCACGGTCAGGCTGGCCGAGGCCGCCGCCCGGTGGATGTGGATCCGGGATGCCGCGTCGAGGGCCTCCACCGCCAGCAGGAACTCCTGGACGGCCTCAGCGCTGACCGGGTCACCGTCCACCAGGAACGGCGCGATGTACGGCGCCGTCACGGGATGTCCACCACCAGCACGGTCAGGTTGGTGTGCTGGGCGATGTACGACGCCGTCCCGGCGCCGGCGTCCTTGACCGCGCGGAGCTTGATCTCGTGGGAGCCCGCGGCCAGGGTGAACGGCCACACCCGCCCGACCGTCTGCCGGTCGTTGCGCGCGATGTACTTCGTCGCCTCACCGGTCTTGGCGACCCCGTCCACCCACAACGCCCCACGGATCAGCCAGAACGCCGCCGAGGGCGAGCCCTGGAAGTCGAACGAGCCGATGGCCACGCAGAACGCGTTCGAGCCCTTGATCGTGACCGTCTGGATGCAGTCGTTGACGTCCACCTGCGTGGTCGTCAACGCGGCCCCCGTCCCGCACACCGACCGGAAGACCTTGACCCGGTCGGTGGAGTCCAGACGCTGGGCCGCCCGCATGGCCGGCTCCAGCGTCTTCCTGGTGACCACGTCGGTGTCCGCCAGGGTGGGTGCGCTGTAGTACGTGGTCACTCCGGCTCACCCCCGAGCATCGTGTTCCCGATCGTGGTCCCGACGCCGGACGCGCCGAGCACCCACTGCTCCCGGGCCTGGCGGCCCACGAGCTCCATGTCGGCGCCCCCGCTGTCCAGCTCGTCCTGGATGCCCTCGGCGAGCAGCTCGACGTCCAGGTGCAGCCCGCGCGGGTCCACCGCCTTGAACCGGTCGAACGGCTCCAGGCGCGGGTCCAGCGGGGCCGCCAGATCGGTGAACACCACCTGCGGCAGCGACAGCATCGCCAGCAGCTGGTGCGCCTCGCCCTTGGCCCAGTTCAGCGACTGCCGCCACGGGTTGGCGTTGACCGGCAGCGGCAGCTCCCCGAACGGCGCGATCGAGTCCTCCGACCGCGCCTCGTACGACAGCCGGCCGTCCGACTGGACCATCGGGATCCCGAACAGCTGGCAGTTCGGGACCCCCGCGTTGTCCACGAAGTACTTCGGGTAGGCGTCGTTCCCGGCCCGCAGGGTGACCGTGGCCGTGCGCGCCGAGGTGATCACCAGCGACGCCACGTACAGGTCCCCGTTGAGGAAGGTGTCCAGGGAGCTGAAGCTGCCGCTGTCGCCGGTGCCGTCCGCGTTCTGGGCCCACGTGCCCTGGAACGCGACCTCGCCGCCGGCGTGGGGCTCGAACGTCAGCTGCCACGTGACCGTCTCCCCCGGCTGGATCGACAGCACGCCCGTGAGGGACCACAGCACCGCGCCTTGGTTCGCCGACAGCTCCACGTACGGGACCTGGATCACGTTGCAGACCATCACCCGGTTGTCGTCGTACCCCAGCTGCCACAGGTGCTGGTACGTCGTCAGGGTGCGCTGGACGTTCAGGCTGTCGCTGCTGTTCAGCCGGGCGCGGGACCAGATCTGCAGCTGCCCGTCGTAGTTGATCCACACCAGCCCCCGCTCAGGCGCCACCAGCTCCTGCAGCAGGTCCCACGCCTCCTGAGGCTCCTCCGGGGGAAAGATCCCGGACAGCTCCCGGTTCTGCAGCCTGTCGAGCACGAAGTCACGCGCGTAGGTGGTGTCCGGCCACGTCCCGGACTCCCCGCACGCGGTGCGGACCTGGAACTCCGCCACCTTGGCGTACGTGTTCAGCTCGCACTCCGCATCCAGCGGGATGTACCGATACGACTGCGGTGTGGCCGTGAACGTCTGCACGGTGGTCGTGGTGTTCACCCGGAACGCCGCCCGCCCGGCCGCGTCATCGACGTGGACCCCAACCAGCGTCCACGTGTTCAGGCTGATGGTCGGGCCGGTCGCGGTCCGGGTCACACCGTCGTTCGTCGTCGAGATCGCCAGCACGCCGGCGTTCGAGACGGTGAACGTGGTCTGGGTCCCGAACTCGGTGTAGGTGGAGGCATACACGGCCTGCGAGGGCTCGCTGCCGCTGACCTTGACCCACATCGTGTACCGGAAGTTGGCCCGCCCGTACACGTCCCATGCCGACTGGCTGTACGAGGTGATCGTCTTCAGGAACCAGGTCATGTTGGCGTACCCGGTCGCGGTGCCGTCCCTGGTGGGGTCCAGCGCCAGGAAGTACGGGGCATCGCTGGTGAACTGGCACCGGAAGTCCAGGCCGCCCGTCTGGCTGGCCAGCGGGGCACCGAAGTACTCCTTGCTGATGAACGCCATGGCGCTGCCGTACATCGGGGCATACAGGCGCACGACCCCGGACTCCGTCTGTGCCGGTGGCGCCAGGTACAGACCGCATTGGTAGGCGGCGTACGCGGCGATCCACGACGCCTCCAGCCCCGGTGCGATCATGCTGAACCCGGGCACCTGTGGCGTGTTCGCGATCATGCCCGGCAGGGAGATCAGCCTGCGCAGCCGGTCGCGGCCGTCGACGACCTCCATCTGTGCCGTGCGGTTGGCGACGTCGATCGGCAGCGCCTGCAGCACCCCGTTCGTCAGCCGGGGGACGTCCTCGAACCCGTTCTCCGTGAGCCAGCGGGTGGACACGTCCACGCGCCGGTTCGCGCGTTCCTTGCCGAACAGCGGGCTGTCGGGGTTGTAGCGGGAGAAGAACGCGATCGCGTGGTCCTGCTCGTCGTCGCTGTCGCCCTTGACCAGGTCACCGGTCATCGTGGCCGCGGCGATCCCCTCGATCACCTTGCACTGGTCCGGGATCTGCCCGGTCACGTCCCGGTCGATCGACAGCGACGCCAGCTGGTCCGTCACGTCGTCGTAGGCGCTGGTGGCGACGGTTACCGAGTAGTAGGAGAAGATGCAGTTGGCGTTGGTGTTCCCGTTCCCGCGCCCCGACCGGAGCCCGAACGCACCGGATGTGTACGTCCGGTCGACGGCCGTGGCGTGCCACTGGGTCGGCTCCGTGGTGCCGGCCTGCCACACCCGCATCCGGTAGACCGGCCCGATCACCTGGAACCGTGTCCACCAGCGGGTGGCCGCGGTGTACGTCAGGCCGGGGATGTCGGCGGTGCTGGAGATCGTGATGTTGCCCAGGCTGGCGCTGTTGCGGTAGATCGCGGTGCGGACCTGCCCGCCGGTGCCGAGGGTCACCCGCAGCAGCACGTCATCGGTGGTGTTCTGCTGCCGCAGGTACACGTTGGCCGGCTCCAGGTCACCGCCGGTCGGGAACGGGCAGTTCCACTCCACCAGCACGTCCTGGTCGACCACGTTCAGCGCCGTGAGCGCGATCCGGGCGCGGGTGAAGGACAACGCCGCGGTCACCATCTGCGTGGCCACGCCGGGCGTGACCTGGTAGTTGCTGGCGGTCCCGGCGATCAGCCACGAGTACCCGGTGGAGGAGAAGCCCCAGTCGTTCACGACCGTCCGGGCGAAGTCATCGCCATAGTTGGTGGTGTTGGCACCGTCGTTGTCCCAGTCGACCTTGACGACCGGGTACACCACCCGCTCCACGGCTTCGATCGCGGCGGCCAGCGCCGGCGAGACAGATCTCATGACACCTCCGTGATTGTGAGGGTGGTGTTGTGGTAGCTGATCCAGGGCAGCTGGTGCTCCAGCTGGGGCAGCGACACCCGCGCGACACCGAACCCAGGCACCCAGGTGGTCCCGGGGTCCCTGGCGGTCGGCATGGACAACATCGGCTTGTCGATGACGGGGGTCGAGGCCGCCGACATGTTGGTGCCGGTCACGACCCCGCGGGGGATCACGTACGCCGCGGTGCTCGGGCTGGTCGCGGCCACGAACGCCGGTGTCCACGACGCGGCCGCGGTGGTGACCGCGCTGCCGGTGCTGGTCGACACCAGGCTGCCGGTGGAGTCCAGCCAGCGCAGCGCCGCGGCGATGTCGATGGTGGTGTCCGTGCCGGCGCCGTAGACCTCGAACTGGAACCTGTAGTCCACGCCGGGGACCACGGGGATGCCGGGCCAGTCGTCGCGGGATGGGCCCACGCTGAGGAGCCCGGCCGGGACCGGGCTCGGGATCGTCCACCGCAGCGCGCGGGGCCCGCGCCTCACCGGTGTGCTGACGGAGGCCAGGGCCTCCGACCCGGACGACAGCGTGAAGCCCGAGGTGTCGTTGAAGACGCTCGTTGCCGCCGACTGGTTGGGGGTGAGCAGGTTCCGTTCTGCCCCGTCGAGGAACACGAACGGGCCGGGACCGTTGTGCCCGCCCCAGAACCCGATGATGGCGCCCTGGTCCTCGTGCGACAGGGCCCGCCAGTTCAGGTCCCAGGTGCGCAGCAGGCCGGGGGAGAAGTCGACGGACCGGCCGCCGGCGAGCGTCTCCCGGATGCGGGACGCGCGCGTGATCTTGGCGTTGACGCCCTTGCGGGGGGAGCGGAGCGCCACGATGGCCCCTGGGCGTCCGATGTAGACAGTCACGGCTGCTCCGTCCGGTGCAGGAGACGACGAGCAGCCCCACACCGGGGCCGGTGTGGGGCTGTCCGTCAGGAAGAGGTGAGCGCGGCGGTCGAGCCGCCGGCGAACGTGCGGGTGCGCGTGCCGGACTTCGCGGCCGCGGCCACCTTGGGCGCGTTCTTGCGCAGCGCGGACAGCGCGTGCTTCTCCATGATCTTGCCGTCGACGACGATGTACACGTCACCGCCGCCGAGCACGTCGGCCAGCCTGATCATGGAGTCCATGACGGCCTGGCCGATCATGTCCTGGGCCTTGGACACCGGGGCGATCATCTCGTCCTCACGGCCCTCACCGACCACGGCCATCGTGCCGCCCGGCCGGTGCCCCACCAGCGCGCCCGCGGCGAGCTTGGGGATGTTCGGGGTGTCGATCCGGAAGCCGGCCATCTGGACACCGAACGCGTTGATCCCCGGGAAGGTGAAGCTCAGCGCGTTCCAGCCGTCGATGATCTTGTTGATCGCCCAGCGGAAGCCCTCCCAGATCGGGTAGAAGGGGTTCGTCCACTTCAGGGACCACAGGAAGGCGTCGAAGGCGCCCTCCACGGTCGTGAACGTCCGCTTGATCGTCTGGCCCCAGCCCTCCCAGGTCTTGGCCCACCCGTCGATCCGGTCCATCCACGTGGACATCTGGCCGAAGAACTTCATCGTCTTCGGGATGCCCTCGTCGAGGATCCAGCGGCCCCAGTCCTTGATCTTGTTGATCCACTCGTCGATCGCCTTCTGGTTCGCTGGGTTGCCGAGCCAGTCCGCGTAGTACTCCAGCGTCTTGGCCAGGGTCTCCAGCGGGCTCATCATCTTGCCGTCCGCCGACGTCGGCTGCAGCTTGGTGATGACCCACGCCAGGTTCGCGATCAGCCGGATCAGCGCGATCACGGAGTCGAGGAGGAAACCGATCTGCAGCCCGGCCTCGTTCATGAAGCTGTCGAGCGCGCCCGACTTCTCGATGGCGGCGATCCAGTCCGAGAACTGCTGGATCGCCCACCGGATCGACTCACCGATCCGGATGAACACGGGGGCGGCCGCGGCGGTCAGGGACCCGAACGCGGTCATGAACGGGCCGGCGATCGCCTCGCCGATCCGCTTGATCATGAACGTGAAGGCCGATAGACCCTTCTCCATGTCATCGATGAACTTCGGCTTGCGGACCGTCGTCGTGAAGACCGTGATGATCTTGTTGAGGACCTCGGCCATCCCGCCCATCTGGCGGTGCAGCGCGGGCATCCACGCCTTGGCCAGCGCGACGACCTGATCCCCCAGGCCCTTGAACAGCTTCTGCTGCACATCGAGCCGGAGGGCCTCGAAGGCCGCCTTCAGGCTCTTGATCTTGTTGACGAAGTCCTGGGCCGCCGGCGCGAGCTTGATCAATTCCGCCGCCGCGCCGCCGCCGCTGCCCTCACGGGCCTTCATCAGGGCGTACTCCGCGTCGGCCAAGGCCTCGACCGCCGCCTGCTGGCGCTCGATCGCGGCCTGGACCTGGTCGCTGCCCTCGACCCCGTCCCGGTTGGCCTTGTCCTGCTCCTCGGACAGGTCCGAGGTCTTGTTCTTGATCGCCTCCAGGGCGAGCAGCGCGTTCTCGTACGCCGCTTCCGCCTCCGCGATCGCGTTGGCGTCGCCGGTCCCACGCACGCGCGCCAGCTCGTCCCGCGCCTGCGCCACGGACGCCGCCGCCGACTTCTGGTCCGCGGCGTTCCGGCGGATCTCCAGGTTCAGGTCCCGGAGCCTGCGGACCTCGTCCTTGCGCGCCTGGGTGATCGCCTCGGACGCCTTCTTGGCTTCCTTCTGGGCGCGGACGAGCGACCGGGTGGCAACCTCCACCGCGTGCATCTGGTCGGCCGCCGACTGCCCGCCACCGGCGGAGTCCTTGAACGCCTCCGAGATGCCCTTGAGCCCGAACTTCACGGTGGCGAAGGCGAGGCCGGCGCCACCGATCAGCCCCGGCAGGGACCCCAGCAGACCACCGAGGACGTACACGGCCGGGCCGACAGCGGCCAACGCCCCGATGAACGCGAGGATCGCGGGGATCCAGTTCCAAATCTGGGTCGTGAGGTTCACGCCCGCCGTCATCAGGTTCTGGAACCCGGTCGTCAGCGTCGTGATCAGGCTGCTGACCAGCGGCTGTAGTCGCTGCCGGAAGCTGTTGCCGTCGACGTCGTTACCGAAGTTGAGCAGCCCCCGCCACATGTTCCGCATGGACCGCTGGAGCAGCGACCCAGGCCGGCGCATCTCCTCGAACGTCCCCCGGATGCGGTGGACGAAGCGCTGGGCCCAGTTGTGACCTGCCGCATCGGACTCGTCGCCCAGCCGCTGCCCCAGGTTCTGCATCGCTGTGCGGGCGTGCGCGAGGTTCCGCCGGAACGGCATGGTGTCCATGCGCAGGTAGGTGATGAGGTCGCCGACTGAATAGGCCATTGGCGGCCCTCTCTGCTTGGCGCGAATAAGCGGCCCGGCACCCCCAGGTGCAGGGGATGCCGGGCCGCTTGGTGTCACAGGCCTTGGAGCGCTGCGCGTGCTTCCTCGCCGGTCGCCTCCCGCGGGCCTTTGCGCTCCGCGTCGATGACGTAGCGAAAGCTGGCCTCCACCGAGAGGGCGTCGACCAGCTCGAGGAACTCCCACGCCGGCGTCCGGGGGTTCGTGATGTACCCGTCCAGGTCCAGCCCGTACTCCCGGAGGAAGTCAGCGCTGAGGTACCGGTAGTGCCGGAAGATCAGGAACCAGAGGTGGCGGGCCCCCGCCCGCCGCGCGATTCCCCCTGGTCGGGCTCGCCCCCGTCGGCCGCCGGCATGTCGCGGAGCAGGCCGAGCTCGTCATAGTTACCCATGACGTAGGAGAGGACGTCGGGCAGCTCGTCCATCTGGATGCCGTCCGCCAGCATTTGCTTGACGTTGGGCTCGCCGACCGCCGCGGTGAGCATGTCGAGCGTCAGCTGGACCGCCTCGTCGGCGCCGACGACCCGCTTCTTGTCCCGGAACTCCCTGCGCATACCCAGCGCCATCACACCGACCGGCATGCTGCCCGGCAGCGCGTACCGGCGGCCCTTGATCCGCACCGTGCGGACCTTCGCCTTGCCCTTCTTCTTCGCCCAGTGGGCGTCGAAGTCGAAGTCGAGACCGTCCTCGGCACCGAGGGTCTCGCCGGCGCCGGCCATCATCCCGGCCACGTGCGCGTCGACCATGCCGATGCTCGTCCGTGCTTCCTGGAGGTCCTGGGGGTCCATCTGCAGCTGCACCTGCTGGCGCAGCTGCCGTGCACCACGCGACTGCTTGCCCTTGCGGGAGGTGGGATTCCGCATGGTCAGCTCACCGCGACCTTCGAGGACGGGCCGGACCGGCGCACCGTGGCGCCCCAGGTGGTGTTCGCGTTCTGCGCGCCGCCCTGCTCGGCCACGCGCGTGGTCGCGTTCCAGACCGTCCACTCGGTGTCCAGGGGGTGCCGGAAGCGGTACTTGCCGATGGACGCCTCACCGGTCTGTTCCGCCAGGACCTCCACCCGGGCCTGGCCGGTGTCCTGGGCGCCGGTCTGGTCGTCCTTGTGCATGAAGCCGGTCAGGGTCAGCGCGGCACCGCGCTGCATGACCCGCTCTTCGTAGGCGCCGTCCGAGTCGTACTCGGTGACGTCCTCGACCTCTTCGTTCTCCGACTTATTGACAGTGACCGATGTGAGGCCGCCGACTCCCGACCACGTGGTCGCGTTGGCCAGCAGCACCTCCAGCACGATGTCCCGCGCCGGGATACGCACCTGTGTCATAGATGCTCGCCTTCCTTTACTGACGGTTGGGTGTGATCCGGCGCAGCTCGGCCCGCAGGTTGACCACGAACTCCGTGCGCTGGTGGGTGTCCTGGCCGATGCACACAGGCCCGCCGGCGAGCGCCAGCAGGTGCACCAGCCACGTGCCGCCGGGCAACCGGCGGGAACGCAGCCCCTGCAGGTCGTCGTAGACCGCCTGTGCGGTCGCCTCAGGCACCCCGGCGTCGTGCCGGGGACCACGCACCCGGACCTGGATCGAGACCGTGTCGTAGCCCTGGAGGGACTCCGGATCGCCGCCCGCATAGCGGCTGACGACGATCACCGCGTCCGGGCTGCCGGGCCCGTCCGGCATCGCATGCAGGAAGATCGACCCGCTCACGTCGGCCGGGTCGGTGGGGTACCTGCCGTGCCCCAGCAGCTGCAGAAGGAGCGCGAACTCCTCGGTGACGGTCGCCATCAGCGGCCCGTCAACCGGCGCCGGTAGACCGTCGCCATGATCAGCAGCATGGTGTCGCGGCCCTCTTCGAACGGCTCCTCCAGGAACTTCGCCTGGGTGCCGGGGACCGGGTGGTAGTAGGTCAGGTCCTCGTGCTGGCGCCGCGCGTACGGGGTCCGCTCGTCGCCGTACACGACCGCGCCCACGTTGTCGTCGACGATGACCCGGCCCGTGTCGCGGAGGACCACGTTGTCCCGGTCCGGCCGGGTGTCCAGCGGGACCTTGGGACGCGACTTCAGCAACAACCACTTGAGCGCGGCCTTGAGCGCGTCCCGGTCGGTGTCGTGCAGCATCGCGGTGAGCCGGTCCCCGCGGAACTGGAGATCGTAGTTACGGGGCATGCCGCATCGCCCCTCCCATGGGCGTGAAGGGGTGAGGGTGGAGCTCAGGGGGGCCGCCGCTACTGCAGCGACAACATGACGTGATCGGGGGTCTCCGCCCCGCCACCGTCGAACGCTTGGCGCGCCAGGACGATGGAGGTCACGCCCTCGAACGTCACGCGGCTGCCGGTCGCACCGCCAGTGCCTGGGGGCGCGTACACCGTGCGGTTGGACCACACCGTGTCGCCCGTGCCGGCCCGCACCCGCTGGCGCTTGTCCTCCACCACGACCTGGGTCACGGTCACCGCCGGCGCGAACTGGTCCCCGCGGGGACCACGGCCGAGGTACTCCTCCAGCTCGATCTCCTGGACGATGCCCGCCGCGGCGATCACCGTGGTCCAGGGGATCGCGGTCACGAGGTCGCCGGGACTTCCAGCAGCACGACCTTCGCGCCCGAGGTCGCGGAGAAGTCGAGCTTCATCAGCCCGTTGGCGTCGTTCCAGGTGCCGGGCGGGTACGGGCCCAGCACGCTGATGCCGCTGGTCGCCGCCACGCTCTTGGTCGGCGCCGTGGGCGTGACGCCCGCCAGGGACTTGCCGATGACCTCGGTGACCGTCAGCGGGCTGCCGCCCGTGTTGGTCACGACGGCCACGATCCTGCCGTTGTTCACGAACTGGATGCCGTTGCCGCCGCCCGTGCCCGGGACGGTGCCGCTGGCGGCATCGACCTCGAACGCGTCCAGGTGGCTGAGGGTGGTCGCGGTACGCGTGGTGTACGCCACGGTCTACTCCTTCGCTCGGGAGGGTCTGGGCTTCCGCGCCGCGCGCTGCGTGCGCGCCGGCTCGTTCTCGGGCGACGGCTTGGACAGCTCGGCGGCCAGCTCCGTGGCCAGCTCCGTGCGCGCCTCGGCGAGCAGCTGCTCCAGCTGCTCGGTCTCCTCGCGGTGGCTTTCCTGCTCGACCCGTTGGAGGATCTCCGCGACGCCCACGGCGTCACCTGCCAGCGCGCTGGCCGCGGCCGACTCCCCCGTGTCGTGGTCATCCGCCACCAGGTGCCAGCCGTCCTCCAGGTGCAGCGCCTCACGCGTCCGCACCCAGCCGGCCAGCTCTTGGTCCCGCCAACCTCCGTCGGCGACGTTGGCGACCCGCTCGACGACCACGCCGTCCTTGCGCTTCTCATAGACCCTCACGGGACTCCTCGCTGTGGTTGGTCACCACGCGTTCGGCTGCCCGTCCAGCAGCCCTGCGCGGCGCAGGATCGGCATCACGTCCCGGCCGATCCCGGGGATGCTCGAGTTGGACCCCGCGCCCTGGCCTGCAGCGCGGGAGAGGTTCACGGACCCGATCGACACCGACGTGTAGAGGCCGCGGGCGCCGTGCTCGTCACCGGCCTGGATCCACCAGTTGACCTGCTCGCACACCGCATCCCGGAGGGCCGCGATCACGTCGGTGTCGGTGGGCTCGCCGGCGTCGTCGACGTCGTAGCGGGAGTGCTTGAGCAGGTCCTCCACAGTGCGGGTGGCGTGCGCGAGCATCCGCCGCGCGTCGACCGGCACCAGGGCGTTGATCCACGCCGCCAGGTCCGCGGTCGTCGCCCACGAGCGGCGGGTGACCAGCTCGTCCGGGGTCACGTTCACGGTGACGTCCTGCCACCCGAACCCGGTCCCGGTGACCTTCCAGCGGAAGATCCACCGGCCGCCGACCGTGTACACCACCGCGGCGTCCGCCTGCCACGTCTGTCCAGCGTCCAACGTGGACACTGGACAGACCTGGACGGTGTCATCGCCGCGGGTGACGGTGAGCGTGGCCGCTGTGTCGCCCGCGTACGGGGCGACCACCAGCCGGGGGATCGTGCCGTCGCCGACATCCGGCATGGTCGCCTCCTACGGGGCTGTCGTCGCGGTCAAGGCGCCCGCCGCCGGCACGGCGCCGGTCAACGTGCCCGCCACCGGCACGGCGCCGGTGAGCGTGGATGCGTCCGGGGTGCTCCCGGACAGTGAGGTCGCCGGGAGCGTGACCGTCTGCAGCACCACCCCGGGCACACGCGCGAGCGCGACCACGGTCTGGGCTTGCACGAGCGCGGTCAGCGCCACCACCGGCACCGGGACGGCTGCGGCCGCGGCGACCGCGGCCGGTTGCGCGGCGGTGACCGCCCCGACCGTCGCGGCCGGGATCGTGACCGCCAGCGCGAGCACTGCGGGCGCCGCCGTCGACCCGCCCGAGGGCACAGCCGCCGGGATGCCCGCGGCCGCGGCGATCGCGGCCGGGGCCGGGCTCGCACTGCCACCGGCCGACACCACCGCCGCCGGGACACCCGCCACCGCGGCGACAGCATCGGGGGACACCGTGGTCCCCGCGGCCGCGGCCGGGCCGGGGATGCCGGCCACAGCAGCGACTGCCGCCGGGGCCGGTGTCGTACCCGCAGAGGGGGTAGGTTGGGGCACGCCGGCGGTAGCAGCGACCGCTGCGGGGGCGGGGTTCGACCCGAGGCTCACGCCCGCCGCCGGCACACCAGCCGCCGCCGCGATCGCGGCCGGGCTGATGGTCGAGCCGACGCTCGGCGTGACCCCTGGAACACCTGCCGCGCCCTGGATCGGGCTGGCCTGGATGTCGACGTTCCCGCCCGCCGAGATCGATGCTGACGGGACACCGGTCACCGCGGGGACCGCGCTGGCCGTGACCGTCGCCCCGGTGCTCAGGGACGGGCCGGGGACGCCCGCCACCGCGGCGACCACGGCCGGGGCCGGTGTCGTGCCCGCAGAGGGGGTAGGTCCAGGCACGCCCGCCACCGCGGCGACCACGCCCGGGGTCGGGTTGGACCCGGCGGAGTTCGTGGCCGCCGGGATGCCCGCCGCCGCGGCGATCGCCGCAGGGGTGAGGGTCTGGCCGTTGCTGACGACCGGGCCGGGGATGCCGGCCACCACGGCGACCACGCCCGGGGTCGGGTTGGACCCGGCGGAGTTCGTGGCCGCCGGGACGCTCGCCGCCGCGGCGATCGCCGCCGGCGTGAGGGTCTGCCCGTTGGACACCACGACGGTCGGGACGGTCGACACTGCGGCGACCGCCGCCGGTGTGGGACGTGCTCCCGCCGAGGTCACAGCCGTTGGGACGCTGGCCAGCGACTGGACAGCGGACGGGACAACCGTGGACCCGGCGGACTTCGTGGCGGTGGGCACGGTGGTGACCACGGCGATCGCGGCCGGGGTGACCGTGGCGCCGCTACCGCCGAAGAACCCGACCGGGTTCGCCACGATCGTGGTCCCGATGATCGAGCTGGACCCGCCGCCGTTCCCGCTGTCGTCGGTGACCGCGTCCGTGCTGTTGGCCTGGTTGTAGTGCACCAGCCACTTCGGTGGGCTGACGGTCGCCGACCAGTTGCTGTAGCCGGTGGCGAGCGCGTCGATCTCCGCGTTCGACAGCTCGTAGTCCCACACCGCCACACAGGCGATGTCGGCGCCGAGGTACTCAGCGGCGGTGCCCCACCGGCCGACCTGGAGGATGCCGCCGACACCGGGGGTGGACCCGTCCGCGAGCGCGGACGGTGCCGTGACCGTGGTCGTTGACCCGCCCAGGATGACCTTGCGGCCGACCGGGAACGACGCGCCGCCGTTGTCCTTGTGCGCGGCGTAGACCGCCCACCCCTCGGAGGTGGTCAGGTCACCGACGTCACGGGCGGCGACGCCTTGCCCGTAGTTCCATTGGGCGCTGGCGCACTCCATCCACCAGCAGTTGGTGCCGCCGGACTGTCTGGTGTGGACGAACGCGCCGTCCGTGGTGCTCGTGACTGACGCCAGCACGGCGATCGTCAGCGGGCCGGCGTCCAGCCCCTGGAGCGTGGACGGGAGGGTGTGGATGATGTAGTCGCTGGTGCCGTTGAACCTGCGTGCCACGCCTGGCCCCTCCCGTCAGCAGCGCGTTACGGGGTCAGGTCGATGTAGAAGATGCCGTTGGCGTGCCAGGTGATGGCGAGGGTGCCGTTGTTCGTGGAGTAGTCGCCGCCGAAGTTGATCAACGCGATGGCGTTGTTGCCGGCGAGCGCGTCCGCGTAGATCAGCCCGCAGCGGGCCGCGGTGAGCGTGGTCGACGCCACGGAGATGTCGGTGGCGTCGAACGTCGCGGTACCGGAGCCACCGACGAACGTGGTACCGGTGAGCAGCACCCCGCCCGCGGCCCAGTTCGTGCCCGACACCTCGTTGGAGGCGTACACGCCGGCGCCGTACGCGGCCGACGCCGCCGCGGCGTCGAAGTCGGGCGTGATGCTGTTGGAGAACAGCGCCAGCCGGTGGGTATCGAGGTCGAGGTCCAGGGCCAGCTGGGTGGTGTCCAGCGAGTCCACGAACGTCGCGACGAACAGCCCGGAAACGGTCACTGCCATGGTCAGTTGCCCCCGTCGAGGTAGGCGTCGCCGGCGACGCTGACCCCGGCCCGCTCCGACCGCACGACCGCGCGGTACGCCTGCACGGCGTCCACCGCCCGGTCCTTGAAGTCGCGGTTCTCGGGGGACTTGTCGGCGCGGTACGCGTCCTTGGCCGCGGCCAGAGTGGCCAGCAGCTCCTCCTCCGCCGCGCGCAGCTGCGCGTCGGCGTACTCCTTCTGTGCGATCAGGTCGTCCAGGGCGCTCACTGTCGGATCTCCTTGTGCTGGGCCACGACCTGGACCTGTGGCGCGCGCAGGTGCACGTCCACGCGGTCGTCCTTGGTGGCGTGGTGGACGGTGGTGTTGCCGGCCTCGTCGGTCACGGCCTTGACCCGCACCCCGTCCGCCCGCCGGGCTTCCTGGATGCGGTCGCCGCTGCGGCGGGAGATGACCGCCAGGGACCGCAGCTTCTCGATGTCGATCGGGGTGCCTGGGGTGCTCGTGGACATGCCTGTGAAGCCCTTCATCGGGGAGGTCAGTGGGGGTGCAGCCGGGCCGCTCGCCCGACCCGGCTGCACGTCTGTGGGACCGCGGCGTAAGCTCGCCGCCAGGGCGCCGCTGGTACCGATTGCTCACCGGCCATGAGGTGAAGCGGCCCCTGTCCACTCCCTCGAGGTGGCCGCTACGCGCCAGTCCCTGTGACCAGCACGCACCGGCTCAGGGCCGTTGGCGCGTAGCTGGTCGCGTACATCGCGAACCGCCACGACAGCTCCGCCGGGAACATCCGCGAGAGCCGGCCGGTCTCCCGGACCTGCTCACGCTGGTGGCAGAACGCCGCGGTGACCGGGGCGGTGCCAGGGGTGCACCGCGGCGACCCGCAGGGGACGGCACAGCAGCACGGGGGCTGCACATCGTCCTCACTGCGGGGCAGCGTGGAGCACCCGGGACACCCGGCCTCGAACAGCTGCACCCCCAGGTACTCGCCGAGAGGCTCACCAGGGAGCCGCCGCGCGGGGGTGGTGGAGTTCTTGCGGATGACCGCGATCTCCCACCCGGTGGCCCACACGCGGGGCTCCAGGACGCCCGGGGGTGTGACCGGCCCGGAGGACCGGCCCACCTCCGCCCCTCCGGGCCGGGGCATCAGGCGAACTCCTGCCCGCGCTCCAGCGCAGCCACCCGGACCGCGTCCTGGAGGTCCTGCTTGGTGCGGGCCTCCGCGTCATCCGGCTTCCACCCGAGGTGGCGGACGACGTACCCGACCCACAGGCGCTTGGCATCTGACTTCGCCGGCCACGCGGGCAGCGGCTCAGGCAGGGATGACGCCGGGGTCGGGTCGGGGGTGCTGGTGTCGCCGGTCTGGTCCGCCGGCGGGGCGTGCGGGGGCTCCGGTTCCGGGACCGGCTCGAACCAGGGGGTACCGTCCGCGTCCGCGACGCGCTGCAGGTAGCCCTTGTCGAGTCGGTCCTGGATGCCGTCCGGGAGCGGCAGCTTGTGCGGGAACACCGTGCCGCTCTCACCCCGCAGCCAGATCTCGTTCTCCGCTGCTTCCGTCATGTCAGGTCGCCGACGGGACGCGGAAGGCCGTGATCGTGCCGGTGTGACCGGCCGCGATGTCGACCTCCAGCGAGCCGTTGCCCTGGAGGAAGCGGCCGGACTCGAACGGACCGAGGAACACGATCTGGGTGGTCACGTTGCCGATGCCGAGGGTGTAGGTCAGGTCGCCCTGACCGGCCGCCCACGCCGGCGGGTAGTCGCCCGCCTTGACGGTGACGACCTTGGTCGCCGAGGCCGTGTTGGTGACGCGGAGGATGGTCCGCTCCGGGACGGCGTTGTTGATGACGTGGTGGTTGGTGGCGTCGACGGCCGTGCCCGCCGGGTCGGCGAGGGACCCGTTCGCCACGAACGGGGAGTAGGCGACAGGAGTGCGCGCCATGCTGGTGTCCTTTGCAGGAGAAGGGGTGCCGCACCCGCCCGGCCGGGCAGTCCCGGGCCGGGCGGTGTGCGGGCACGAAAAAAGCCGCCCTCAGGCGGCCGCGGTGGTGCGTGGAGTTGCTGTGGGGGCGTCGATCAGGTGATGGACGCGAGCATCGTGGAGATGCCCTCCGGGCGCATGAGCTTGGCGCCGTAGACGAGCAGGCCACGGACGCGGTCGGCGAAGCGCAGCTCGCTGCGCATGGCCTCGGTCTTGGTGATCTGCTCGGCCATGCTGATGGCCGCCCGGGTGCCGGCCATCACGACGTAGTCGTCACCGGTCGGGTTCGGCGCGTTGTTGCTGACGTAGATGTCCGCGCCGAGGGCGCGGCCCACCAGGCCGTTCCACAGGGGCTCCCGGGAACCGCTCGCCGAGAGATCGACGAACTTGTTGTTCTCCAGCAAGATCGAGTGGTACCAGGACGGAACCACGACGTAGCGACCCTGCTTGGGGACGTTCGCCTCGTCCAGCTTGAGCATGACCTTGCGGATGCCGGTGTAGGCGAGGTCGCCCGTGGTGATGCTGACGGTGCCGACCTGGTTGGCGGTGTTCGCGCCGGTGTACAGGTTGGCGACGTACTGGTCCGCCACGTCGGCGAGGCCGTAGGCCGCTTCCGCCATGGCCTCCGGGACGACGTTGCCCCTGGCCTGGAACGCGTCGACGTCGTCGACGGAGAAGGCCCAGTACTTTTCCTGGTCAACGACCAGGGTGCGCTGCGCGTCCGTCAGCTCCTCGTAGGAGATGTCGGCGTTGCGGCCGTAGGTGTTGATGGTCGGGCGGGAGATGCTGGACACCCGGACGGTGTCACCGGCGCTGCGGATTTCGCCCTCGTAGTCCCGGTTCGCCAGGTTGGCGTACACCAGGGACTTCTTGTAGGACGACATGAGCAGGCCGGACCAGATCTCCGGCTTGAACCGGGTGATCGCCATGGACGGCTACCTCTGTTCTCGTGGAAGGGTGTGCGCTCGCGGGTGTTACGCGAGGTGCTTGAGGCGGCCCTCGACCCAGGCCTTCTCGATCTCCTCGGGCGACATGGCCTTGAGCTGCGCTTCGGTGATCGGGACAGGCACGCCACCGCCCACGACCTGGCCCCCGGACACCGCTGGGATCTGGGGCTGGACGTGGGGCTGGCCGTACGCCGGCTGCCCGTAGGGCTGCGCGTACGGCTGGGGGGCGGGCTGTCCCTGGCCCGCGTCCGGCGCGGCGGCCGGCGGGGCGGCGGCGGGATCACCGGCAGGCGCTGCCTGCTGGGGGATCCGGAGCCATGGCTGTGCGGTCACCTGCTCCGTGAGCTTCGCGCCGAGCTCCTGCGCGAAGGTCGGAGACGCGGGGTCGAGCCCCTGGATGGCCTGGTGGAACGGCATCCACCCGAGCACGCGCGCCGGGTCGGCGCCCGCGGCGTGGGCGGTCTGCCAGACGGCCAGCTCGACGCGCGCCTGGCGCGCCGCGGCCTGTTCCTGCTGGACCTGGGCCGCGAGCGCGGCCGGGTCTGGCGGGGTGTTGGGGGTCCCTCCGCCCATCAGCTGCTGCATCTGCGCGAACATCTGCTGCTGCTGCGCCAGCTGCGCCTGCAGATCCCGCTCCACCTGTCGCTGGTGCTGGATCGTCTGCATGGCGCGGGCCGGGTCGAACGGCTGGCCGTCCGGACCGATCATCACCGGCGCTGCCGGGACGGTCGGCTGGGCGGACGCCGCTGCGGGTGCCTGCTGCTGGGTCGGGTCGGGCGCGGGCACAGCTGGCTGGTAGGGCTGCTGTGTCGGCTGGAAACCGGGCTGGGCCGCCGGCACTGCCGGGGGGACCTGACCGGCCGCGGTGGTGGTGCTCGCCGGCGCCGGGCTGCCGAACAGCCCGTAGTCGGCGTCCGCCTGGCGCTGCTGGACCGGGCTCGGGGTCGCGGGTGCCTGCGCGGGCGCTGCCTGCGCGGGCTGGAACGGCTGGGACATGCGAGGGCCCTCCTCGGGCGGATGCAGCACCCCCCCGGTGGCGGCCTCTGGCGCGCCCGGGGTGGTGGACATGGAAAAGGCCCCACACCGGGTGGTGTAGGGCCTTGAGAGGTCACTCAGCGTGCGCCGATTGACCTGGTTTTCGGGTCACAGAGAGGTCGCGGGGGACTCTGACCAAATCCCGGACAATCCGCGAACAATCCGTGAACAATTCGTTTCCGCTGGTGGGGGAACGTCTGACCAAAGGATCGAGGTCTGACCAAACGACGGAGATCAACCGGCCACGCCGTGGCTACGGTTGGTGACGCGGGCCGCGTGACCGCCCAGAACCGTGCGAACGCACTGGTGAGGGGTTCTCCAGGTCGCTACGGCGCGGCCCGCATTTATAAATCCGGGGCCGCCGTGGGGAATACGGAGAACTCCCGGCGAATTCGTGACCTGCGGTTTTGTGGCTATGATCGGCGCGGGCCGTGTAGCTCACGGGCGAGAGCCGTCAGGCCATTGCGGTCGGGTGCAAGGGGCGGTTGGACTCCGTCCACGGCCCACCTACAGCCCGATCATCGCCGCGGCGTCCTCGGCGCGGGCCGGGGGCGGGATGTGCCCCACCCCGATCTGCTCGCGGTACGGCATGCGGGGCAGCTCGTAGTCGGTGATCAGCTGCTCCAGCTCGTCCTCCCACAGCAACCGGCGGCGCACGGCGTCGGCCGCGGCCGCGGGCGTGAGCGCGCTGGCCTCCCGCATCCGCCACTTGCGGATGTACCGCTCGATCTCCCGCTGGCGGGAGCGCGCGAGGTTCCCGATCTCGTCCGCGGTATGGTCTGGGCGCAGCGGGGTCCGCCCGTGCAGGTACGAGCGCAGCTCATGACAGCAGTTCGGGTGAAACAGCCCGGCCAGTTGGGCCTGTTCCACGGTGGCGACCACGTTCACGGTGCCCCACCGGCCGGACTTGAGCGACAGCACGCGGCGGGGCCCGGCCGGGCCCGCGATCGACAGCACGCGGTGCTCGAAGGGCCGGCACAGCTTGCACTCCCCGGCCCGGTCGTTCACGTACAGCAGGTCGTTCCCGGCTGCCTCGTTGGCGTCGACCACGCCCTGCGCGATCGCGCGCGTGGCCGCGGTCCTGGAGGTCATCTCGACGTACGAGGCGAGGGACCAGCGGTGCCCGCGCTTGTCGATGTAGCAGGTGATGCCCCGGTCGGACAGGGCCTGCCACGCGGACTGTGCGGCGGTGCGACGGTCGATCCCGCCGGCGAGGTGACGGGCGGTGGCCCCGGCGATAGCCTGCCGGTACAGAGAGACCGTGGCGGGGAGGATCGCGCGATGCGCCTGTCGGACCTCATGGACTACTGCGTTGGCAAGCGCCTGGACGCTGAGGGCGCGGCCTGGGTCGTCATGCCCTACCTCGCGAGCCAGCCGGCGTACCTCTTTGCCCGCCCCTCGCTCACTGCGGCCCAGGACATCGGCGAGGACGTCGGCGAGGTCGGCGACGGCGGCCGCGTTCCCGGAGTCGTAGGCGGTGACGACCAGCTCACGGACGGCGGCGGTCCCGGCGACGTCGAGCCCGGCGACCACCGCGGCGGCTGACCGGCGCACCAGCTGGACGTCGGCGAGGCGCCGCATGGCCCAGTCGGGTGCGTCCAGGTTGCGGTTGAGGCGGCGGGTGATGATGCGGATCAGGGCGGTCTCTGCCTCGCGGTAGATCTCCGCTACGGCGTCCGCGAGGTCATCGGCGAGGTCCACGGGCATGGGCACGGGGACCTCCCGGGTGTCAGGTGATGTTGTTGTCCCGCTTCCACTGGTTCAGCGAGTCGACCAGCTGCTGGTTCAGCTCGTCGTCCGTGCTGGGGGGCGCGGACACGAGGTAGGCGTGCTCGTTGAGGTCGCTTTTGCCGTCGAGCTCGTGGGGGTGGGAGTGAGCGGGGTTGCCGGCGACCTGGTCGCCGTACCGGTCGGCGTGGGCGTAGGCGGCGCGTTCGGCTTCCGCGTGCAGGTCGTTGAGGTCCATCGGTCCTCCTGGCGTGGTGGGCAGGTCCCCCTCAGCGTACCGCAATACCACGGAAACACGCGAGCGTGACCCGCGTGTTTCCGTGGTATGTCACAGTGTTTTGAGGCCGAACCAGTTCGCGCCGAGCATGATCTCCTTGCCCAGCCACGTCTCAGCGCCGGGCGTCCAGCCGAGCATCGCGATCTCCAGCGGCGGCGGGAACGTGGGGCTGCCCCAGTTGTCCTCGCGCATCCGCTGCATCAGGGACGACAGCTCCTGCTTCTGCTGGTCCGTCAGGTCCCGCTGGATGCCGTCGTCACCGGACAACGCGAGCGCCAACCGCCTCTGGACGTTCTGGGTGTTGCTCCACCCCTTGTCCGGGTGCCACCCATAGCCCTGCTTCGCCCACGCGTACCCGCCGACGTCGATATCGGCATACAGCTGGACCTCGGTGAAGCCCTGGGACCGATAGAGGTCCTCCATCCGCCGGTTCCAGCGGCTGGCGAACCCTCCACCCCGGACGTTCTCGTTGATCTGGAAATAGGAGTGCTCCACCCGGTTGGGCGCCCCGTTGATGCCCATCAGGAAGATCCGGGTGGCCTCACCGACCTCGTTCCCCTGGCTGTCCCGGATGGTGTAGGTGGCCTCCATCAGGCCCCCGATCCCCCGCTGGTTCTGGAAGATGTCGGCCTCGTCGAGGATGACCGAGTCCAGCTCCGCCTGGAGCCCGGTGTCGGGGTCGGTGAAGCTGGTGTGCTCCCGCATGAACTCCGCCGCGTCCTCGTTGAACGCGCGGACCGAGTCCGGGTCCTCCATGTCGACCTGGCCCATCTCGTCCAGCAGCCCGCCAGCCGGCGGGCCGCTCTCCTTCGGGCCCAGCCCCATGCCCTTGAGCACGGTCCGGACGTCGTCCGGGGTGACCGCACCACGCTCCGCCTGCGCGGTCATGGCGTCCAGCGCCCGGTTCGTCGCCGGGGTGCCGTCGCCACGCGCCCGCGCGTCCGCCAGCTGCTGACGCATGTCCGCCAGGTCCGCCTGGTGCCGCTCGGACAACGCCGGCGGCACGGCAGGTGCCTGGAGCGCCTGGGTGTGCGCGTCGGACACTGCGCGGCCCACCGCGTCCGGCTCCAGCAGCTGGGGCCCGGCACCGGTCCGCATGTTCTCCGCCCGGGTCGCCAGATCGGTGTCCCCTGCGGCCGCGGCCCGGTCTCTGACCTTCGCCAGCTGCTCCGGGGTCATCGCGCCCAGGTCGGTGGTCCCCGCCTCCTCGTGCATCATCTCGGAGCGCCACCGCGCCCGCTGGACCACGCTCATCCTGGCCACGTCCACGCCAGCCGGGGCGGGCGCGGGCGCGCTGGGTGTGGACGTCGTTGCGGGCGTCTGTTCCGCCCGGGCGCGCTCGACCTGGACCGTCGGCGGTGTCTCCCCGCGGGTTGCGCGGGACGACGCGCGCGGCCGCCGTGCCGGCGCGGCCTCGCGGGTGCCCAGGACCACGCCGGCGAGTTCCCACCCGCCACCGGGGGTGGCGCGGGCCGCCCCGATGGCGACCTCCGCATCCCGGGCGAGGGTGACCTCACCGGTGGACGGGTCCACGATCGCCGGCGTCCCGGCCGGGACCGCCATCGTGATCCGCACCTCGCCGGGCCCGGCCGGGTCGCTGTCGCCGTACTGCGCCGAGGTGTACCCGGCGTCCCGCAGGCTGCGGCCCACGAGCGCGTCGACGAGCAGGTCCTCACGACCGAACACCTCCCGCGGGATGCGCCGGGTCACGGTGATCGGTTCCGGGAGCGGGCTCATCGCAGCGTCGATCTGCACCACGTCCCGCGGTGTGCCTCCTTGCCGCAGGGAGGCGTTGACGCTCTGCCACCCGCCCGCACGGAACCGGTCGACGGCGGCGTTGCCCCTGGAGGCGTCCAGGCCGGCCAGGAACGCGCGCTGCTCGCCCTTGTCCAGGCGGACGGTAGGCCGGTGACCGGAAACGATCTCCCGCGCCCGGTCCACGTCCTTCTGCTTCAGCAGCGAGGTGGCCGATTTTGTCCACCGGCCCTTGGCGTCGCGGCGCTGGAACCGCCAGTGATCGTTCCCCCGGCGGGTCACTTGCTGCCCCCGGGCGGTGTCGGCTTGGTCGCGCCGGTCGGGTTCGTGCCCGGCAGCCCGGCCGGCTTGCCCTGGCCCGGCTTCCCCGGCACGCCCGGCTTGCCCATACCCGGGAGGACCGGCGGCAGCGCCATCTCCTCCTTCTGCATGGCGGTGCCGATCTCCTCCTTGATCTTCTCGACCTCTTCCTTGACCTGGGTGTCCTCCCAGCCGGGGTGCGCGGTCCGCACCCGCGTATCGATCGAGGCCGCCTCCGCCTGGAACAGCGCCAGGGCGGTCTGGGCGAGCACCAGGGGCTGCTCCTGGACCTGCTCGCCGAAGTCGATCTCAGGGCGTTCCGCCTTGACCCCGCTCCCGAACACGAGGGCGTCGAGCATCAGGTACGTCTCGATCAGGCCTTCCAGGGCATCGCCCCAGTACAGGGCCTTCTTGTCCCTGGTTTGGTTGGACCGGCGGTTCTTGACGTTGGTCTCGGTCGCGGTGGTCTCCACCGTGCTGTCGTCGCCGAGCACGCTCTGGGAGCTGTAGCCGGCCGACCGCACGATCTGGTTCATCAGGTCGGTGGCGATCAGCAGGTGGTCCTGCGCGCGGATCGCGAACTGCACCTGGGCGATCGTGGCCGCGCGCTCCGGGGAGTCGATCGCGGAGATCGGGGTGAAGATCTGCCGGTCGCTCTCGAACCGGCTGCCGTGCCCCGCGCCGTTGCTCTGCAGGTACGACTCCGGGACGACCAGCCGGGACTTGCCGTGGTCCAGGTCCCGCATGACCGACGTGTATGTCTCGTCCAGGGCATCGAACAGGGTGATGATGCCGGGGGAGTAGTCGGAGCGCCCCCAGTTGGAGGCGCGGTCCAGGCGGTTCGGCAGCCCGTTCGGGACGTACGCCGCGGTCATCCGGCGGTCGATCGTGGGCACGATCGGCTGGAGGCCGGCGGTCTCCGGGTGCGCTTCGAGGGGCAGCGGCCAGCCGAGCTCGTCCTCTGTGCCGTTGTAGAGGCCGTGCAGGATCCGGCCGGGCTCGTGCCGCTCCAGGTGCCGCCACCGCTGGCCCTTGTCCTCGTGCACGATCTGGTGGAACGTGACCGCCGTCAGGATCCCGAACCGGAACTCGGGCAGGGCGACGTCGGCGTGCACGGGGCGCAGGAACGGGTAGGGGGCGAGGTTCTTGTCCCAGGTGATGACCATGTACACCCCGCCAAGGGGTGCTTGGACCTCAGCGCCCTGCAGCAGCTTGGCGTGCAGCCCCGACTTGCCGGCCACCTCGTCCCACCGCTTCTGGGTGGCGGTGTCCTCGAACACCACCCGCGGGGGCTCCGCGAACAGCAGCTCGGAGGACACGACGGCGAGGTCCTCGGCCGCCGGAAGGTGCAGCTTGTGCGGGAAGTCCCCCTGTGGCGTGGGCTTGCCCCACCACATGCGCGCGATCGTGCCCATCAGCCCGCCGCGGTGCTGGCTGGGGTGGTTGCGGGGGGTGTCGAACCGGCGCTCGCTGTAGGTGGTGCCGTACCGGCCGCCGCCGTACACGTTGGCGAGCCGGTCCGGGTCGCCGGCGTACCAGGCGTCGTAGACGCCCATCAGCTCCAGCTGGTCCTTCACGTCCTTCGGTGGCCACTCGAAACCACGCCCACCCTCGGGCAAACCGGCCATCAACGACTCCTCGCGGTCCAGGGGGGTCGCCTCGAGGTGCGCTGCGCGCTACACCGTGACCAGGTCCCCGATGTGCGGGCGCCAGACGGTCTCAGTGGTGTAGATGCCGTAGCGGAGAGCATCGAGGCAGTGGTCATCGGTCTTGATGGGCTCGTCCAGGCCCTTGAGCGCCGCCTCGTCGTCCCAGCTGTAGCCGGGGAACTCCTCGATGAGGGCCTTGGCGGACTTGTGCACGCGCAACCGGTCCTGGCCGAGCAGGGTGGCCACGGTGCGGATGCCGTCGACGACCGAGTTGCGGGCCGGGGTGGGGGTCAGCCCGTCGCGGTGCAGCTGGACGATGAACGAGGACGCGCTCGGGTCGACGCACGTGTACGCCGGCCGGGCGCCGCGCTGGTCGCTGCCGGGGATGCGGCAGGTCTCCAGCCAGTTCCGCAGGCCCTTGCTGTAGTCGCCGTCCGTCATGGACTTGCGGGCGTGCTTGGACGAGTAGTAGTACTCGCTGGCGACGTACAGGCGGTTGTCGCTGCCGAGGCCGAGCAGCTCGGCGGCGAACGGGTTGACGGTGCCGTAGTCCACGCCGGCGCTGATCCAGCGGGAGATCGTGGGCATCTGGTGGTCGTCGACGACGTGCTTGCGGTCGTCCCACATGTCGTAGATCGCGCCCTCGGCGGCGACCCAGTGGCCCAAGATGAAGCGCCGGTACCACAGGCCGACGAACTCGGCCTTGTACGAGTCCTTCGTCTCCTGTGGCAGGCCGGGGTTGTCGTCCAGGGTGAAGTGCCAGTAGGCGAGCCGCATGCCCGGCTCGTAGCGGCGGTTGATGAAGTCCTTGCGGAGCCAGTGCGCCGGGTTGTCCGGGTTCGTGGTCGCAAAGATCTTGGCGCCCTTGACGGAGGCGCGGCCCATCAGCTGGGTCCAAAACTCGTTCGGGACCAAAGTGGCTTCATCGACGTACGCCGCGGCGCAGGTGAGACCACGGAGCTTGCGCTCCGACCGCGCGTCGTTGGCGCCGATGATGTCGATGGTCTTGCCCAAGATCACGGCCGTGGGCGCACCGGGGGTGTACTTGACCTCGTTGGCCAGCTCCCCGAAGATCGCGGGGTCCTGGAGCACGCTGAAGACGTTGCGGCTGATGGTCTGGTTCGTCTGCCCGACGATGATCAGGCGCCCGTGGGTGGGGCACTCGTCGCTGGCCAGGAAGATCATCCAGCGGATCAGCGACGCCACCGTCTTGCCGCTGCGGATCGCCCCGCTCCAGATGTTCACGCGCTGGTTGGCGTTGACGATCGAGCGGATCTGCTTGGGCGAGAGGACCTTGGTCAGCCGGACCGGGTCGATCACCGCACGAGCGCGGGCACGCCGGCGCCGGGCTCGTCACCGTCCGCGTCGTCGTCGTCCGCGTCGTCGGCCATCCGGGGTTCCTCGTCGTCGCGGACGTCGCCCTCGGGCAGCAGCTCGGACGCGACCTTGAGCGCCGCGGCGAGGTCGCCGAGCACGGAGCGGGCCGCCTCGTTCGCGGTGCCCTTCTCCCCGACGCCCTGCAGCCGGTCCAGGCGCTCGATGACCTTGAAGCAGAACTCGGCGCTCTTGGTGGACCCGCCGATGGCGGCGGACCAGTGGGCGGCCAGCAGGCGCTCCAGGCGCATCAGGGTCTGCTGCTTGAGGTGCTGGGTGTTGGTGACCGCCTCCTTGCGCGCGGCGTCGAACGCGCGCTTGAGGTCCTTGGACACGGAGGCCACGGAGGAGTAGCCGAGCTTGTTGGCGATGGTGGCCAGGTCGACGCCGGCGAGGCGCATCTGGACGGCTTGGGCCCGCCGCTTGGCGGTGACCGTCTGCTGGGCGCGGGATGCGGGCATGGGGGTGTCCTTCGCTCAGCACGCCACCACTGGTGCGCGTGGTGGTGGCGCTCGTCCCCAGCTACCGGCGCTGCCGGTGGGGGCACGCGCGAGCGTCACCCGTGTTTGCAGGGAAACAGGACGGCCCGAGTTGCATGTTTCCCGGGACGGCTGTAGAGTAGGCGTGTCACCAGGGGGATCTGGAACCCCTCCTGGACCCACCGACGAAGGAGAACCATGAGCACTGAGAACACCGCGACGATCGGCCCGCGCTACGACCTGGAGGCGTTCACCGTCAAGCGGAACCAGGTCACGGTGGCCGTGACGAGCGCCGCCGGGGAGGACGAGCTCCGGATCGCGCTGCTGACCCGCAGCGGCCCGCTGACCGTCCCGGACCCGCGGTTCCGCCGGGACCAGCGCATCGCGTACTGGCTGGTCAAGGTCGACGGCGAGGCCGTCCGCGGCTACCGCACCACGTGGGGCGTCGCCCAGAAGGTCACCCTGCCGAACTCCGCGCTGCCGGTGATCGACCTGCCCGCCCCGCCCCCGCCGGTCCGCACCGGCCGTGGCCGCGCCACCGCGGCGCCCGCCCCGGCGCCCGCCGTGGACCCGGAGGCGACCGAGGTCCTGGCCGCCATGACCGAGGCCACCACGGAGCCCGCCGAGGGTCCTGCTGAGGCGCAGGTGCTCCAGGACCTGGGTGACGGGGTCGAGCTGGCCGAGGACCCGGGCGAGGACGGCGTGGAGATCTTCGAGCCGGAGGCCGAGGCCCCCGCGTTCGTCAAGGGCGACATGCCCGCAGGTGACGACCACCTGCCGGTGATCATCTACAACACGTTCGGGCCGGGCATTGACGAGGTCATCGTCTGCTCGTGCGGGGAGATGGAGCCCAAGGGGGTCAAGGGCAAGAGCGGCCTGAACACCGCTCACGCGCGCCACCGGGCCAGCCTGGAGCTGCAGAAGCTGGGCAGCTACGCCATCGCGGTGTACGGCAAGGACTACCCGGCCGCCGGCCTGACCGTGGCGGAGGCGCGGGAGCAGGCGCCGAACCTGAACCCGTTCACGGGTGAGGTGATGCTGGCGGTCTGACCAGCGCAAACGAGCGCCTCGCATGGAAACATGCGGGGCGCTCTTGCATGTTTCCGTGGGCGGGCGTAGGCTGTGCTTGCGAGGCGCGGTACTGGAACCCCGCCCCACACCTGAGGAGCCCGATGGAGCGCATGACGAAGGCCCGCCTGCTGGAGCTGCTGGAGCCGTTCGAGGACGACACCGAGATCCGCGTGGCCTACATGCCGAACAACCCGCTGGAGATGCTGCTGGCCACGGACACCGTGGGCGTCGCCGACGAGCGCAACCCGGATCCGGAGGTCGTGTACCTCGTGGAGCAGGGCACGGTGGGGAGCCTGCCGTACGAGGTGCGGACGAACATCTGCTTCTAGCCGACTTGACGCGGGAAACATGCAAGTGTGACTTGCGTGTTTCCCGCGTTTGGCTTAGGCTGATCTTGCGAGGCGGTACTGGAACCCCGCCCCACCCGATCGGAGACCACGATGAGCGCCCTCCCCCCGCGTCCCGTCCTTGGCCCCACCGCCCGCCGTGAGCTGGCCGCCGTGAAGGCCGCGCAGCGCGAGACCATCCGCCAGGTGCGCCGCGACCTCGCGCAGGGCAGCACGGAGTCCCTCGTGGTGGCCGCCAGCGAGGCGATCACCCAGATCTGGGCCGGCGTGAGCGGGTTCAGCGAGCAGGGCCGGGCCGAGGTCGACGCGTACAACGCCGCGGTGGCCCGCTACAACGCCGCGATCAGGGCTCGCAAGGTGGCGCAGCGGACGCAGGCGCAGGCGAGCCGGAACGCCGCCGAGGTCGCCGGCGTGCGGGCCGGGATGTGCTCGCAGTGCTTCTCCACCCACGCGGGGGAGTGCTGACCCTGGCTGTTCAGGGAAAGACGCAAGTCAGCCTTGCGTCTTTCCCTGGCATAGGTTAGGCTGATCTTGCGAGGGCGGTACTGGAACCCCGCCCCACCACCCGAAGGAGCCCAATGAGCGGCACCGGCTTCACCCGCGTCCACCTCATCGCCAACGTCCTCCGCCTCGCCGGTGAGGGCGCCGACCGCACCGGCGTCACCAGCGCCTTCGCCCTCATCAGCGCCGCCGTGGACGTGGCCACCGGCACCCCCGGCACCAGCGGCAACGGCCTGATCTGCGCCGACGCCGTGAACGCCTACGCCGTGGTGGCCGGTGACCGCCCCAACCGCACCCTGGCCGAGAACCTCCGCCACGCCGGTCACCTGGTGGCCAACGGCAGCATCGTGGTCCCCTCCGCCTGACCGATACCAGGGAAACACGCAAGCGTCACTTGCGTGTTTCCCTGGTTTGCTTTAGGCTGTCCCTGCTGGGCGGCACTGGAACCCCGCCCCACCACCGAAGGAGCAACGATGATCGAGGACACGGTCGGCGTCGGCAGCGTGATCGAGGACCACTACGGCAACCCCTCCGTGGTACTCAAGGTCGACGTCGACGGGGTCCCCCGCACGATCATGCAGCTGGTCGGCAGCGACCGCGGCAACATCACCTCGGCGCCGCGCACCTTCCGCCAGTTCACCAACCCGGAGCACGTGGATCAGTGCCGCCAGAGCGCCCGTGAGCTGTGGCGCGCCAAGGGGCTCAAGCGCAGCCAGTTCGCCTGACCGCACCACCCGCTGACCGCGCCACCCCGGCGCGGTCACCTATCCCCCTGGAGACACCGGATGAGCGTGTTCGTGCTCGACAAGGTCCACATCGACGCCCTGCTGAAGGCCGGCGCTGCGTGGTCCGTCCACTGGTTCAGCCTGACCACCCTGAAGCGCCGCAGCGTGTGCCTGGACGAGATCGAGGCCCTGGGCCAGGAGTTGTGGGAGGCGAACTGGTCCAACGTGGCCGCCGACTGGGGCGACGAGGCGCCGGCCTGCCCGCAGTACGCGTTCGACCTGCTGCCCGGGGAGCCTGACGCGCTGGTCATCCTGCGCGCGCTCGACGGGTACGAGTCGAACACCGAGAACGAGGACTACACCGACACCGACGCGCACCTGTTCGTGCAGGCGCTGCGGCGGATGGCCATCACGAAGCTGCCCGGGTACATGGCCGCGGGCTTCTCGATCAACGACCGGGAGGTGTTCGTCAAGGCACGCCGGTCTGGGTGACCGCCACACCTCGCAATGTTACGCGGGAAACACGCAAGGTTGACTTGCATGTTTCCCGCGTTTTGCGTAGTGTGGAGGCATCACCCAGCCCTGGAATGGAACCCCAGGGCACCCGACCGAAGGACACAACGATGCTCGCAACCCGTCCCGCCCGCGGCCAGCTGCGCACCGGCGACACCATGCTCCTGGCGCAGGGCACCCGCGACCTGCACGTCACCGTGCTCGCGACCGTCCCCTACAGCACCGAGACCGGCGAGCCCAGCTACCACGGCATCGGCGTCCTCGTGCGCCGCGCCAGCGGCATCGAGGGCGTCGCGTTCCTCCGCGACCTGCGGTGGCTCTGGTGACCCCCGGCGAGCAGCGCCGCCGCCGGCGCCGCGCCTCACGCGCGCTCAAGGCCGCCAAGCTCCCCCGCCCCGACCTCGCGCTGGTCGAGTACCTCCAGCGCCAGCAGCAGACCCAGGAGACCCGGTGATGGACGAGCAGCAGGAAACCTGGGACGGCGAACCCCGGTGGGGCGACGAGGAACCCGACTGGGACGAGCACCAGCATTGGGCCGCCTACCAGGAAGAGCCCTCGTGCTTCGGGTGCGGCGACCGCGGCTGGGTCCTCAAGCGCTGGCGCCTGCTCGCCTGGCTCCGCCTCGCCCGCGACACCCGCCCCTGCCGTTCCTGCCAGCCCCCGCTGTGGTGGGAGCGCCCGAAGCTCACCGCCCAGGACTGGTGGTGGCGCCGGTCGCGCCTGCGGGTGTGGCTGGCTCGCCGGCGGCCCGGGGGCAGCACCGACGAGCCGCCGTTCTAGCAACCCAGCAAGCTAGCTAGCTAGCTAGCTGACCAGCAAGTTTTCGTCGTACCCGCCGCCCACAATGGGTGGCGGGTACACCGCTATCCGAGGAGCAACCCTTGCAGCTCACCCCGAAGACCGTCTGCCCGCTGTGCCTCCAGGAGCACACCGCGCGCTATCTGTGCGACCCGAAGGCCGCCATCGTGGACCAGGAGATCGAGCGGCTGACCACGCTCCAGGCGGGCCGCACGCTCCAGCCGATGGAGTTCGAGCAGCCGGTCATCATCGGCACCGGCCCGGAGGACCAGCAGCTGACCTCGCTCACCGTGTCCCCGGCCGCCATCGAGGTCCCGACCGCGCCCGGCACCCGCTTCCCCACGCTGGTGATCTCGGGGACCACCCTTACCCGGCCGCTCCCACGCTGGATCTACCCCGGGGACCCGCAGACGCTGCGGGACACCGCGGCGCTCGTCCAGCACCAGGTGGAGACCGCCATCCGCGCGGCGGGGCTCACGTGACCCGCCGGCTGCTCGCGCCCCCGATCCAGGACAGGCTCCCGCTGGACATCCCGCGGCCGCGGACCGCGATCGTGGCCGAGAACCACTGGCTCGGGGTGCTGCCGTTCCGGCACCCGTGGGCGGCCGCCCTGGTGACCGGTGTCCACGCCGACCACGTGATCGAGTACATGGACGTGATCTCCCGCGGGTGGCACCCAGGGACCTACCGGTGGCTGGCGATCGCGACCATGCTGCGGCCCGACCAGAAGACCCCTCCGCTCCCGCTGGCGGGCCCGGGCCCACTGGTGTACGGGAAGGTCATCGGGGCGGTCAGGCTCGGTGCTGTGGTGACGGAGTCGACCTCGAGGTGGGCCCTTCGGGGCAACGCCTTGTCCGGGGTCCCGTACCTGCACTGGATCGTGACCTCCCGCGTGGTGCTGCGGAACCCGATCCCGTGGCAGACGAAGGGCGGGATGATCAAACCGGCGCCCCGGCTGGTGGAGGCCGCGGTGCGCGCTGCGGGGGCCGCGCCCTAGACAGCCGTAGATTTCCCCAGACGAAGAACGCCACCCCTGGCACACGTTAGGGGTGGCGTTCTCCGTGCTGATGAGGCTAGGTGAAGCATGACGGCCACACGGCCGAGTGATCGTCACCGACGACGGTATCAGCCGCTGGCGCCCATGCGTAGGAAGTGCCGCAGCGACATCCCACCGGGTTGCCCGCTGAACACCGCGGCGGGGGCGGCGACCACCTTGTGCTCCAGGTACTGGTGCAGACCGAGCGCGCCGAGCTCCCGCCCGTACCCGGAGTGCTTGAACCCGCCCAGCGGTGCGTTGACCCCCGGGCTGGCACCGTTCAGGCGGACCGTGCCGGCGTTCACCCGCCCCGCCATCCGCAGACCACGCTGGACGTCGTTGGTGTAGATGGCCGCCTCCAGCCCGTACTTGGTGCCGTTGGCGATCCTGATGGCCTCGCTGTCGCTGCCGTCGTAGGGGATGAGGGCGAGCACCGGCCCGAACACCTCTTCCTGCGCGAGCGCACTGTCCGCGTGCACCTGCAGCAGGCGGGGGGCGACGTACCAGCCGCGGCCGAACGCGGGCAGCTCGGCACGCGCCAGCTCCACGGCGCCGGACTCCACCGCGTGATCGATCATGTCGTTGTACCTGCGCCGCTGTTCCTGGCGCACCAGCGGGCCGACGTCGGTGGTCTCGGAGTGGGGGTGCCCGACCCGCTGTGCGGCCAGGACCTTGCTCAGCACCATCGACAGGTGCTCCAGGTGGCGTTCAGGGACCAGGATGCGGGTGTGGTTGGAGCACACCTGCCCGCTGTTGGCGATGCCCTCGTTGACGAGGGTGAACGCCAGATCGGTCAGGTCGGGCCCGGTCACGTCGTCCAGGATGATCGCGGGGGACTTCCCGCCCAGCTCCAGCGACACCCGCTTGAACGTGGCCGCGGTATGCCGTGCCACGTAGAGCCCGGCGACCGTGCTCCCGGTGAACGCGACCTTGTCGACCATCGGGTGCTCGACCAGCTGCGCGCCGGCGACCCAGTCACCGGGCAGCACCGACAGCACCCCGTGGGGCAGGCCGGCGCGGCGGCAGATGTCCGCGAAGTACAGGGCGGACAGCGGGGTCTCCGGGGCCGGCTTGACCACAATCGTGCACCCGGCCAGGATCGCCGGCGCCACCTTCATCACGATCGTCTTCAGGGGCATGTTCCAGGGGGTGACCGCGGCGACGACACCGACCGGCTCGCGCCACAGCCACACGTTCTCGTCGTGGGGCCCGGGGTCCAGGCTGGACAGGTTGTTCAGCCCGTTCTCCGCGTACCAGCGGAGGATCGCGAGCGGGTGGGTGACCTGCCGCTTGCGCGCCCACCGGATGGGTGAGCCCATCTCGTCGATGATCAGCTGGAGCATGCGGTGCTGCTCCAGGTCGAGCAGGTCCGCGATGTCCGTGAGGATCTTGGCGCGTTCCTCGGCCGGGCGGTGGCGCCACTCGGTGTTGTCGAAGGTCGTGCGGGCGAGGGTGAGCGCCTGGAGGATGTCCGGGAGCCCGGCGGCCGGGCATGACCCGATGACTTCCTCCGTGGCCGGGTTGACCACCTGCAGGCGTTCCGCCTGCCCGCCCATCCACTTGCTACCGATCGGTAACGCGTTCCACTCCCGCAGCGTCGACGACGACGGATCCACGCTCAAAACCCCCAGGTCTAGACGGGTTTCCAGCCCTGCCGGAACGACTGGGCCGACCCCCTCTTGAGCATGTTGCCACGATCGGCGAGACGGTCCACCTCCTCCGGGTCCATCTGCAGCCGGCGCCCCAGCTCTTCCGGGGTCATCTTGCTCTCGCTGAGCAGCCCGGCCACGATGTCCGCCATCTTGAGCACGTGGTGGGTGCCGCGGGCCCGGTTGTGCCGCACCGTGGCCAGCTGCGCCAGCTCCTCGCTGGTCTCCTGCAGCGTGACCACAGGCACGAACCCACCGGTCAGGGCGTGGACGTCCGGCTGGGCGGAGACCGTCCAGCGGTGGAACCCGTCCACGATCTCCAGGCGCTCGCCGGCGTCGAACTCGCGGACCACGATCGGTTGGGTCCACCCGTTCTCCAGGATCGAGGTGGCCAACAGCCTGAGCTCAGGGGGCGCCTGGATGTTGGGGTTCCACGAGTTCGCCGACAGGCGCTCCCGCTTCACCCACCGGACGTAGGAGATCGGCTGCTCACGCCACAGGGCTTGTTGGGGTGGGCCGTCCGAGCAGTCTGGAGTCACGAGGAGCCTCCTTGGCGTATGCGGGTACCAGGTCCCACCCGGAGGCGGGCCAGCTGCCGGGGTGATGCAGCTCTGCCTGGCGCCCGGCGGTGATCACCTGGTCAAGCTCCTCAGCGTACTTGTGCCAGTAGCGCGGTAGTGCCCTGCCGCCCTCGTTCTGAATCTTGCTTCCTGCCTGCTTGCGGCCCTTCAAATCGCCCCTCATGGCGATCATGAGGAGGAAGTCCCACGAAAGCCCCGAACCGGGGTGCGCGGCCTGCTCGGCGATCGGCTGCCCGGTCTTGCGGTAGTGGAGGTCGATCTCCTCCCGCACCCGGGCGCGGATCTTGGACTTCTCAGGCTCGTTGAACTTCTCGATGTAGTACGAGATGAACTCGGGCCAGGAGACGCCCTCGGGGCGTTCTGGCCGGCCCCGGTAGCCATACAGCTCGGTCAGGGCATACCGCGCGGCCGCGCCGACACCGGGCACCCGGTCGACCATCTTCGCCCACACCTCGGGGAAGCACGCCGCGTACGTGTGGATCTTCTGGAGGGGTTCCTCACCGAACGCCGGCGAGCACCGCTGCATCCCCGGGCTCACGCCGGCCATCTCCAGGCGGTCATAGGCGTGGTTGTAGTCCCACCCGAGGACGGCCGGGGCCGTCCACACGTCCTCGTGGTGCCAGTCGTAGATCGGGTAGACGTTGAACATGCTGCCCTTGGCGGTGCCCTTGTCGTCCTTCGAGATGTAGTTGTCGACGACCTTCTTCGTGACCGCCCGGCGGCGGGTCAGGGACTCGTCGGAGCGGATGCCCATCATCACCGCGGTGTTGCCCTGCGACGGGGGGCAGAACAGGCCGGCGGCGAGCGGCGCCGTGAGGCGGGCCTCGACGGGCCAGACCGGGAACCCCGGCAGCTCGGTGATGGCCTCGGGGGGCAGCTCCCGGCACCACTTGTCACGGTCCTCCGGTGCCCACGGGTACCACCACGGGGAGGTGCGGGAGCACGCGTTGCGGTGCTTCAGCGGCAGGCAGTACCACTCCAGCGCCACATCGTCGCGCTGGCTGATGCGGCGCACGTACTCCTCGGTCTCCATCGGGATCGCCTCTTCGTCCCAGAAGATGGCGCGCATCGGCAGGTGCCGGGCGAACCTCGGGTGCGAGTGCGCGACCTCCAGGGCCATCATCAGCGTGGCCGTGGAGTCCTTCCCGCCGGAGAACATGACGTGGACCCGGTCGAAGGTGTCCATCACGTACGCCATGCGCTCGCGGGTCAGCTCGAGCACCGTCTGTTCCTGGCGCTGGATGTCGTGCTGGGACCGCTTCTGCTTGGCCTCCAGCGTCTCGCCGGCGCCGTACGTGGCCTTCGCCATCAGTTGATCTCCTCAGGTATCTTGGCCCGGCACGCGCGTGTGCGGTCTCTCGTCCGGGGGTCGCGGCTCCGCGTAGTCACAGCGGAGGCCTGCTGCAGAGGGCAACCGCCACCCGGACCACAACCAGCTACTGGTGTGCCTTGTACGCCGCGGTGAGCCGGTCCCCGGTCAGGTGCGCGTGCACCCCACCGTCCTGCAGCTGCCGGGAGCCGGGCATCGGGCGCGAGGACCAGTAGCTGGCGTCCTCCTGCTCCAGGAAGTGCAGCGGCAGCCGGTTGCTGGAGGCCATGAGCACGCCGGTGAGCCCGTCGATGATCACCAGGGCGTAGGCGTCCATGTGGGCCTCGGCCAGCAGGGTCCGAAACGCCCACACGGCGCTGGCCACGCCCTCGTCCTCCTCGGTGGCGTCCCGCAGCTGCGCGTACCGGTAGGCGAGGTGCCACGAGTCCGACGCCAACGGCTGCGCGCTGGGGAACAGGCTGGCGGCGTTGTAGCAGTTGCCGTTGTGCGCCACCAGGTGCTGGTCACCACCGCGGCGTTTGCCGTCCCGGACCTGGATCGGCTGGAGCCCGCCACGGTCGTTGTGGGCGCCGAACGTGGCCAGCCGGGAGTGCCCCAGGATGGTGCGGGCGCCGTGCACGTGCTTGAGGTCCTCCAGCACGGCGGCCCCCAGAGTGTGCTGCTGGTACGACAGGATGCCGTCCTGGGAGCAGAACCCCCACCCGTGCGGGCCGCGCGCCGTCGCGCCCGCCGCGGCGGTGCGCAGCAGCTCCGGGTCCGGGGGGTTCACGCCGGCGTAGGCGAAGATCCCGCACACGGTCAGGACCTCCCCGTCTCAGCCAGCCACTGGGCTGCTTGGGGGAGGACGGGGGCCGCCTGTCGCACCACATCGGCATCGATCTGCCACACCTCTTCGAAGCCGTGGCCGATGCTGGTTGTCCACTGGCGTGCCGGCCAGGCCCCCGTCCCGACCTGGTAACCGCGAGGCCATCCGTAGCACGGGGGCATCGGGAGCTGCTCACGGTCGATGAGGGCGAACACTGCCTCGTGCGACCAGTCGGCCAGCGGCGAGTAGCGGGTGACGCCCTTGGTGTTGCGGTAGATCGGCGGCTCCCCGGTCGCGGCCGCGGGCCCGCACCAGTTGCCGTCCGCACGCCGCCGCCCCAGCAGCAGCATGTCGAGACCGCGCTGCTCGAAGTAGCGGGCCTGGCTGGTGTGGTTGACCAGCCGGAACCAGCGGGGTCCATCGGCGCCCTGCGGGAACAGCATCCGCGGGTTCCGCGCCAGCCACGCCAGGTCCTGGCCGGTGGAGATCACGGTCAGCCCGTCCGGCATGTTGTCCGTCGTCCACTGCAGGAACGCGGGGAACTCCAGGTTGGAGATCCCGAGCACACAGTCATGCACCCCGGCGCGTTCCACGACGTAGCGGAGGGCGATGGAGTCCTTCCCGCCGCTCCACCCGTACCCGACCTTCCGGCCGGCGGTGTGCTCCCGGATCTCCTGCACGGTGCGCTCGATCAGCTGCTCAAGCCGGTCGTCAGGCCACGCCGTCCGGGCTGCCGCCCTCGTCGCCGCCCACGTGTCCTGGTTGCTGATCCCCTGCTTGCGACCCAGGGGTGCGCCTGCAGATGTAGGGGTTGAGGCCATCATCGATCTCCGGGTGCTTGGCTACGAGCCGGGAGAGCTCGAGGTCGATCTGGTGCCGGTCCCGGGACCAGAAGAACGTGCGCAGGCGGATGACCATCCACGCGCCGGCGATCGCCCGCAGCTTCCGGGAGGCGTCGTACGCGTCCGTGATCGCCAGATAGCGGGTGCGGCCCTCCGCGGTGTCCAGCCCGCTGTCGCGGACCCACATCTGGATGTCGCGCATGTGCCCGCACACGATGAACCGGTAGGGCAGCCCACGGAGGACCGCGGCCGCGGCGTCGGCGACCGCCGTCCCCCGGTGCTCGTCGATGATCACGTTGGTCAGCCGTTGCCCGGCCGCCTGGAACCGCTCAGCCACTGGGGGCCCGCCGGGACGCGTCGGGGCAGTGCGGGGGGCACGCCACGATCACCGGCTTGGTGGTCGCGCTGTCGATGCAGCGGCACTGGCGGACGACGGTCCCGTGCTCGCACTGCTCACGCCGGTGGTTCATGTGCAGTCGTCCTCGCTCTTGCGCGGGGGCCGCCCGCTGACGATCCCGCCCTGGGCGTACGGCTGGGTCGCCTTGAGCTGCAGCAGCTCGCCCTCCGCCCGGTACATGCGCTCCATCGCGCGCTCCAGGTTCCGGCGGGTGGCGGCCAGCTCCTCCGCGAGCGACGCGTCCGGCAGCCACCGGGTGGGCGTCTCCTCCACTTGTTGCGCGCGGGTGGGCGCGCCACCGTGGAACAGCGGCTGGTCGACCTGGTTCCCGGCCCAGTCGGTGAACGTCATCCGCTCAGGGCTGTCGACGGGCTTGTGCGGGGCACCGATCGCGACCAGCACGTGGTCGGTGGACCCGGCGCCGACGGCGTGGGGCACAGACCCGTCGACCATGTAGAAGTCGCCCGGGCGCACCGTGTACTCGACCTCGTTGACGGTGATCGTGCCCTGGCCGGCGAGGCACAGCAGCAGGTGATCCCCGGGGTGCACGTGCACGGGGAACTTCGCCCCGGCCGGGACCCACAGCATGTCCGCGCCGAGGTGCCCGTTGGAGTGCAGCGCCACCCCGAGCGCGTCGGCACCGTGCACCGGGACGCCCTGGTGCCGGACGACCTCGGCCACGGCCTGGAGGTTCAGGATGCGCAGGGCGGCGTCGACGCGCTCGGCGTCACCGTCGTTGGTCAGCAGGTTCTCGCTCATGACCGCTTGCCCCTCTCGGCGTACTCCAGGTACTCGCGGCAGATCCCCACGAGGGCGTCCGCCGCGGTGTCTGCGCCCTGCTCGTTGCGGGCGAGGTCCAGGGCGCGGCGGATCACGTCGCGGCCCTCCAGGGTGACCATCCACGAGACCGGGAAGTACTGGGCCGTGGGCTCCGGGATCGGCGCCGGGTCGGTCGTCGACGCCGGCGGCCCGCCCGGTTGGGGGACCGCGGACGGCGCGCTGCCGCTGGGAGGCGCGCTGCCGTCCGCGGTCGTGCCCGCCACACCCTGGGGGTCAGCCGGGTATGGCGGGGCCGGTGGGGGTGCCGCCGCCGGTCCAGCCCCCGCCAGAGCTGGACCGTCACCTCCACCGGGGCTTGCGGGAGCCACGGGCGCCGGCGTGGGCGTGGGCGCGGGCTCGGGGTCGGCGAACAGGTCGGTGACGGTCTCGCCGTACAGACCGGTCACGCGCAGCAGGTCGTCCAGCTCGGCGGTGTCATAGCCGGTGCCGGACAGGTCGTCCAGCTCGCGGAGGAGTTCGGCAAGCGCGCGGTCGTCGTACTCGCCCAGGTCGTGGGTGCGGTTGTCCGCGACGTTGATGCGGATGGCCTCGTCGTCGCTGGTCTCGTAGACCTCGCAGCGGGCCTCCGTCCACCCCAGGGTCTTCATGGCGGCGAGGGTGTTGTTGCCCGCGAGCACCACGTACGAGTCGGGCAGCTGGCGCACGATCAGCGGCTTGAACTGGCCGGACGCCATCAGGGAGGCGGCGATCGCGTCCAGGTCGCCCTTCTTCGCGTTCCCGGGGAACGGCGTCAGGGTGCCCAAAGCGATCTGGCGGGTGTCGAGGAAGGTGACCATGCGGCGGGTGCTCCTGTGGCGTGAGAAGTGAGCATCCCGGCCGGGGACCGCGCACCCCCGTACAGCACGCGGCCTGTCAGCGCGTGCCGCCTGTGGGCGGGCTCCCGTAGGCGTGTGCACGCCCCGTGGGCGGGCCCCGGCCGGGGGTCATGAGGTGGCGGCCGCGCGGGCGCGCATGAACTCCGCGAGGACCTGCAGCCGGGCCTCGCTCTCAGCGGGCGTCAGCTGGTTGTCGCGGAGGGTGGACCGCCAGATCGACCAGTCCAGGACGTACTCCTGGTGGTCGGTGTCGTCGTCGAACTCCGGGTGCCCAGGGGGCAGCGGTGGGTGCCCTGCCGTGCTCGCCTGGAACTCGACGACCAGGTCATGCACCCGGTGGGGCACCACGATCGTCATGCCGTCGCGGAGCCGGTTCGAGCGAAGGACCGCCCGGGCGCGGTCCAGTGCCTGGGCGAACGACAGATCGAACGAGCTGTGGACGGCATAGCGGAGGGCATCCTGGTCATCGCTCACCGGGTGGACCCGTCTGCCGCTCACGGCCAGCCTGGGCGGCCAGCTGGTGCTCCTCGGCGAAGGCGCGGAACGCCTGCCACCCCGGGGAGTTGACCAGGTTCGCGACGACGGCGCCGAGCGCGCGGATCCACCGCCCGATCGCCCGCATCACCGGCTGGAGCGCCCTCACCGCGGCGCGCATGGCCGCGGCGATCGCTTCGCCGGCGCCCTCGGCGAGTTCGACCGCCGCGTCCGCGAGGTCCTCGCCGGCCATCAGCGTGCCGCCGCGGTGAGCGCGATCGCGGTCCCGCCACAGGCGAGCGCCACCCCCGCGAGGGTGAGCGCCAGCCCGTAGTGGCGTTCGGCGTCGGCGATGATCATCAGCCCGGTGCACACCAGCCCGGTCACGGCCAGGGCGAGCGCCGCGGCCATCACACGTCCAGCACGGTGTGCGGGGGCCGTTTGACCAGCTCGAACCAGTCCTCGGCCAACAGGTCGCTCTGGCTGGCCAGCCAGGGGAAACAGGAGCCGTCGACGGTGCGGATCAGCAGGTAGGGGCGGAACCGGACTGTGGTGCCCTCGGGCACGTTGAGCGCGGCCGCGGTGTTCGCGTTCGCGGCGATCCCGTCGGGGTAGCCGGCCTGGAGCACCACGTACTGCCCGATGCCGTTCCACCCGGCCCGGGCGATCGCGGAGCCGTTCTTGCAGGCGCGCAAGGCGTCGGCGAAGTCCATTCAGTCCTCCGGGATGGCGTCGTCGGGTGGGGACTGGAACTCCAGGTGGAACCCGGGTCCCCCGCCGCCCTCGGGGCGGGCGTTCTGGGGGTGCATCGGGATACGCAGCTGAGTCCCGTTCACGTTCGTCATGGGGCGCGCCGGGCTGTAGCCGATCGGGGCGCCGGGGAACACCATCGGCATCCCGCAGGGGACACAGCGGGCGGCCAGCTCCAGGCTGATCGCCTCGACCTTGGCGTTCGGGTCGTTCTCGTCGGCGTCGTTGGCCAGGATCCGGTGGACGTCGATGTCGAAGTGGTAGTCGGGGTGGTTGCAGGCCACCTTGGGTTCCACTCCCTCGAGGACGGCTCCGCCGCTCACTTGGCGCCGACGAGCACGGGCGGGGCGGAGCTCGTGGACCCGGGGCACTGCCACCCGGCCGGGAGGTCCTTCAGCTTGTCCTGGGACGCGAGGTCGCGGATGAGCGCCTCACACCCGGGCGCGGCGGTCCGGGCCCGGGCGGCGGACGCCTCGGCTTCCTTCTTCGCGGTCTCCACGTCCTGGGCCTTGATCCGCGTGTTCGCCACGGCGTCGGCGTACTCGCGGAGCTTGGCCTGGGTGCGCTCGTCGTAGTGCACGAACGTCACCTGGACCTGGATCAGCTCCACCGACCGGGCGTCGTACATCGGCTTGAGCGCCGCGGTGACCCGCCGGGACCACTCGTCCAGGGTGATGTCGGCGGGCTTGGCGCCGGGGTCGTTCAGGCCGGCGAGCGGGTCGTACCCGTCGAACGCGGCGTTGACGGCGCCCTTGGCGGCCGGGGTGATGAAGTCGCGGCGGGCGTCCTCGAACGTCTTGTGCTGGCGCCACAGGCCCTGGACCGACTTCTCGGTGATCTTCCAGGTCACGGTGACGTCGATGTACGCCTCGCTCTGGTTGCCCAGGCGGACGGTCACACGGGGCTCGGTCTTGTAGTTGTCGCGCTCGGCGCCCTTGCCGTCGCCCTCGAACCGGGCGACCTGGTTGCGGGTTGACCACTCCTCGGTGGCCGCCCACGGGAGCGTGATGTGGAGGCCGGCGTCCTGGGTGGCGATGTACCGGCCGGACGCGGTGGTGATGCCCACGGAGCGGGCGTCGACCTGGACGATCGACATCAGGAACAGGATCACGAACGCGACGCCGGCGAGCACGCCGCCGATGGGTCGGGTCTCGCGGCGGATGAGGGCGCCGAGCCCTGCTGCGAACAGCAGGATGAGGCAGATCGAGACGAACAGCACTGGCGTGTCCTTCTTCAGGTGGGCGGGTTGATTTCCAGGGAGAGCAGGCAGAACACGCAGTCACAGCGGTCCTCTGCCGGGCAGTCCATGCAGTTGCACGCCCCGGTCAGGGGGCGCAGTCCTACGCGTGCGTAGGCGTCCTGGCAGCAGGTGCAGGAGCAGGCGGGGGCGGTGGTGGACCCGGGCTCCGGGGCGCGGTAGGTGGCGATCTCGGCGTGGAGCTCCGCCAGGTGCTGGTCGATCACCAGGAGCGCCTGGTCGTAGGTGAGCGGGGGCGGGTGCGCGATCCGGCCGCCGGCGCACTGGGAGGTGTCGACGTTCAGGTTGGTGAAGGTGACCGGGGGGCAGGTGCACAGCGGGTGCTTGCGGGGGTAGCCGTGGTCAGCCATCGGTCAGTTCCGCGCGTGCGGAGGCCAGGGAGCGGGTGTGGTAGCCCTGGGACAGCAGGCGCTGCATGAGGGCGTCCTGTTCGCTGGCGGTGGCCACGGTGACGACCACGCCCCACCCGGCCGGTTCGCCGTCGTCGTCGCCGAACCCTGGGTCTGGTGGGTCGTCCTGGTGCAGCAGCTGGGCCAGCTCGTCCTCGTTGAAGCCGGTCAGGGCGAGCATCCCGGCCTGGTCGGCGTCGAGGAGGAGCTGCTTCAGCTCGTCGTCGTCCCAGCCGCCGTTCTCGGTGAGTTTGTTGCTGGCGGCGACGTAGGCGGCGGCGTGGGCGTCGCTTTTGGATGCCCACCCGCGGACGACGGGGACCAGCCATGACCCATCGGGGGCCACGCGTACGCCGTCCGGGGGTGGGTCGCCTTTGGCGAGCATGGAGAGCAGTTGGTCGCGGCGGCCGTGGCCGGCGACGAGGCGCCCTGTGCGCTCATCGAGGAGCGGTAGCTCGGTGAAGCCGTGGGTGGCGATGGAGGTGCGGATGCCGTCCTCGTCGTGGCGTTTGGGGTTCAGGTGGGCGGAGGGGAGGTTGCGCAGGGGCATGTACTCGAGTCGCCGTTCCACCTGTCCCCCGTAATGACGCAAGTCCGTGTTGCGTGTTTCCCTGGTATGACGTAAGCTGCTGTTGCGCGGGGATACTGGAACCCCCCCGCCTGACCAGGAGGAACACCAATGAAGTTGTGGGTCACGCTGCTCAAGGCCAGCGGCAACGAGTACCTCACGCCGCGGCTCCCGCTGGAGGGCCTGCTCGACGTGCGGACGAACGGCAGCCACTGCGTGTCCGGGGCGACCTTCCAGCCGCTGCAGGCGGACGGCCGGCTGGAGGGGCCCGCGACGCTGGAGGACCCGGCCTTCACGTACGACGTGAAGTCAGCGGCCGAGATGGCGGGCAACCACCGGCGCTACCAGGACCTGTGCCGTCGCGGTGAGCAGGTGTTCGTGAAGCAGGGCCGGGAGGCGTTCACGGCGTGGCTGGAGACGGTCCAGCTGAGCGACAGGAGCAGGGAGTTCCTGCGGGCCGCGATCGCTCGCTGACCACACCCGACACGGGCTCGCGCGGAAACGTGCGAGCCTGTGTTGCATGTTTCCCCGGTATGACGTAAGCTTGCCTTGTGCGGGGCACTGGAACCCCCCGCCTGAGCAGGGAGAACACCCATGACGAACGCCACCGCACTGCCGGTCATCACCGCCCCGCGGCTGCGCTTCCCGACCCAGACGTGCAACGTGACGCTGGACTGCGACCACCGGGCCGTCCGGCGCATCGAGGTCGACGGCCGCGCGTACGTCTTCGCCTGCCCGGACCACGTGGGCGCCGGCCTCCAGGACGCGGCCGAGGTGCACGGCGGCCAGGAGGCCCACTACCTGCGGGACCTTGCCGGGGTGTGGGTCGAGTGGACGGAGCGCGAGGGGTACGGCCCCGAGGTGGTCGAGCTGGCCCGCAAGGTGGTCGCGCAGTTCGGGGCCATCAGCGCCTGACCAGCGCCACCCCACGGGCTCGCATGGAAACATGCGGGCCCGTGTTGCATGTTTCCATGGAACGAGGTAGGGTCTTGTCACAGGGGCAGCGACTGGAACCGCACACCCCGCCCGCACCGGAGGAACACGATGAGCGTCTACGCCACCCTCAACACCATCAGCGACGAACTCATGACCAGCGCGGAAGCCCTCACCAAGGCCCTGGACATCCAGCGCGCCCTGGAGGCGGCCAAGCTGGTGGAGAACCTGCTGTGGGAGAACCTCGGCGCGGACGACGCGACCCTCACGGCCGCCGTGAAGGCCGAGCGCACCTCCACCCACACCTACATCACCGAGACCACCCACCGGCTCAAGACCACCCTGCGGCACCGCACGGACAAGGCCGCGATGCGCAACGGCATCGAGCGCGCCACCCGCCGGCTCAAGGTCCTGGACGACGTCATCGCCCGCCTGGGCACCAACGCGTGACACGGCCGGCGGGCCGCCCTGGAACACCGGGGCGGCCCACCGGCCCGCAACCCCATGTCTGCGGGGCAGAGCAGACCGAGGACGACCAAGGAAGGCACAGCATGCCTGGAAGCAGCACGACCCAGCCGGACACCACCACCGCCGCCGCACTGGTCGGCGAGGAGTGGACCGGGTGGGAGATCCGCTACTACCTGGGGCTCCAGGGCCGCGAGTACTGGGGGCGCATCAACGGGCCCGTGACCCGCGACGCCCGCGGACGCATCACCATCCCCCTGCGCTGCGACGGTGGGCTCGAGCGCACCGCCAGCCTGGGTGGCATCCACCGCATCTACCTGCTCAACGCCCCCAAGGCGCCCTCGTACGCGAGCGCCGCGGCGAAGGCCCTCGCGGACACCGCGTTCATCGGGCAGCGGGTCAGGTTCACCGCGTTCGGCACCGACGGCCAGGAGACCGAGGTGGAGGGCATCGTGCGCGGGGCCGACACCGACGGCGCCACCGTCGCCGTCTACCTGCACGACCAGCGGCTGCCGTTCGACCTGGACACCCAGCACGAGATCCAGCTGCTCGCCGACACCCCGCCACCGGAGGGACAGCCGGACGCGCTGCCCGACGAGCTGCTGGTGGAGGCCCTCGACCTGCTGATCACCGCGCTCGGCATCAAGAGCGACGTGTACAAGCTGCTCGCCCACGCCGACCGGCGCACGCTGCTGACCGACGTGTTCCAGCGCGTGTACACGGACGGCTTCTCCGTGGGCGCCAAGCAGTGAGCGACCCCCGGTGGCTGTACACGTTCATCCGCCCGGACGGGCACAGCGAGTCGCACATCGTGATCGGCACACGGGAGCTGTGGCAGGCCGCCGAGCGCGCCCGGGAGAAGGTGGCACAGCACGAGGTGCACCTGCGCACCCGGGAGCCCCTCAGCGGGGACCAGGCGCTGCTGGAGCGGAGCCTGTTCGTGTCGATCCGCGCCGACGACGAGGGCGACGAGCTGCTCTACCTGTACAACGGCGGAGGCGTCCAGGTGGACAAGATCGCCCAGTGCGTGACCTGCTCGACGGCGGTCTGCTCGATCCCCTGGGAGCACACCCCCGGCAACGTGTTCCAGCGCCACAAGCTCGCCTACCGGGTCACGGTCCCCCGTGCGCGGGTGGGCCTGCTCGCGAACGTGGTCACCCGCACCGTGCACACCGCGTGCGCCGTGCTGGACGGGGAGACCGTGTCCATGGACCGGGCCGGGCTCGACGCCCTGTGGACCCTGCCCCACGGTGGCGAGGTGTGGGTAGACCCGGTCGCGCTCGGCGGGATCGTCAAGGTCTGGGTCGGTGGGGACAAGTACCCGGTGACCGTGACCGTTCTCAAATAGTCGCCGCTCAATGCGTGCCCCGGTCGGTCCAGCGGCCGGGGCATGTCCGTTTCGAGCGGGAAAGTTGGCGCGTCTTCTGGGGCGGCCCGTGCGCGTCACACCCCGGATACGACGAAGCGCCCGGAGAAAGGCACACTCCAGGCGCTGCGGTAGGCGTTCGAATCGCCATGATGCACCATTCCTGCCACCCCTGCAACCCGGTCTCGTCGGGGCGGTGTCGGGGCGCGCCGGCGTCGGGCAGCAGCGCGGGCCGCCCCGGTTGGAAGTCTGGGGCGGCCCGTTGCACCTGCTTCGCCGCTGGTGTGCGCGCAGCCTAGCCCCACTGCCGCAGGTTGTGGTAGTCCTGCTCGTACACCCACTGGACCGGGCCATCACCGGACAGATCGGGCAGCCTGCCCCGGTAGTAGATGTGGACCTTGGGCTCCTCGAATGTGGGTTCGATGCTGTCCAGCCGGGTGAAGTCGAGGATCTTGAACGGTCGGCTTTCCATGACCCTCCACTCGCGTGGGGGTTTGCCGCCGTCGGAGAGGTCCATGGCTTCCTCGCGGCCGTGCCAGGGTCCGCCGTTGAACCGGCACAGGGTGGTGCGGGCGAGCATCAGGGTCATGCGGAAGAGGGCGTACTCGCGGACGCGTCGCTGGATCTCGTCCGTCAGGTACTCGCGGACGTAGGCGATGACGTCGCCGGCGGCGTAGCGGGGGACCTGGGTTTCCAGGCCGATGGCGGTGTCGGTGTCCCAGACGCGCAGGTAGTCGGTCGTCTGCGTGCAGGGGGCGATCTTGTGTTTGATGGGCAAGCTGGGCTAGAAGTCGCCGTCCGCGACCTGGAGCACGGGGAGGCCCAGCTGCTCGCGCCACATGCGGACGACCTTGTTGCGGTCGTCGATGACCCAGGCGATGGTGAAGTTGCCGGCGATGTGCCGCTGGTAGAGCTCGTGCTTGATGATCTCGTCGCCGCGTTGGTCGCCGGCGGGGCGCATGTACAGCCGGTCGCGGGTGCGGATGAACCCGGCGTGTTGGCGGAGCCAGGTGACGGTGGCGGTGTGGCACCGGCTGTCGCGGCCGGACATCCAGATGACCTCGTCGACGGTGGCGCGGAGGACTGCGACGAGGTCGATGACGCGGTTGATCGGGGTGTCCTCGTGGACGCGGTGCCAGTCGTAGGGGGAGCGGCGGCCGGGCTCGCCTTTGCCCATGTCGGCGACGGTGCCGTCCACGTCCACGATGACGGCTGTGGGCGTACGCGGTGGGGTGGTGATGGTCATGGCGGGAGGGTAGCGGCGGTGTGTCGCGGTTGTGGCGCAGCGAAGCGGCGGGTCCCTGCCGGGGGTCCCGCCGCTTCGTGGTCTCGCAGCTCGTGCGTTGGCATCCTCATCGACCGGAGACGTCCAGAGCCGTCCGGTGATGCATGGCGTTCGGGCGTTGATCAGGCGCCGTTACGTCGGTGGGTCACCCCCGCGTGCGCGGGGAGGGCGGTCTTTGCCAGAGACGCCTGTGGATCACCCCCGCGTGTGCGGGGAGGTGGTGCTGTGCCGCGCGGGCACGTACCGCCACCGGGGTCCCGGCTCGCGTTCGGCCGGGCGGTGACTCGGTGTGGACCTTACCGTGACGTGTCGACTGTGGGCAACCGCTGGTGTCACCCGATCGGGTGAATTCAGGCGGCGTAGGAGGCGCGGATGCGGGCCCACACCTCGGGGGGGATCTCCCCGTACTCGTGGTCGATGTCGGCGCCGTGGGGTTTCAGGATGCAGCCCTCGTAGTTGCGGTCGGTCACGGCGAACCCGCGGGCGCCGCAGCGTGGGCGCTCGTCGTCGAGGACGGCGGTCACCAGGGCCAGCTTGTGGCGGGAGGTGAGCGCCGCGGCGTTCGCGGTCACGATCCGCACGGCGGCGTCGAGGTCGGGCTCGATGTGCTCCAGCGGGGGGACGGGGATCGCGGCCAGCTGGTCCCGTTCCTCGGTGGTCAGGGTCCCGCGGCCGCGGCCGGCGGTGATCCCGTAGCGGTCGCGGATGGACGACACCCTGGACTGGGTCATGTGGATGCCGTAGTCGCGTTGCAGCTGGCTGGCGATCATCGTGTCGGGGAACCCGAGGTCGCACAGCTGGCGGACGCGGGGGGCGAGGATCCAGCCGCGGCCGGGTTTGATGCAGCGGACCATGCCGCCGCCGCGGACGGCGCGCAGGTAGGTGTCGTTGTCGGTGAACCGGTGGGCCCCGGGGGCGTTGGGGGTCATGGCGTCACCGGCTCCGGTGCCTGTGCCTGCTTGATCGCCGCCGCCGCCGCGGTGTCATCGGCGGCCTCGTGGTCCAGGGTGTAGGTGACGACGTCGGCGAACCAGTGGGTGGCGGTCCTGGTGCCGTTCTCCGCGACGTACACGGTCATGCAGGTGGTGCCGTCCGCGCGCTGCTCCGTCCAGCCCTCCACCACGGGCCCGGTGATCGTGCGCTTGTCCAGGGTCTCGCCCTGGATCCGAAACAGGACTACGAGCTTCTGCATCAGGTGCTTTCCTTCCTCGGGGCGCCGGCGGCGGACTCGTTTGCGCGGGACTCCGCGCGCATCACGTCCGCCCAGCGGTAGATCTTCTTGCCTTCCGGGGTGTGTGCGGTCCGGCCGTCCTCCGTGTACGGCCGTCCCAGTGCGTGCGCGAACTCGGCGACGGTCACCGCGGCGAGCAGGGGCCCGCCCGGGCGGCCTCGCCAGCACCAGCCGCGGATGCGCCCGGCGGCGTTCGCGAACCACGGCCACCAGTCCCGGATGTGGTCGACGGTGACGAACTCGACGGGCTCACCGTCCTCGACGCCGATCGCGAGCGGCGGCATGCGGCGGGTCAGTTCCTCGACCATCAGGGGGCGAGGCCCTCGAAGGTGAGGGCGATCGACGGCTGTCCGGGCAGGCCGATACCGGCGCCGATCGCTCGCGCGTACCGCTGGTAGGTGGCGAGCGCGGACCCGTCCGTGCTGACGTTCTCGAAGCTGGACAGGGTGGAGCGGCCCATCAGCCCGACCACGCGGGCGGCGTCCGCTTGGCGGAGCCGGCCGGACGCGCGGTGGCCGACCAGCTGCACCCACAGGGAGTGGCGGGCGGCGTCCAGCTTCGCCAGCCCGACCGGGGCGTCCTCCTCCAGCTGCAGGGCGTTCACGAGGTCCGCGGTCATGCGGGGCAGGCCCAGGCCCTGGACGTGGTACTCGACGCTCTTGACGTCCAGGCCGTGCAGGTAGCGGTTGAGCAGGGAGAACGTGACGGAGCAGCCCTCGTTCTCCAGGCGGCAGATGGTGGAGGTGTAGGAGTCGATGCGGGCGGCCAGGGTGCGGTGCGACACGCCCTGTGCCTCGCGGGTGCGGCGCAGCCGGCGGCCGAGCTCCATCCGCCACGCGGCGTCGTCCGGGTGGTGCCGCAACCGGCGGCCGGTGGGCGGTGGGGTGCCCCGCTTGCGGTGGTCGACCGGGATCATCTTCAGGGGCTGCACGGGGGCGGTCATCAGGTGGCTCCCTTGTATGTGAACGGCCAGCGCCGGGACGTGATCGAGGGGAAGGCGTGCGCCTCGTAGGTGGGCACGCCGGGGCCGGTGGCGCGGGTGGACCCGATGGGTACGGCGGTGGGCTTGAGCCAGCGGCGGTTGATGGGGGCGCCGGTCCTGTCGGTGGGCACGGTGAGGACGTCGCCGTCGCAGGGGCCGCCGCCGACCAGCTCGACGTCGACGAGCCCGCGGGCGGCCGCGGCCTTGCGGATCTCCTGCAGCACCCCCAGGTTGATGTAGGCCTGGCGGCGCAGCTGTTCCTGGTTCCAGAGGCGGGCTGAGGCGGTGGGGAAGCCTGCCAAGGTCATCCAAAATAGGTCGACGCGGCGGGCGAGGACGTACCCCGTGTCCGAGTCCTCTGCGTACAGCCACGTGTACCCCAGGTGATCGGGGCCGGTCTGCCACTCACGCAGCATGGGGCAGGGTGATCGTGTCGGCCTGATCGCCCAGGAGTGCCTGGACCTGGAGGGTGCGGAAGCCCACGGTGACGGACAGAGGGGTGTGCGCCCAGGGGATCTCCCAGGAGGACTCGTACCAGCGTTCGATGACGGCGCGGCCGACCTTGACGTACACCCGCACCTGGGAGGACATCGGCTGCCCGAACCGCTGGACCACCCGGACGGGCACCTCGAGGTAGTGGACCTTGGAGGGGAACAGGCCGGTGAAGCGGACGCGGAGGTTCGTGGCGGGCAGCCAGTGCCACCGGTTCGGGGACAGCCGGATCACCCTCAGCTGGCCGATCATTCGGTCCGCCGGCGGCCCAGCGGGGTGATGCCCACGTACAGCTCGCTCCAGGGCGCGCCGATGGTGGCGTTGGCGGGGGTCGCGATCCCGAACAGCTCGTGGTCGCCGGTGACCGCGGCGTGGAAGGAGATCGGTTGCCCGTTGGACTCACGGGGGAGCGCCAGGGTCCAGCACTCGGTGGACTTGCCGGGGGCGCGTTCGGCGAGGGCGTCCGTGGAGCCGGGGACCACGGGGGCACCGCAGATCAGGCAGGCGTACCCGATCGACGTCAGGGTGAGCGTGGGTAACCCGAGGTCCATGCCGTAGGCGTGATAGTGCCCGGCCGGGTCGATGTGCGACCAGCGGCGGTCAGGGATGGTGGCGAGCCCGGCCGGGCGGGCCGGGGACGGCTCGTGGGACAGGTAGAGGACGCCGGCGATCGGGAGCCCTCCGTCCACGATCACGTTGTCCAGGTGCAAGGTCATCTGCTGTGCCATGTCGGGTCCTTCCGCGCGGCTGGCAGGTATGCGGTCACCACTACTCAATGATCCATCGATCTTTACTCATGATCACGTTCTGCGCTGAACAGGAGACTGACAGCTTCTTGGCAGGCGTCGCGGCGGCAGGCCGTGATCGGGCGGTCCGGGCGGTCGCTGCCCCAGTCGTGACCTGTGTGCATGGCGTGCTCGTCCTCGGCGGCCTGTCGCGCCCAGGCGAGCACCGCGGCGCACCGGCCGCCGGCGTGGAGGACCTCGCCCACGAGGGAATCGGTCCACGTCTTGGTCAGCTGGAGCCCACCGCCGAGGTACTCGCTGCTGGAGGACTGCCACCCGTCCGGCCGGCGTGGGGACGTCACCGCCACCACCAGCGGGCGTCACGGGTGAGCAGCACCCCGAACACGACGAGCCCGGCCAGCAGGATCACGGCCAGGACCAGCGTGGGCAGCAGCACCACACCCCAGGAGACGTGCGCCCCGCCCAGCTTGAGGCCGAGCATCGCGCACGAGCTCCAGCACCACAGCCACCACAGCAGGTTGTCGCGGCGGACCGGTGGCCACCTCACGGCGCCTCCCGCATCAGGTCCGGTTTGCTGCCCGGCACGTGCACGGCGTCGGCGAGCGGCTGCTGTGTGCCGTCCCACGGTGCCCCGACGTACCCGCACACGGTGCACTCCGACCAGCGGCTCTCGTGCACGCCGGTGCCGCGGTCGGCCGACAGCGGCAGGACCCGGGTCACCAGCACCGGGTCCGTGCACAGGTCACCCTGCGGGCGGGGACACGACATCGGGATCCAGGTGGTGGACGAAGTCGTCGGAGACGAACCAGAGCAGGCCCTCCCGGTAGCGGACGAGCTGTGACCCGGGCAGGCGCAGCAGCGGCGCCGGCTGGCGCATGAACACGCGCGTGCCCCACCCGATGATCTCGAACGGGCTGGCCGGCCGGTCCATCGTGAGCGGCAGCACGTGCAGGTCGGTGACCTTGTGCCCGTCCGCGGTCTCCAGGCGCACCCGCTGGGTGCAGCCGCGTTCCTGCCCGTCGTCGTTGCTGTCCAGCTGCCGGAACGGGGCGGCGACGTAGGCGGGACCTTGCATGTTCGGGGCGATGTCGTCGACGCGCACGAAGTAGCTGCGGGTGGCGCCGACGTACAACGCTTCAGGCCAGGGGCTCATCGGCCACAGCAGGACCTGCCCGATCTCAGTGGCGGCCGTGCTCAGCCACGACTTCTTGTACAGGGTCGCGCGGGAGGTGTACTCGTCCAGCGCGGCGATCGCGCGCGGGTCGCTCGTCACTGCGGGATCTCCTTGATCGTGTCGTGCTCGCCGGTGGAGCTCGTGTGCCCGCAGGTCTCGCACAGGCCGCCGGGGGCCATCTCGAAGGCGTGCCGGGGGTGGGTGTGGCAGTTGAGGGCGGGCAGCCCGTGGCAGTGCCTGCACGTCACCTGGTAGGCGCCGTTGCGGGAGCCGGGCACGTACTGGTGCTGGTACTTCCGCATGAACGCGAAGGGGGTCGCCTCGATCGGGTCGACACCCAGGCGGACGGCCCACGCGCGGAGGGTCTCGACCTCCTCGTCGTCCATGAACCCGCTGGAGAACGACATCCCGGCGACCACCAGGTCCAGCACGGCCTTGGCGGCCTCGATCGGGACCAGGATGTGGCCTTCCTGCTCGCGCATCAGCGTCCGCAGGTAGATGGTTGCGTCGAGCAGCTCTTCGTACAGGTCGCGCAGGGTGTCGCGGCCGTTGTGCGGCTGGAGGGCGACGCCGTACCGCTCGACCCCGAGTTGCATCCGCCGGCGAAGGTCGTCGATCACGATGGGCACGGTCGGCTCGGCGTCGTTCGGCGCTGGGGGCGGCTGCTCGACCAGGAGATCGGTCACGGCGCGATCCGCCCGTTCGCCTCGAACGCCGCGGCGGTCGCCGGCCAGTACATGGCCAGGGCCTGCTGGTACATGCCGGCGAGGACCTGCAGCTCCCGGCGGGCCGGGCCCAGGCGCAGCTCCAAAAACTTCATCAGCGAGCGGGGGTTCATCGTCACGTACGCGCTGATGATCGTGTTCATGGGCAGGACCTGCATCGCCTGCTCCCGGGCGATGCCCAGGTCGAGCATCGCGAGGTACTGCTCCCACGCCGCGGTGTTCGCGATGTCGTGGGCCTGGAACATCGCCTGGGCCTGCTCCTCGGTGCCGTCCGTCATGACGTAGTGGCCGGGTTTGCCCGTCTGGGTGCGCGCGGTACTGGCGCAGAAGAACCGGGGGCGCAGGCGCCGGTACCGGCTGGACTCGATGTTGTAGGACACGCCGATGCGGTGCCGGACGTGGTCCCACAGCACGAAGATCGGCGCCGTAACGATGAAGGTGATCGACCCGTGCTCGAACGGCGACCCGTGCTTGTTGGACATCAGGAACGTGATGAGGCCGGCGTTGTCCTCGATCGTCTTCACGACCTGGTCGGCGTCGTCGCCGAGCGTCGACACGCGGGCGGCGTCGCAGATCACGGCGTCCGAGCCGACGTACTGCTTGATCGCCACGGCCATCAGCGAGGTGTAGCGGGGGATCTCCCGGTCGGTGATCACGCTCATGCCAGCGCCGCCTTGCCGGCGCCGATGATGACCTCGGCGGCCTCCTCGTACGCGGTGTCGGCGGTCGCCCGGGCGGCCCGGCCGAGGGCGCGTGCCGCTCCCTCGAGACCCGAGATCCCGGAGGCGCGCTGCGCGAAGTGATCGACGTTCCAGGTGCCGCGGGCGGTGAACACGCGGGCCTCTTCGCCGCCGGTCATGGCGGCCGGGATGACCACGCGGACGTACACGGACACCTCGTCGCCGGTGACCTCCTGGATCACGGTGGCGATCAGCTCGGCCTCCGCGGCGTCGATCTCCTCCTGGTCCGGGGACTCCAGCTCGCGGCTGAGGGTGGTGTCGCCGTCGACGCCGGTGTGCTTGATCGTGATGGTCAGCTTCCCGCCGTCGTAGCTGTGGTGGCGGGTGATGCCGTGGGCAAGGTCGGACATGGGCAACTCCTCAATGTCTGTCCACTCGCGGACGTAGTTGCCTTCGGCGTCGACGAGGTCGGGCAGGTCGATGCCGAGGATGTCGGCAAGGCCGTTCGGGGTGTGCCACTCGCTGGACGGCCACAGGTGGCGGCGGCCTTTGAAGCGGGCGGCGCGTTTGCATGCACAGCGGGCGCCGGTGCATCTGCACGCCGGCGCGCTGCACCGGATGACCCACCCGGCCGGGTCCGGGGCGGACACCTCGGCGTAGAGGGACCGGTTGCGGCAGCAGGGGCACCGGGCGGGGATCACGCGGCGGTCGTCCTCGGCGCCCACGGCCTGGCGGACGGCGCGGTCGCACCGGTCCAGGGTCCGCAGGGCGTCCTGGGCCTGCTGGGGGTGCTCGACGGCCGGTAGCAGGGCGGAGAGCAGCCCCAGAGCGGTGTACAGCAGCTGGTCAGCGGCCGACAGCGTCTCTGCCGTGTGCTGGACCCCGCCGTTGCAGGCGATGCAGCGGGGCGGTAGCGGGGGCGCAGCAGGCGCTGTAGCGGGCTCCACAGCGATCCGGTGCGTGGTCCTGCCCCACAGGCGCGGCGGCGGCGCCGGCGGCCACGGGCCGATGATCCCGTCCCACCATCGCGGCCGCGGTTGCTCGCCGGTGCCGTTGCAGGTCGTGCAGACGGTGGACATGGTCACCCGCTTGTGGTCCAGCACGGGCCACTCCAGGCGATCGCCGTGCACATGCATGTACAGGCGGTCGGCGAGGCGCGCGATGTCGTCGGTGACGGACGCGCGGACGCTGACGGGCCCGATCGCCGCGGCGGTCGGCTTCACGCCGCCGGGGGCGCGGCGGGCCTGGCGGGCGAGGAACGCCGCGGTGCGGTCCTTGTGCCACTCGGCCTCGGCGACCTCGGCGCGGTGCCCGGTGACCTCCGGGCGGATGGGCCGGCTGGTGCGGGTGCCGGGGGTCATCAGCTCGGCGAGCCAGGGCCAGGCGGTCCGCAGGCGGTGCACGGCGATGACGGCTTCGGAGGCGAGGGCGGCGGCTTCCTCGCGCTCGATCATGGACGGCCGGGTCATGGGGTGACCGTCCGTGCCTGGGCGGCGGAGCGGTGGATCTGGCGGCGGAGCCGGTGCCAGATGACGGTGTGGAGGTCCCGGTCGGCGCAGTCGAACGCGGCCAGCTCGTCCGGGGTCAGGGTGACGATGGCGATCAGCCCGAGTTCGTGTTCAACCAGGGCGTACACGGTGTGCTGCTCGGCGTCCGGCTGGACGGCCGGCTGGGTGGGCGCGGCCGGGAGGCCGGTGTCCACTGTGGTGGTTCCGATGGCGAGGCCGGGCCAGCGGGTCAGGACCTGCCAGTCCGTGACGTGTCCGTAGCGTTCTTGCAGCTCAGCAAGTGTTTTTGTCGATGGGTCCAGCGCTGGGTCCACGATGCGGTACCCCTTCCCCGTTGTTCGTACAGCAGTTCGAGCGCGGGGGTGTGAGGTATCGCCCGTCCCAGGGTGGAAACGCGAAAGCGTCTCCCGTCCGGAACGGGTGATGATGTTGAGACGGATCGGTTTGCTGCCCCGCGCACTTCACCGTGTGTGCGCAAGGGTACCGGCTAGATCGACTATGGCTAGGGGTGTGAACGGGGACATGAGTGCGCTGGTCGGACAAGAGGGCATCAACCAAACGGAGCAGGCAGTTCTAGGCGTTTTACGGGCAGCACGACGGGGGCTGACGGCCGCGGTGATTGCGGAGAGTGCTCGCGTGCCGGTCGTTCGCGTCCGAACGATCCTCGCCGCGTGGAAGACCCAGGGGCTCGCGGTCGACTGGAACGCGGCCGCCCGGGCGGATCACCCTCCGATGTGGAAGTGGCAGCTGACCCAGCGCGGGATGATCTTCGCGGAGCTGCTGCCCGCTGTCCCCCGGCCGCCGACGCTGGCAGGCCGGCGCCGGTTGACGGAACCGCTGCCCGACGAGGAGTGAAGTGCCCGTAGAGGGGGCACGTTGACCCGGGGGCGGCACGGTGTCACCGTGCTGGCGCAAGTCCTTCCGGGGGGAAGGGCAGAGGGCCCGCACCCACGGGGGGTGCGGGCCCTCTGCTGTCGGGCTACTCGCCGGCGGGGGTGCTGACCACGCGGCCCAGCCACTCGACCGCGTACACGCCCTGGTAGCCACGCTTGCTGGAGATCGAGCTCCGGCGGGCGCGGCGCTTGAACTCCGCGAGGGAGATCGGGGCTTCCCAGTCGCGGGCGCCCCTGCTGCCGCGCCAGCCGTCCGCGCTCAGGATCAGGACCGGCACCAGCGGGTGGGCCATCCACTCGTCGGGGGTCATCAGGACGTTGTCCATGCGCCGCAGCTCGGTGTTGCGGTCCTCGTGCTCCTGGACCGCCATCTCCCGGTGGGCCTCGACCATGGTCCACAGCATGCGGCGGAAGGTCTCGACGGCCTGCTCGCTACCTCCCCAGGCGATCCGGCCCTGGCGGAAGGCCGCGATCCGCTGCCGGTCCGCGGTCCGCTCGGCCAGCTGCTCCGCGGTGAGGTGTTCGGTCATGCGTTCTCCTCGGGGTGGGGGCGGGGTTCCAGTACCGCCTCGCAAGCACAAGCCTAAGCCATACCGTGGAAACACGCAAGAGCGCCCCGCATGTTTCCATGCGAGGCGCTCGTTTGTGCAGGTCAGCGCAGGCCGTACTCGCGCTTCCAGGCCTTCTTCTCCAGGCGGCGGGCGCGCTTGTGCAGGTACCGCTTGCCGCCGTCAGCCTTGGCCTCGTCGCGGAAGAAGTGCATGCCGGCGCCGCGGTTGCGGAGGATCACGCCGTTGGTGCGGGTCATCGTGGGGCTCCTTCGGGGGGTGGGGGTCAGTCCGGGTACGTCGACTGTTGACCGTTGAACCAGGCCTGCTCGTGGACCTCCTGGGCGTCCTCGATCCACTTCTGGCTGATGGCCTGGATCTGCTGTTCCTGGTCGCCGCCACCGGCGATGACCTGGCGGACGAAGTCCCGGATGTCGCCGCTGTCCATGGCGGGCATGGCGCGCTCCCCTCGGTTCGTGGGCGGGGTTCCAGTGCCGCCCCCGGGAACGACACTACCCCCGTCCCGTTAAACACGCAAGTCACGCACGCGTGTTTCCGTGGAACGGGGGTAGGTGTGCAGGTCAGGCGCTGGGAGTCAGCGACCGGCCGCTGGCGTCCTTCGGGTTCGACAGCGGCGTCACCTTCTGCGACGCCCGGTAGGCGAGCACGAGGCCGAGCAGCGGGAACGCCGCGTTGATGAAGCCCAGGATCGCGATCTGCTGGTCGTCGGTGACCGGGACGGAGAACGCGACGAGCAGCGCCAGGACGGCGCCGACGAAGGCGACCGCAGCGGCCTTGACGACCGGCTGCTCAGTGGGGACGGGAGAGGTCATGGTGAGGCACCCTTCGTGTGGGCGCCCCGAGGCGAGTCGAGGGCGTATCGAACGTCTGTTCTATTGTCTCACGGCGACGGGCCGCCGGGAGGTCCGTGCGGGAACGCGGTCAAGGTGTCCGGGTCGTAGCCGAGCCGGATCAGGAACAGCCGCAGCTTGTGCATCTGCTCGAGCAACCGCGCGTTGTCGTCGCGCAGCCGCGCCTCACTGGAGGCGAGCACGTCCAGGCGGGCCCACAGCGCGAGCAGCTGGGCGTCGGCGCGGGCGTCGATCGCCTGGTCACGCTCGTGGTCGGTGCGGGTGGCATCGTTGCGGTTGGCGGCATTCGACGCCCGCAGGGTGACGCGCGCGGTGTACCAGACGGCCGCGGCGCCGGCCAGGGCGACGAGGATCTGGCTGGAGTAGTCCCACCACGCCGGCGCCTGGGACCCCCCGGCCGCTTCCGCCAGCAGGGTCCACAGGTGCATGGCGCCTACGTCCGGGCCGGGTCAGGCGGGACCGCCGACGCGACCAGGATTGCTGTGAACGCGGTGAACGCGTTGAGCCAGATGCCGTTCCAGGCGTACACCTGCAGGTGCACCAGCCACGTGCCGAGGATCAGCCACAGCCACCCGATGTACCAGCTGGCGACGCCGGCGAGGCAGTAGCGCAGCAGCCTGCCGTTGCCGGACCGGGCTTGCCCGTACCCGACCGCGGTGAGCACGCCGAGCACGACCAGGGCAACGCCGTACGTGCGCATCCCGCCCGGGATCTGGCGCGCGAGGTCGTAGCTGTGGCCGGCGTACAGGGTGTCGCCGCCGATCAGCATCCCGATCGACTGGCCGAGGGTGACGACCGCGAGCGCGACCGCCAGGCAGTGCCACCACAGCGCGCGGGCGGCCAAGGCGAAGGCGAGCACGAGCGCTCCCGGGGGGAGGATGGTCCACAGTGGATGGTTGGCGACCCTGATGGTCCGCCGTGCGGCGGGGCGGGCCGCGGCGCGAGCGACGCTCTGCGCGGTCATCACCATGCTGCGGCCCCTTCCCCGTGTGACGGCGGAAGGGCCAGGAATACGGCTGTGGGTGCCTGCCCGGGATCCTCGTACCCCCGCCCCTGGCAGACACCCTCAGCTATGTACCCCCGGTGGCCCTGACCGCCTGCCGATGCCCCGAGTGTAGGGGTGGCGGTACCTACCCGATCAAGCCTCGATCGCCCAAGGCTCGGGTGTGGTCAGGGGTTTTGCGTGTTTCGCGGTGTTGCAGCGGGCGCCAGGGGCCTCGTGCGTGCTTCCCCCGGCGCCCGTGTCGCCGTCGTGCCGTGTACAAGACGCACGTTACCGGGCGTAATCAGCCCTCGGTTCACCCGAACGGTCACAATGGACGGACAGGTGTACGAGCGGCCTCCCACGGGGCCTCCGTGGGCACCACGAGGACGTCCTGGATCGACTCCCGCGGCTGCCGCTCAGGCCGTGGCAGCTGGAGGAACCGGGCCAGCTCGGAGGTGCTCGCATGGGGGGACATCCGGAAGCACGTGACGACCCTCCACATGCGACCGTGGATCTGCAGCAGGTCGTCCTTGCAGGCCCGGTACTCCTCCAGGATCACGCCCAGCTGCGCGCCGCCGAGGTTCCCGCCGTTGCGCTCCAGCTCGGTGCGGTCGTACACGCGGATCGTGATGGTCACGGGCCCGGCTCCAGACCGGCGAACCGGATGCCGGCCTCCCGCGCCTGCAGCAGGGCGGCGTCGACGTCGACGGCGAACGCCGGCGGGATGGCCAGCGACAGGTATGCGGCCTCCACGCCCGCGGTCTCGTCGGGATCGTCGGGGTTCCAGGTCACGGCGCCGGTCGCGAGCAGGTACGTCACGCCGGCGAGCAGCCGCAGCCGGTCGCGGTCGGCCGGGACGCACTGCAGCAGCTCCAGCTCGTGGTCGACGGCCCAGGTCTCGGCGGCCAGCGTGGCGCGCTGCGCGGCCTCCTGGGCGAACCCCCGGATGCGCTGGGTGTGTGTGCTCACGGCGCCACGGTAGCCGCCCGCCGGTCCCGCCACGAGCGGGTGGGCCCGCGCTGGCCCTGGAAGTGCGAGCCGGCCTCCGGGGAGCCGTACCGGTGCACCACAGGCCGGTCGGTGTACGAGAATTCGACCTGCGCGATCCGCTCACCGCGCTCCAGGCGCAGGGGGCCAGCGAGCGTGGTCATCTCCAGCGTGATCTGGCCGTCCCAGAAGCCGGGGTCGATCAGCCCAGCCGACTCGACCACCAGGCCTTTACGTGCTGGCCCGCTCTTGCCGCCGGCGTGACCGACCACCCCATCCGGCATGTTGAAGATTTCGGCGGTGCAGCCCAGCACGAACTGGCCCGGGTGCAGGGTCAGCGGGCCCGTCTGGACCTCGCTGTCGCAGTCCCGGCCGCGGCACCAGATGCACAGCCAGCTGTCCAGGTGCACGTCCACGCTGACCGGCTGGATGACGATCGGGCCGCCGTCCTCCCGGGTCACCAGATTCAGCTCGTCGACGAGCCGTTTGATCGTTCCGTCGCTGAGAACCGTCACGAGAACAGATGCTGCACCACCGCCTCCAGATACCAATCTGTGACGTCGATCATGTCTTTGCACTGTGGAAAGTACTCAGTAGGCTGGCCGGTGCGCAGTGAACCCGTGGGACGCCGTTTGGGACCGGCACCCGCACTTGACCGAACCGTGCTCCACCGGCGTTACGCCCGTGGGTCGCTGCGCGCATACGTGCAGGCGACGGCAGGGGAGGGCGGGCGTGAATCCAGGCGACAGCACGCCGGCGAACCCTCCCGCCGCGTCAGCCCTGGGCGCACCCTCGTCACAGACCGAGCAGGCCGATGGCCGCGGGTGCGGCGTCGTCGAACGCCTCGGGCTCCTCCAGGTACTCGTCCAGCGCGCTGCTGTGCGGGGACCAGCCACCGGCGCGGGCGATCGCCAACCGGTCCATCCCCAGCGCACGCAGCTGGGACGCGCGGCCGCGGCGGAGGCTGTGCTCGGTGAAGTACTCGCCGTCCGGCACGCCGGCGGTGACCGCCCATTCCTTCACGATGTCGCTGATGGAGACGCGGGACATCTTGTAGCTGATGTCGTCGCGGGCGCCGCGGAGCAGCGCCGGGATGACCTTGTGCTTGCCCGGCTTGCCGAACGGCCGGAACAGGGCGCCGTCGCGGATGCCGTACCGGCCGCGCAGCTCCCGGTTGATCCACACGTCCACGGCCGTGGGCCCGCAGTAGCGGGAGTCGCCCTCGACGTACCGCATGACCCGCCGCTCGATCTTGCGGCCCACGTTCTTGTTGGTCTTGCTGTCCCGCAGGGCCAGGTCGACACCGGGCGGGGTGAAGGCGACGTCGCTGATCCGGTAGGTGCCGAGGTCACTGGCCCGGGCCATGGTGTACCAGCCGGTCAGGATGAGGGCCTTGTCCCGGGCGTGCTTCGGGTTCGCCGGGTCCATGGCGTCGATCATCGCCATCACGTGCTGTGGCCACGCCCGCGGGCTCTTGTTGGGCGTCCAGCCGAGCAGGTTGACCATGTCGCTGCAGTAGCCGGCCATGGCCAGCGACAACTTCTTGCCGCCGTACCACGCGAACGTCGGCGTGGCCATGGCGTGGTAGAAGCGCACCGCGGAGTACCAGATCCACAGGCTGGGCGGCGCCGGGCGGTGGCCGAGGCACGGCGCCCCGCCGACCTGGACGCCGTTGCGGCACCGGTTGTGGACCGGCAGGTGCTCGAGGGAGTGGATGTACTCGATCATCGTGCTCTCGGCGGCCGGGCGCGCGGAGAGATGGTTCGCCTCGCACCAGGCGGTGAAGCGCTGCCAGGGCCGGGCGTAGGTGTCCAGGGTGTTCTGGGGGATGCCGGCCATCACCAGGCGGCGGGCGCCGGCCGACAGCGGTCGCTCGTCCTCGCCCTGGGGCACGTGCGCGTCGCGGCCGCGGCCGGGGACCTCCACCGCGGTGTCGGGTCGGCGCCAGCCGGCCGGGACCACCTCGCCGTGGACGACGTCGTCGCTCATCGGGTGCCCGCCGGGTGGATGGGGATGCCGATGGCGCGGAAGCCTTCCAGGTGCTTCCCGCAGGCGTGCCGCAGCTCGTGGTACGGCGCGCGTGGGATCGCCAGCTCGACGAGCTCGTGGGCGTCGACCGGGTCCGCGCAGTCGTCGATGACGCACGCGGCCGCGGCGCCATGCTCCTCGGTGCTGCTCTTCATCGCTTGAGGGTAGCGGAAGATCAGGCGGCATAAGCCAGGTTATGAAGCCTGATCGTGCCGCGATGATCGTCTTCCGTCGCAGGTCAGCGCGCTGCACGTCGTGGCGGACGCCCGGGAGGGCATCGACGCGAGGCGGCGGCCACGATCAACATCCATGGATTACCGTGTGCTCCATGCGTATTTTGGTGCGCCGGTGACGCTTCCTCCGGACCCCGCAGGTGACAGTGACGCGGCCTGGTTCCACGGGCTGATGCGCAAGGTCGCGGCCGCCCGGCAGGCCGGTGACACGGCGGAGCTCGCCCGGTTGCGGGAGCACGCCCGGGTGGAGGGCGGTGAGCGGATGGCCCTGTTGATGGACCACGCGATCGCCGCGGCCGCGGCGTCGGAGGCGGCCAAGCTGCTCGGCGTGCCCATGGAGCCGCGGCCGATCGGGATGGCGCTGCCCGGGGAACGGCTGTGCGACTTCTGCGCCAGCCCGGACACCGTGGCGTTCTTCCCGTTCGAGGAGTTCGGGCTTGTGGGGGTCGCCGGGGACTACCGGTCCGGGGACCGGATGTACGTGTGCCGCCGGTGTTGTGCGCTCGTCGACGCCGGCGACTGGCGGGGGCTTCGGGCGTGGGTCGGTCCCACGGCGGACTCCCCCGGTGTCAGGCTGCTGTGGATGGGCTTCCGGCAGCACCGGACGGGGCCGGCGGTGTGGTTCGCGCCGGGGACGGACCCTGAGGCGGAGCGCGGCGACGGCGCCTGAGGCGCTCACACTCCGCTCACACACGCGTGCTGCGCGAGTACGAAGTGGGGCTGTACGGTCACGCCATGCTGGAGATGAGGTTGGGCGGCGACGTCGCCGAATGCCGCGAGTTGGTGGCGCTGTTGCGCAGTATCGGGGTCGAGGTGCTGCAGGGCCGCGAGGTCCCCCGGCGGCAGGGATTCACCCAGTCGTACGGCACGATCCGGCTCCCGGGCCGCGCGGAGCTGCCGAGCACGCCGACGAGCACCGCCGCGGCGCCGGCCGGGCCGGTGCGGGTGCCGTCGACGTCGGGCCGCGCGCTTCCGGCCGGGCCGCGGATCTTCCCCGAGGGTGAGCGCATTGACTGACGTGGACCGGCGGCGAGGGACGCGATCGGGTGTGCTGGCGGAAGGTGGTTCGTGATGTACCTGCACGGCAAGAAGGTGCTGTTCAGTGACTGGGAGGACGTCACCGGGGACCGTGACCAGGACTCGCTGATCTGCGCCATGCACGCGGTCGAGCGCCGTGAGGGCGAGCGCCGTGGCTGGGACCAGCCGCCCAGGTTGTGGCTGCTGCGGCAGCTCGACATCGACCGCGGGTGGGTGGAGGTGATCGAGCTGCCCCAGCGTCTGTGGCGGGTGGGCGGCGCGAACCCTGTCGATTCCCTGGTGATGACCGCGACGTTGCTGCCGCATCCGCCGGTGGAGCGGCCGCACATGGCGTTTGCGGACGCACCGGCCGGGACTGCGGCGGTGGCGTTCATGTCGGAAGGGTGGGCGGTCGCCGAACCGGACTTCCGCGACGAGGACCTGGCGGCGAGAGCCGAGGGTCGGCGCTCGCTGGCGAGCAACCCGAAGCGGGTGGAGGTCCGGCAGGTCACTGCGGTCGACATCAACGGCAATGGGCTGCTGGTGATGCGCCACCGAGGGCGCGAGCCTCACCCGGTGGCCCTGATGTCGCGGGAGTCGATGGTCGCGCCGGCGGATCAGGGCCCGGGCCGGGTGCCACGGTCGCTGTTCGTGATGGCGTGGGCGGCCCGGACCATCGGCTGGCCGGAAGGCGGCGGGCGGTGAGTCTGGAGCTGGAGATCTTCGAGCGGCGCCGGCACGGGTTCTCCCTGACGCTGCCGGGCACGGCGATCGGGTCCGTGGAGGTCTCGCGGGAGTTCGACGCGGCCGCGGCGGAGTGGGTGCTGTGGTACGAGGACGCGGGGTTCCGGTGGGAGTGCCGGCACCCCGACCTGACGGCGTGCTGGCTGGGGCTGATCGCGTTGCGGCTCGGGTACCGCATCCAGAGCATGGTGCCGGACGATGCGTAAGGGCTGCGGGTGCGTGTGCCTGATGGAGCACAACCTGCCGGGCCGCCCGGCGTTGGTGTGCTGGGGCAACGTGTCGGTGATCGTGGTGTCGAGCCGGGCCGCGGTCCCGCGTATCCCGATGTGCCGGCCGTGCGCGGACCACGCGGCGACGAAGGCGGGGTTCGAGCGGTTCGAGGACCTGCCGCCGCGGCGGCGGTGCCTGTGCTCGTGCGAGATGCTGCACGGGTGGGGGTCGGACGCGCTGAACCCGAACGCGGTCACCTGTGACAAGTGGGCGGCCACGGTCGTGGTCCAGGACCCGCAGCACCAGCGGGAGGTCGACATGTGCCGGCCGTGCGCGGACGTGGCCAAGCGGGGGCGGGCGTTCGTGCGGGAGCAGCAGCTGCCGTGACGGTGCACGTGTACGCGCGCCTGCGTCGGCAGGCGGAGTTGTGGGCGGCGGCGAGCGGGCTGGACCGGGCGGGGTGCACGGTGACGGGCGACCGGACCGTGCACAAGCTCAAGCACCAGTTCGCCGCCGGGGACCGGGTGGTGGTGCTGGGCCTCATCAGCAGCCACGCGGAGTACGACATCAGGCTGCGCAGCATCCCGCTGCAGAACCGCGGTCAGCGGTTGTGGATCGAGCGGCTGCCCGCGCTGCCGCCGCCCGAGCCCGAGCCTGCGGCCGCGCCTGTGGTGCGGTGGCGGTGGACGCCCGGCGTGCCGTTCGACGGTGAGGACACCGGCGAGCTTTGATGGACGTGTGGCGGGGGCCTTGTGGGAATGGGTGCTGTACGGGGTGCGGGGTCCGCGGGGTCGGGGGCGGTTGACGCCGGCGGAACGGCGGGCGCTGCGGGACGTGTACGTGTACAAGGTCCGCACGGCGTGGATATACGGCTGCACACCGGTTTTGGCGGGCCTGGTGATGGGATTCGGGGTCGGTGCGTGGCTGCCTGGGGTCCAGTGGGGTGCGGGATTGCTGCTGCCGATGCTGCTGGCGTGGCTGCTTGATCGACCGCGCGGCTGAGGGGCCGGTGGCCGCGTAACCTGGTGGTCCGCATGTCTTCGGTGGACAGCGTGAAGGGCCCCGTCGGGTGGTTGACCGGCGGGGCCCTTCGGCGGTTCAGGCGTTGGCCGGCTGGAGGGTGACCTCCACGGTCTGGCGGGTGCCCCACCCGGTGTGCCAGCAGGTGACCACGCCCCACCAGCGCCAGGCGCGGAGCACGATCGTGGACCACAGCACGGCGAGCGGGGTCAGCGCCCACGTGCCCCACTGGTAGGCGCGTGACTGGTCCGACCGGCTGATGATCATGTAGCGGAGGGTCTGTGCGTACCCGATGACGAACGGGACGCCGGCGAGCCAGGCGGCGGTCTCCCACGTGATGCCGGTGCGGACGCCGGCGATCGCGACGCCGGCGAACACCGCGGCGGAGACCACGGTCTGGGCCCAGCGCTGGATGTGCGCCCAGAACGCGTACGAGCGTGGGCTGAGGAACCCGATCCGCCACATGGAGCGGATGGTGCTCCCCCGCATCCAGCGGATGAACTGGCGCCGGTGGTGCGACAGCTTGGCCGGCATCAGGGAGAACACGAACGCGGTGGGCTGCTGGACGGTGCGGCCGCGGAGCATCGCGAACAGCGTCAGCAGGGAGTCGTCGCTGAAGCCGACGCGGCGCTTGCCGAAACGCTCGTTCAGGTAGATGTCGCGGTTGTCGCGCAGGACGTCGGCGCGGTAGAGGGCGATCGGGCCGCTGTTGACCCAGACGCTGCCCATGGTGGACAGGCTGGAGCGGTCCGTCAGCTGGCCGGTGACGAACCACAGGTCGGTGAACCGGCAGAGCAGAGAGTCCTTCACGTTCGCGGCCATCACGATCCCGGCCACGGACTGGACCTGTGGGTCGACCATCGGGATCAGCAGCTCGTAGAGGGCGTGCCGGTCGAAGATGCCGTCGCTGTCGCCGGACCACACCAGGGTGGCGTACGGGCACAGGTCGAGGGCGGCGAACTGGGCGTGCCGCTTGCCCGCGTTCGTCTGGCGGCGCCAGATCGGGGTGATCCCGTGGGCGTGGCACTCGGCCAAGAACCAGGCGCGGATCTCGGCGTACTCCATGCGCAGGGAGTCCAGGCTGCCGTCATCGATCACGGCCAGGACGTCCGGCCGCCGGGACTGGTCGATCATCGAGGCGAGGCAGGCCTTGAGGGCGGCCGGGTCCTCGTTGTAGGCGGGGACGATGCCCAGGACCACCTCGTCGGCCATCATCCGTTCCTGGCGGGCGGACTTGTACTTCGCGGGCCGCTCCAGGTGGCAGAGGACGAACTGCCACACCAGGACGAGGAACATGAGGGCGTAGACGTAGGTGAACCGGTTGCCGCCGGTGCCGGCCGCCACGGTGGTGGCGGCGATCGCGTGGTGGGTGAGCCACACCGTGCAGAGGATAAAGAGAAGCGCACCGACCGCGAGGGTGGTGCGCTTCTTCAGGCGGGCCTTCATCACCGGGTGCGGACCGCCGGGCGTCGCAGCATCGACTTCGGGACGACCGCGGTCTCCTCGGTCAGCATCGGCGGCAGTGCCTGCCGCTGCTGCGGGACGCGGGGGTGCTCGACGCCGGCGGCCGGGGTGGGCTGGCGCTTGCGCATGCTGGCGCGCACGAGCACCACGCCGAGCAGCACGATGAACACCGCGGCGATCGCCATGGCGGCCAGTCCGCTGATCTGGTAGCCGCCGACCGTGGCGACGGTGCCGCCCAGGGCGAGGCCGGTCTTGGGGAGGGAACCTCCGGACATGCGTGTGTGCCTTCCGATTGGGGGTTCGAGGAGTTTCGTTGCCGCGAGGAAAGCTTATATCCCGGTGACCACAGGGAGTTAGGTCATTGAGGGGCTTCTCGATGGACCTTTCGGTCGGTCGGCTTGCCGGTCAGGAGCCTCCGTCACCGGCGCCGGCGGAGAACGCCCAGGTGAACAGGATTGCGGCCGCGGCCGCGGCGATCGCGGCCCGCTTGATGAGGCCGGGGAGACCTACCCGCCAGTACATACGGCGAGCGATGGGCACGGCGTCCTTGGCGCCCTTGAGCCCTTTGCGGTAGGCCACGAACGCCTGCCAGGCGCGGCCCAGCGGGACCCCGACGACCAGTCCGATGATCAGTGCTGCGCTAGGAGGGATGCCGCCCACGGGTGCCCTTTCCGGTGCTGTGTAAGGGTTTCGGCCGATCGTAGCGGCAAATATCGATCAACTGGGGGCCCGTTTCCGGGGGCTGGTGGCTAGCCTTGCCGGCGTAGGTCTCGACGACGATGAGGAGCAGCGCCATGTGGGTGGACGGTAAGGACGGCAAGCCGCTGGACAGCATGCGGCCGGGCCCGTGGCAGCAGGCGGAGGGCCCGACCGAAGTCGACCCGGGCCCGTGGGTGAACCTGGACCAGGTGCTGTACGTCCAGGTGATCGGGCACAAGAGCGCGTGGGCGGTGGAGGTCGTGCGGGAGCCGCTGGCCAGGGTCGGGGGGAAGTTCGTGCTGGCGTCCCCGCGGGGGAAGCTGACGGCGGAGGGCAAGGCGGCGGTCCAGCGGGTGCTGGACAAGTGGATGGCCGGCCAGGGCCCGCGCGAGGAAGTCGTGTACGAGCTCCAGGCCGAGCAAGCGCGCGAGGTGCTGCAGTCGCTGTGACTGCACGCGGGAAACATGCTTGTTGATGTTGCTTGTTTCTGCACGTGCGTCTTATCGTGGTGGGGCGGGCACGCTCTGGAACCGGGTGCCCGCCCACCCGTCCCCGTAGGAGCAGCCATGCCCTTGACCTTGGCCGAGGTGACCGGCCCCCAGGCGATCCGCGACCCGCTGTTAGCGCCGTGGACCGATCCCGACACCCACGACCTCACCCGTGAGCTGGCGTACCGGATCGCGCACGACGCTGTCGCCCGGCCGGTGAGGAACCCCCGGCAGGAGCTGCGGCGGGCCAAGATCATGGACTTGCTCGGGCCGGATGACGGCCCGCTGGACGCCGCCCCGCTCGTGTACGAGCCGCCGAACAACGCCCCCGGCGACGTGTGGTCCCCGGGGAAGTTCGCAGGGTACGCGTACACCCGCCAGAGCCTGTGGCGGAAGACGACGGAGGGCCTGATCGTGCTGCAGATGCCCGAGGAGGGCTGCTGCGTCGACCGGTACGCGGAGTACGTGTACCGGACCCTGTTCGCCGGCGCCGTCGAGGCATGGGAGAGCGCGCAGCCCGCTGACGCGCTACCGTGAACGCCTCCGCACCAGCGGGCCCCCGCGCTTCCCCCGTGGCGCTGGGACCCAGGGTGTGCGGGCAGCACATACGCGAGGGCCCGACCGGATGCCGGTCGGGCCCTCGCCTTGTCCGTCAGGCCGGGACGGCGGCCGCGGTCGCGGCCCGCGTGTGCACCGCGTCCACGCACGCCTTGCAGTCGGCGAACGCGCCGTCGTGGCCGGCGGCGAGGTGCTCGGCGGCGACCGCCACGTGGAACGCGATCACGGGGGCGCCGACGCCGCGGCGTGCCATCGCCTTCACCGTGTCTGCGAGCGCGAGCATCCTCGAGGGAGTGGAATCGGTGGGGTGGGTGAAGCTGGCCCAGTCGACGGCGACCGTGACCCGGTGGTTCGGGCCCACGGTCATCACCACGCCTCGGGTGACGTGCCCGGTCTCCTCCAGCTCGATCTCCAGCCACTCCCCCAGCCACGGGCGCGGCTCGCCCTCGGGCACGGGGATGGGCACGTAGTCGGTCGCGGTCCGCGTGTACCGGCGCGGGATCACCAACCGGCGGGGGGCCTCGGTCATGCGCGGGCTCCGGCCGGCTCAGGCTCGTCGACGGGCTCGCGGTGCCACGACATGCCCTTGGGGGTCTGCTGGGTCACGAACCGGGTCCCGACGTGCCGGGCGGTGTGCTGGCACCCGGCGAGCAGGACCTGACCGCGGCCCAGGTCCACCAGCGAGGGCTTGCCACAGGCGCGGCGGGGGCAGCGCAGCGGCTCCAGCTGGTGCTGCCGGGCGGGGGGCACGAGCAGCTGGAGGTCCTCCTCGATCTGCTGGAGGGCGGGGATGCGCCGGTCGGCGCCGCCGCGCAGCACGCACGCGGCGGCGATGATCACGGGCACGGCCGCGCCCAGCCAGGTGACCACGGGCCCGCGCGGGAGCAGCGCCCACCCCAGGAACGTGCAGGCGGCGACGACCGCCACGAGCTCGCGGACACCGAGCTGGAAGATGGCGCTGATGGCGCGGGGTAGATACCTCACCGAATGGCTCCTCGGGGGGTGCGGCAGGTGTGGTTGGGGCAGGAGCCGCGCTCGACCTTGCTGCGGTCGACCGTCGTCTCCAGGCAGTCCGGGCAGGTATGACCGGCGCTGATGGCTATGACGGACAGGCGGTGGCGGAGCCGGTCGTACATGCCGGCGCCGGTGGCACCGCGGATCTCCCAGACGCGCGCGAGGGAGACCGTCAGGTTCGGGAACGCCCACCCATCGGCGAGGGCCCGTTCGATGACGAGCGCGAGGGCCTGCTCCTCGCGGGTGGACGGCGGGAGCAGCTGCCCGTCGCGGGGGGCGCGGCGCAGGACCTCGGTGAGGACCAGGCGGGCGCGGGCCCGGGTCGTGTTCAGGATCGTGGTCGTCTCGCCGTCGCCGGCGCCGGCGGCGGCCTCGGCGAGGAGCTCCGCCACGGTGTCGGGGATCCGGTCGCCGCGGTGGCGGCCGCGGGACGGCGCCGGGGCCGGGTTCGCGGGCCGGGGTCGCGGGCGGAACAGTGCTCGGAGTCGTGCCCACGGGGTGCTCATCGGCGCCTCCTGCGTCGGGTGCCGGCCGGTCGCTGGCCGGGTCGTGGGGTGGTCCAGGCGGTGCGGGCCGGTGGGGGTGGCTCCTGCTTGTGCTCGTCACGCTCCAGGCGCTGCAGCATGTCCCAGGCGCACGCGAACGCGCTGGGCTGGAACCCGGTGTTGACGGTGACGCGGTGCGGGAACGTGGCCTCCAGCCACCAACCGAGGTCTGGGTTGTGGTGGGGCATGACCTTGATGGCGCCGGCGGCCCCGGCCGCGTCCACGGCGTCCTTGAGCGCCTGGCGGCCGGGGTCGTCCAGCTGCATGAGGATGGAGAGCACGTCTGTGGTCATGGCCGGTGGGCATGCCTTCCGGTCGGCCGGTCGTCGGCGGGGACGGTGAACGCCAGCTCTTCCTGGAGCACGACGTACAGCAGGGAGGCCATCTCGGCGGGATCGACGCGGGCGGCGGCGCACCACTGCACCCACGTCTCCAGGGTGACCTTGCGCCGGTTCTCTTCGTAGGCGCGGATCGTGTACTGGCTGAGGCCGAGGCGGGCGCCGATGGCGGCCCAGCTCTCGTTGCGGTCCAGCCGGGACTGCCGCAGGGCGAGGACGAGCGGGTGGGTCGCCGACAGCTCGATGGTGTCGACTTCGTCCTGCTGCTGCCGGGGGATGGTGCTGTGCCTGGTGGCGATGAACATTTCGAGGATCTTGCGTACGGCCATGGGAGGGGGGTTCCCTTCTGCCCGGCGTCAGCGGCGGGCTGGCGTGGTGGGGGTCCCGGCGTGCCGGCCACGGTATGGCCGGTAGAAGCCGAACGAGGCGTAGAACGCGAGGGAGGCGAAGGTCCGCCGCAGGGTGCGGCGGTGGGCGCCGGTGGTCATGTGGTGCTCCCGGGGGGTGGTGCGTCAGGGCATGTGCCCTAGGCAGGGGCCGCCGTCATGGGGGTTGGCGGGGCACATGATCTGGTCGACCTGGTAAATCAGCCAGTCGGGCCAGGGCATGTCGTGTTGCGTGCGGGCCGCCTCGGCGACGACCTTGGGGCTGATCCGGAACTGCTTGCGCTCCAGCGGGAACCGGGCATAGACGGTGCGGTATCGGCGGGTGGCCGGGTGCACTGCCCTGACGCGGAAGCGGAGCACCAACAGCACATTGGTCACTGTGAGTTACTTGCGCAAGGGCAAGCGGTAAGTGGTGGTGAGGGGCCCCGCGGCTTGAAAACGTTCATCATGTCCCCTGGTGGCGGCGGTCCAGAAAGCCTGCGCTCCACAGGGTTTTTCACCCCCAGGAGTGCGTCACCTTGCGTGATCTTTTGCTGTCGCGCAAGCGTCCGATATTTGCGCCCGCCACGCAATGGGAGGGTGATTCTGCGTGCATGAAATGGCCGATCGGGTAATCCCAATCGGCCGCTTTGGAAAGACGGTTGCCCGTACCGGTCCTGCGCTCGGGGCAGTCAGGCGGCCCGCAACGTGGTACGGGCGGCCGGGACGTCGAGCTGCGAGCTGTCGCACCAGCCGACGAACGGCGGCGTGACCGCGTTGCGCACCCGATGGGTCGCCAGCTCGACCACGTGCACGACCACGCTGCGGTGGCCGGCGGCGACGAAGTCGAGGCGCAGTGCCTCCGCGATCTCGGGCAGGGACGCGTTGTCGAGCTGCCAGCGGGTGCCGCCGGCGATGCACTCGTCCGGGGTGACCTCGCCGTCGTTGTCCTGGTCGGCGAACGCCTGGAACACGATCAGGCGCGGCGGAAATGTGGTTGGTCCCATGCATTTCATGGTACGGGCCGACCCGCGCCGGGTCACGGGTAGCTAGCTAGCTTGGTGGCCAGCTAGCTACCCGTGGGGCGCGCAGGCTAGCTAGCTAGCCGGTTGTGACCCGGGCAACGGGGCGCTGACCCAGATCAGGTCGGTGTCCGTCTCCTCCAGCACGACCTGCTTGGTGTCCTTGGCCTCCTGCCAGGCCAGCACGGTGGCATCGAACGAGCCGCGGTTGAAGGTGCGCGCCAGGACGCTGTTGGCGTGCCGGGCGCAGCCGCAGGTGCCGTACGTGGCGTCCACGTAGTCCTCGCCGGCGGCGGCCAGCTGGATGGACAGGCGGGACTTCTCCCCGCCCCAGTGGCAGCGGCCCTCCACGCAGTTGCCGCAGGTGTCCTCGAAGTACTCGTTGGTGGCGTGCGCGAGCACCGCGGCGGCGATCGCGCCGGCCAGCTCGCGGGCGCCGCTGATCTGGCCCAGGCCGTCAAGGACGGCGCGGGCGAGCACCAGGGCATCGGTGCGGGTGATCTCGCCGGTCGCTGTCACCCGCTCCGTGGCGGCGTTCAGGGCTTCCGCAGTCACGATGGCGTTCGGGTCGGTCATGATCGTTTCCTCTCAGGTGTGCCGGCTGGAGGTGAGCTGCTGGACCGGGCCCGGGGCGGGCCGCGGCGGCTGGGGCTCGACCTTGGACCGTACGCGGCGGGGTCGGCCGGCGTTGCGCTGCTCGATGCGCTGGCGCACCCGGTAGGCGACGGCCAGGGCGAGCACGATTACCACTCCCTCGAGCGTGAGCCATGGCCAGCGCCACGCGGTGACGGCGACGGCGACGGTGGTCAGGCGGACGGTGGCGCGTTCCAGTCCGGACCAGTAGGCCCAGAAGATCGGCAGGCCCAGGGTGCCCTTGACGTAGGGGGGTGGGCGCAGCCCGTACCAGAAGGTGGTGGGCGGGTGGGGGCGGTTGCGGCGGTCCAGCTTGAAGATCGGCGCGCCGGTGACGAACCGGACGAGGGCGAACGAGCCGACGAGGGCGGTCCAGCCGAGGGCGGGCATGCCGCGGTGGAGCAGGAACCGGCCGAGCCGGGGGGCGATCCAGGCGGCGATGGTGCCGAGGCCGTAGAAGAGGGCCCAGCCGATCCAGCCGACGATCTTGAAGATCCCGATCATGAGGATGCCGACGAGGCGGAACAGGGCGATCAGCCAGTGGTCCGGGCGGGCCGGCGCGGTCAGCTCGTGCATGTGCACTCCAGGGAGGTCCGGGGGGTGTGCAGGGCGGGTGTGTGTACGTGCAGGCGTGCCGTGTGCACAGGTGCTGCCGGGCCGGGTGCCGGTGCCGGGTGCACGGTGGGCGCTCCGGGTGCTCCCGCTGGGGTGCTGTGCATACGGGCCGCTCCGCACACGCTGGTGCTGTGCTGGCGGGCCCGGGTGTACACCGGCGCGTGTGGGTGTCGCGTGTGCGTGTGGTCGCGGGTGTGCACGTGTGGGTGCACGTGTGGGTGTGCGGTCGTGTGCACACGCGCGAGTCGTTGATCCACAACCCCTCCCCTATTCAAGATCTTTGATCTTGTGTCGTATTTAGGCTGGCTATTTAGGCAGGTCAGAATGGGCATGGATCTTGGTTTCTTTCGCAGGAGTTATCGCAAGATCTTTTCGGCCTGTGGATCTTCCAGCGGTCTGGGCTGTCGGGTGCATATCGGGGCTCCCCCGCGGCGGGGTTTCGTGGATCTCCCCCAGACCTCCGCCGCCGCCCGCTCCCCCCGCTTCGCGCGAGGTCAGCACCCGCTTCCTTGAGCGCTGCCGGGCTGCTCCGCCAGCACCCCCACTGCTGTGGGGGAGCGGGCAAAACGGACACCTAGCAGGGGGCGGAGCAGCCCAGACAGCACTCAGAGAATGCGACGCACGGCCTCTTCGAGATCGGCCCGCCGGTACCCTCGAACGTTCGTTTCCTCGCCTTTGTCGTTGCGAGGACCGTCCTTTCCCAGCTGCACAGGAAACACCCCGTGCGGGCGCAGTGCAGTCGCCAGCGACGCCTGGGTCAGCTTGGCCCACGCGCCGGGGTCGGCGGCCTGGAGGATCTGCACGAGCACCGCGGACGGCAGCGCGATCGCGCCCTCACCGGCCTGGAACGCCGCGCGTGCAGCCAGGAGTACCGGGGGGAGTGCATCCGCCTGTGCAGCCCGTTTGGGCAGCACGCCAGCGTCTGCACGGAGCTTCCTGGCGTATGCACAGATGGCCTCGACGTCAGCCGGCGGGAGCATGTGCGTGCGCAGTTGTACAGACGGTTGACCTGTACGGCGCAGGATCGACTCCCCGGGGATCTCCGGGATCTCGTGTGCACGGTTGCCCGCCGAGGACTGGCCCTTGCCGAGCACGGCGTCCGACATCAGCCAGTCGCTGCAGTAGATCGCCCAGCGGATGGAGATCAGGGCGGCGATGGAGGTCTTCACGACGTCGGCGGACGGGTAGTGCGCGGTCAGCAGCGCGATCACGCCGACCGTGGGACCCAGCCGGATGATGTCGCCCAGCAGGCTGGTCAGCTCCTCCCGGATGGTCGGGTCCGGGTGCTGGGTGAAGGTCGCCAACTCGTCGATGGCGAGCAGCCAGATCGGCATCTCGCGCTCGCAGGTCTCGCGGTCCAGCTCCTGCAGGCGCAGCTCCCGGAGCCGGTCCAGGCGCCGGTCGATCTCCTTGCGGACCATGCGGACCACGTAGACGATCGAGTAGGGGTCGCCCTTCTCCCCGACGGCGAGGCACATGTCCTCGAACGCGTACCCGTCGACGCCCTTGCCGTCGGCCAGGATGACCTGGGTGTGCACGTCCAGCAGGGCGTGCAGGATGATGTGCAGCGCCGCGGTGGTCTTGCCCATGCGGGGGACGCCGCCGAGCAGGATGGCCTTGGCGATGACGAGCGCCAGGACCTGCTGGAGGCGGGGGGTCAGCCCCAGGTCGATGCCCTCCCACATGCTCGTGGGGCGGGGCTTGACCGCCAGGGGGTGACGGGTGGGCTTGCGCTCGGCCGGGTCGCTGGAGGTCACGTGCACGCGGATGCGGCGGCCGTTACCGGGCACCGGGCGCAGCCACAGCCGCTCCACGGAGGTCTTCAGGCCGGACGCGAGGCGCACGCGCTGCTCCAGCGCCTTCGCGTAGGTGAAGTAGGGGGGGCCCTCGGCCTCGAAGTGGTAGTCGCTGCCGCCGTCGCTGAGGACCGGCGTGACCAGGTCGACCTCCTGCCAGTCCTTGACGAGGCCGGCGTGCTGGAACGCCTCGCGCACGAACTGGTCCGGGGGGACCAGCCACTTCACGTTGATGGGGTCGACCAGGATGCGGTGTCCGCGGGCGCCGGCGTACCAGGCGGCGGCGAGCACCCCGAGGGCCTCCAGCTGCCAGATCAGGTCGTAGTTCCAGCCCTGGAAGAGGCCGATGGTCATGCCGACCGCGTCACCGATCAGCACCATCAGCAGGCTGGTGCGGAAGCTGGAACGGCGGTCCCGGCGCACCGCGACCCACTTCTCCACGTTCTCCTTGCGGAGGTCCTCCAGGTCGGCGGCCGACAGCCACCGCCACAGCCCGGAGGCGAGGACGCCGAGCCCGCGGATGGGCGTCCACGCCGCGCGGACCAGGGTCCACGGGTGCAGCCAGCGCAGGGTCCCGCGGATGGCGTTGTGCGCCAGCTGGCGCGCGATGGACTTCGCCCAGTCCATGGCGCTGCCGCGGTCCGAGGTGAACCAGAAGGCGGTGGGCTCGGGCCCATCGTCAAGGTCAACTTCGGTGTCGGTGTCCTCGAACGTCTGTTCGTCGGCCATGATGCGTGTCTCTCCTTCGGGAGGGAGAGCAGGGGTGCGGCTCTTGGTTGGTCCCTGGGGTCCGCACCCCTGCGGCTTGCGTGCTTAGCGGGCGCTGGCCAGCTCTGGCAGCTCGGACAGGTCTGGGTCGTCCGGCGCTGGGACGGCGGCCCGGGTGGGCTGTGGTGGTGGCGCGACCGGCCGGGCCGGTTCCACGGCGGGCTCTGCGGCGGCCTCGGTGTACTCCTTGAGGACCTTGTCCGCCTGCCGCGAGTTGGACTTGAAACCGCCGGCTTCCTGGAGCTTCTGGACCGCGTACCGGGTGAGCGTCTCGGCGCGCCGCTGCGGGTCGTCGTCCAGCCAGTCCTGGACCAGGCGCCGGGTGTCGTCGATCGTCGGGGACGGCAGCTCCGCCGTGGCGTCCGGCGGGTTGGTGAACGCGTCCACCTGCTGGGCCATCGCCGTGACCTGGGCCTTGAGCCAGGCCCCGTTCGAGCGGCTCTCCTCGCCGATGAAGGTGCCGATCTCCTCGCGGAGCCGGGCGAGGGAGTCGGAGATCCGGTCGTTCAGGCGGTCCGTCAGGACATCGGTGACGGTGTCGACGATCGCCTTGGTGTCGACGTCGGCCGGGGCGGCCTGCGGCAGCTGGATCAGGACCTCGGCGATCACGCGCTCTTGCAGGTTCGCCAGCTGTTCGCCGGCGGTCTCGGCCACGTACCGCGCGGCGGCGTGCGTGGAGCCGCGCAGCTCGTCCGCCAGCTGCTCGATCGTGGCCAGCTGGGCGCGGATCTCGCCGCCCAGGCGGTGCTCGAGCTCCGCCACCTGGTCCACGGTCGGCCCGGTCTGGACCTGCCGGACGGCCCACGGGTCCAGGGCGGCCAGGGACGTGGGGCGGGTGCCCTGGATCGCGCCGTACCGGACCGCGACGGCGCGCTGGACCTCGTCCATCACGTCCTGGTCGTTGGCCAGCCCCAGGTGTTCTGCGGCGCCCTCGACGGCGCGCATCAGGGCACGCTCGGCGCGCTTGCGCTGCCGTTCCCACCGGGAGGGGTAGTGGTGCACGCGCAGGGCGAGGCGGGCCAGCCGGTTGATCCGGCGGGAGCGCTCGACCTCCGTGACGTCGCGGTCTTTCGCCTGGACCAGCCGGAGCTTGATCAGGATGTTCTCCGCGGAGAGCACCCAGGCGCGGAGCTTCTTGACCCCGTGGTCGGACTTCTCGGACGCAAGGGCGCGTTCCCACAGCCAGGCGGCGGCGAACGGCAGCGCGAGGCGCAGCGCCTGGAGGTCGAAGTCCGTGGCGTGCAGGGCGGACAGGAGACCGGTCACGCCGGCGAGGACCCACACGGCGATGCCGTCGACGCCGGTCCCGACCTTGACCGTGTTGTCCTTCGCGTGCCTGGCGATCGAGACGAGGAGGTTGCTCCTGGCGCGGAGGGCCTCGGCGAACAGGGCCAGCTCCAGGCCACCGAACAGCACGACGAGCAGCGGGCCCTTGACGCCCACGACCTCGGCCCAGAACATCCACATGCCCTGCGCGGACGCGCCGGTCAGGATGATGGCCACGATGATGGTCAGGATCGTCTCCGGGCGGCGGTTGACCGTCCCGGCCGGCTTGGCGACGTGGGCGCGCCGGGTGATCCACATGATCGCGGCCATCACCAGGAACACCACCGCGGCGGCGGTCGCGGCGGCCGGGCCCGGCTGGTCCAGCTGCAGCTGTTCAATCAGGGTGTCCATGCTGGTCACCGGCCCTCTCGGGTCGGCGGCGTGAGAACGGTGCGGGCGGCGGCCAGGATGTGCGCGGGGATGTGCTCGGCGAGCGCGGTCTCCACGATGTCCTGGACGGACCGGCCGGACCGGCGCGCGTACACGTCCAGGGCGTAGCTGATGTCCTGGGTGAGCTTGACGTTGCGGGGGATTCGGCCCACCCGGGCGGGCGGGGGCGGGGCGGACAGGTCGACGTCGGGGGCGCCCGGGTTCCAGGGCGGGCGCTCGGTGGTCATGGTCGGCACGGGGCTCTCCTCGGAGATCGGTGCGCGCTTCGGGGAAGGTGGGGCCTGCTGGGTGTTCTTGCTCGGGGCCAGGTTGGCGCTGGACAGGGGCGGTGGAACGGCGGACGGCATCTCTTCCTCCCGGCGGCTCATGCGGTCACCTGGTCCAAGGCGATGATCTGCCGGGCGTGGGTGATCGCGAGCTGGCGGAAGGTGCGGCCGAACGCGTGGGCGATGGTGCCGGGGTACTCACCGCGGCCCATCGCCTCGTGCAGGGCGGAGCTGGACGGGACCGGGTCCCACACGGGGATGCCGGGCAGGGACTCACCGAGCCGGGCGACCCTGCGGACGCCGGCGGGTTTGGTCTGGTCCAGGTTGGTCGGGATCACCCCGATGATCTCCAGCTCGTTGCCGCGGTTCAGTGCCTCGCGGGCCTCGTTGACGTAGGCGACGACACGGACAGCGGCCTCGATGGAGTCGTTGTCCATCTCGCAGGGGAGCAGGATGTTGTCGGCAGCGACGAGCGCGAAGTCGAGCAGCCGGTTCAGGCTGGGGCCTTTGTCGATGATCACGTAGTGGGGGCCTGCGGCGCCCTTGGCCGTCTCGTAGTGGTCCAGGGCGAGGCGGAGCCGGGTTTCGTGACCGATGCTCGGGGGGGCTTTCTCGATGTCGGTCAGGTCGAGCGGTGCCAGGGATGGGACCACGCTGATCAGGTTGGCGCTGGGGTGGTCCCATCCGCAGGGCACGACGACATCGGCGATACCGACGCGGTTGGTGGCGCGCATCAGTCCTGCGACGCCGGGGTTTCCGGCGCGGATCAGGTTCTCCTTCTGCTGGTTGCGGATGCCCAGGCGGCTGGTGAGGTTGCCCTGGGGGTCCAGGTCGACCATCAGCGTGGGGATGCCCTCCAGGGCGAATCCGTAGGCCAGCCCAACGGCGGTGGTCGTTTTACCGACCCCGCCCTTGTGGTTGACGAGCAGGACGCGGCGTGCCACGGGTCTCTCCTCTGTTCGCGGTTGGTGTGGTTCAGGGCGCGCTGGACGCCCGGGTCGGCAGGGTGGGGAAGCAGATGCCGTGGCCCTTGGTTGCCACGCTGTCGACGTAGGTCATGCGGTCGGCGTAGCCGGCGTCGACCTCGATGGAGGCGCGGCCGAGGATGGCCAGGGCGTGGGCGATGACGCTGTTCAGGTCCTCGTACCGGCTGGCGCACTGGGTGGCGTTGGCGGCCGGGTGGTCCTTCATCGTGTGCGTCAGCAGCAGCGCCTCGTGGAGGCGGTGGGCGGCGGCGTTGAGGAGCTCGGCCTCGCGGGAGGCGGCCTCGATGGCGTGGCGGCCGGTCGCGGTGATGGTGTAGCGGTCGTTCTCGTTCGCGGTGTTGTTCGGGGGGCTGCTGTAGACCGCCTCGAACACGGTGTATCCGCGGGCGACGAGGTCTTTGAGCGCGAGGTAGACCGGGCTGCCCATGTTGCGCGGGTAGCCGCTGTAGGCGGCGGACAGGTCGTCGTCCTTACCGGCCCAGACTGCGGTCAGCGACTGCAGCAGCTGGTAGGAGGTGGCGGAGCCGTCGAGGGCGGCCGGGCCGACCCGGCGGGCGTCGAGGGCTTTGAGGATGTCGCGCTGCAGCTTGCTGATGGGCTGCTCTGCCATGAGGATGGCGTCCCTTCGGGGAGTGCGGGGGGTTCCAGTGCCCCGCCCACTGACGACCGTACATGTTTCCATGCAATGATGCAAGAAAGCTAGCTAGCTAGCTATCGGCGTGTCGCGATGGCTAGCTAGCTAGCCAGGGTGCTAGCTGGGCAGGTCAGAACGGTGGATCGTCGGGGTCGTGCTGCTGTTCGGTGCCCCGGCGCGCCGGGGGGTTCAGGGCGTGCCAACGGTCCTGGATAAGGATCGTCAGCCACGCCAGCAGCAGGACTGCGGTCAGCGAGGCAAGCGCGCGGGGTCCGGCGGCGTCACGGGTGCCGAGGGCCAGCGTGGGGGGGGGGGGGGGGGGGGGGGGGGGGGGGAGGGGGCGGGGGGGGGGGGGGTGGGGGGGGTGGTGGTGGGGGGGTGAGGGTG